>JABGOS010000091.1 GCA_018645265.1 Deltaproteobacteria bacterium
TGTAGTTACATCAAAATGAACTATTTCACACTATTTTGATGTCGATTGGTGAAGCCATGTGGCAGCCTAGATTTCTGCAGTGGGTTGCCGAAATTGCACCTGAGGGAAAAACCGGTGCGTACATGGGTATTGCACAGCTGCCATGGTTTATGACGAAATTCATCACGGCATCTTACTCAGGATGGTTTCTACAGAGGTATTGTCCTGCGGATGGCACGATGAATACGCAGACCCTCTGGCTCATATACGCATTAATTGCGATGATAACACCAGTGGTGCTCGTCGTTGCAAAGGGATGGATTGGTGCATCGGTGCAAGGCAGTGATATGTCATCGAAGAAAACAGCGTAGGCAAGGGTAAGTTACTACATGTTGAGGAATATGTTATGACGAGAAATGTTGTCCCTTATAGAATAAAGGTAGTCGAACCGATTGAACTCCTCTCGCGCGAAGAGAGGGAGGAGAGAATCAGGGATGCTGGATTAAATGTCTTCAGACTTAAATCCAAGCATGTATATATCGACTTGCTTACGGATTCTGGAACGGGTGCTCTCAGCCAGGAGCAGTTGTCTCAGATGATGTTAGGGGATGAGTCGTATGCGGGTTCGGAGTCTTTTTTCAGACTTGAGGAGGCGATTCACGATATCATGTGTTTGCCTCATGTGATTCCGGTTCATCAGGGCAGGGCTGCCGAGCAGGTTTTGGATCATATCCTTATAAAGGATGGTATGGTTGTACCTGGCAATACGCACTTCGATACTACCAAGGCACATATCGAGTTTCGTGGTGGACGTGCGATAGACTGTACCATCGAGGAGGGGCGTGATGCTACAATTGAGCATCCGTTTAAGGGTAATATAGATTTAAACCTGCTGGAAAAAAGTTATGACAAATATGGTAAGGATAAAATCGCATACGTTCTGATTACCGTAACATGTAACTCGGGCGGTGGTCAGCCGGTCTCGATGGAAAATATTAAAGAGGTTTCAGATTTTTGTAGAGATAAACATCTGAGGCTTTTGTTTGATGCTGCGCGTTTTGCTGAAAATGCATTCTTCATTCAACAGCGCGAAAAGGGTTACAAAAATAAATCAATAAGATCGATCGTACGTGAGATGTTTTCATATGTTCAGGGTTGCACGATGAGTGCGAAGAAGGATGGACTCGTTCCTATAGGTGGCTTTTTGGCACTTCGAGATGAGGAACTCTACGAGGATTTGAAGCCAACGGATATCTTATTTGAGGGTTTCTACACCTACGGCGGCATGAGCGGAATGAACATGGATGCGATGGCTCAAGGTCTCTACGAAGTTGTTGAGCAGGGTTATCTAGCTCACCGGATAGGGCAGACCGCTTATCTTGGGAACGAGTTGTTGAAGCGTGAAGTTCCAATTGTGACTCCAGTTGGTGGACATGCGGTGTTCATTGATGGCAGGCGCTTTTATAAGAACATCCCCGAAGATCAGTTTCCTGCGCAGCTTTTGGTCGTGGAGCTCTATCGAGAGGGTGGCATTCGCGCTGTCGAGATCGGCTCATGTCTCGCCGGTCGTGATCCTGATACGGGTAAGAATGTAAGACCAGCACTCGATCTGTGTAGACTCACAATTCCAAGGCGCGTCTATACGTTGGAACATTTCGATTATGTTGCTGATGTGGTGCACTCCGTGTACAGCGGACAGAAGGATCGCTCGACTGGCCTTACCTTCGAGATTGAAACGAAGGGCATCAGACATTTCACTTCTACGTTTAAAGAAATTTAAGTTGCGCTATTTACTTTCGATCAGTTTCTTCTTCAATTTGTGATAATTCTTCCAGATGGGATCGACCTTGCTCTTTAGAAAATCCTTGGGCATGGGGCTCTTTGCCAGCTCTTCCATAAGCAGAATCATGTCAGAATAGTCATTAGCCGATATATATTCTGGCGCGTAGCTCTTCGGCCCATGGTTATGATAATTGCCAAGCGGCAGCGCAATTCCTCCAACCAGATATTCCTCTGAAATATATACGCAGGCTTCGCACCGGCCGCCCTTCAATAATGCCCGCTGGTGCTTGAATTTTTTATTCTTCTTCAAAACCATATTTGCCGATGCGATCAACCATGCTTCAACTTCAGGGTTGTATGAACTCTGCGCATCACCGGATCTGATGACTGGGCCTCCACCTATATCAACTTTACCGCCAGGGGCGGAGCTGCATTCCATAACTATAAGTGGGTTCTTCTTCGACACCGATTCGGATTCCATTGCAGCAAAAGCACCTAGAAAACCGGCCTCCTCAGCGCGCGTGAAGAATCCGGTTACATTCACTTTAGCCTTCTTAGCGACGAGCCTGGTCATAAGTTCTAATATGGAGGATACTCCCATCAGGTTATCTGCTGCGAGGGCGCTTATCCTGTCATCGCTAAATTTAATGTATGGGATGTCATAATGCCCGAAATCACCTTTCGACATTTCGGATTTGGCTTTGATCTGAAAGCATGGTTTACCGTTGGAGCTCTTCCCCGTTAAGAGTTTTCCAATAGTCGCCTTGCA
This sequence comes from Deltaproteobacteria bacterium, assembly GCA_018645265.1. Taxonomy (GTDB): domain Bacteria; phylum UBA10199; class UBA10199; order 2-02-FULL-44-16; family JAAZCA01; genus JABGOS01. The sequence continues at coordinate 2,531 of JABGOS010000091.1, forward strand.
TGGTCCGTCAGCTGTATGAACTATAACCTTTGATCCTGAAAAAAACTTTACGTCAACACGGCCCCAAAGAGCTGCAGTGCCATCCATTCCCTTGGCCTGAATGATTTCAAAACCGGGGTGGTCCATGTGGGCGCTGAAGGTAATGCCCGACTTAGAACCTCCTGAATAATTTACTATCACATTTCCAGCCATATCCTCCGAGACGTCCAGATCTAGACCTGCCGCATACCATTTTATAAAGGTAGACACGGCGGTTTCATTGAAGGTCATGGTTGGGAGTGATAGGACCGATTCTATTAGATTTTTAGTGGCTTTATCCATAATCAATTTAAACCCATTTCCAAACCCTGGAGTTGAGGGAAGAGCCAAAACTCCAGGAGTTAAATTAACGTTTTTTCTTTTTAGCAACTTTCTTCTTCACCCTCTTCTTTACGACCTTCTTCTTGCTCTTTTTCTTTACGACCTTCTTTTTGCTCTTCTTCTTTACGACCTTCTTTTTGGTGTTTTTTGCGACCTTCTTTTCATCTTTTAGAGATTTACCGCCACCCATGCTCGCAAGAACCGCGTTCATCTTTGAAATTCTCTTTGCGACTAGGGCGTGGATGCTGCCAGGCGGAAAGGTTCCATCCTTTCTGACTTTGCCGGCTGGTTTCCCCATTAGAAGTTCAATGCCTTCATCGATGTTGGATACTGAATAGATATGGAATTTTCCAGCCTTAACCGCTTTGACGACATCCCCTCTGAGCATCAGATGTCTTTCATTCTGTACTGGAATGACAACACCCTGCTTTCCGGTGAGTTTTCTGGATTTACATACATCGAAGAAACCTTCGATTTTCTCGTTGGCGCCTCCAATAGGTTGAATATCCCCCAACTGATTTACAGAACCGGTTACCGCCAAATCCTGCCTTATGGGAACCCCAGATAGGGCGGAGAGCAAAGCGTAGATCTCCGTAGATGATGCGGAATCTCCGTCAACACCACCATAGGATTGCTCGAAGCAGAGTGAGGCTGAGAGGTTCAGTGGCTCACGCTGAGCGTATTTTTGTCTTAGGTATCCCGTGAGTATCAATACGCCCTTATCGTGAATAGGTCCTGACATCTTAGCTTCGCGCTCTATATTTACGATCCCACTCATGCCCACAGATGTAGTGGCGGTTACGCGGGAAGGTTTACCAAAAGAGACGTGTCCCATCTGATAGACGGATAGGCCGTTGATCTGACCTACGCGTTTACCTGAGGTGTCGACGAGGAGCACTCCCTCATCTATCAATCTTTGCACGTGTTCCTCAGTTAAGCCGTGTCGCTCGCGTTTCTCATCAAGCGCACGCTCGACATGTTTTCTTCCGATGTGTTTTTTGTTGTCCTGACTAGCCCAATAGTCCGCTTCACGAAGTATATCTGTGATGTAGGCAAAACGAGTGGATATCCTGTCGCGCTGTCCAGCCTCTTCAATTCCATGTTCAATCATCGCGATAATTCCATCCTGATCGAAGTTCCGCATTTTGCCTCTTTCGCAGACCGCTTTCAGCACGGATGCAAACTGCTTCGTAGAATCGGTGGTCAGAGGCATCGTCGTTCCAAAATCTGATAGGACCTTGAAGGTCTTCGCAAAATCTTCTTCATGATGATAGAGGAGGTGGTAGACCCAGGATGGGCCGACCATAATGACTTTCACCCTCAGATCTATCGGCTCTGGCTTTAGGGATAGTGGTGCAACCTGGAAATATGTTTCAGGTTGTTGAATCGATAACTGTTCCGTCTTTAAAACCCTCTTAAGTTGATCCCATACGACAGGGCGCCTCATAATATCTAGCGCGTTGATAATGATATATCCACCGTCGGCTCGTAGTAATGACCCAGACTTTATATGTCTGAAGTCGGTGCTCCAGAAACCGCCGTGGCCTACGTTATACTCGATTGCACCGAAAAGATTCGTGTAGCTCGGATTGTGTTCCTCTACAATCGGGACCTTCTTGTGCTCAGATCCTTCGGATGATGAGTCGTAGAGGAGGTTTACCTCATAGTACCAAAACTGATCTTCCGGTGGACGTGAGGGCGCACCGCCTAAAACTATAATGCCTTCACCTCCGCCCTGACCTCCATGTTCCGCTCCCCCATCCTTCTTTCCAGAGAAGGCCTCGATGTTATTCAGTATATGCGTTTTGACTCTGAGTAAGTACTTTCTTACATCCTCATCCTTATGACGTGATTGCAAATCATCCATAAGGCCATCAAGAACCAGCGATGCTGAGCGCTGAACAAGCTTGTCCATAGCGTGGTGCATCTCCTTGCCAAGCGCCCTCGCTTTAGTAAGCACCCGTTTAAGTTCTGCAGAAAGCTCCTTATGACGTTTTACTTTTTTGTCCCGCTCCTTCTCTTCCATCTTTTTTTCTTTAACGAGGTTGTCGAGATAATCTATCGACACAGCCTCATTGCCTACTATTGGAAATACACTCGGCGCGACGTATCCACCCTCCTGAACCTGAATCAGCGCAAAGCCTTCGGTCTTCAAGCTTTCTGCAAACTCTTCGAAGACCTTCTTCTCCTGCCTCTGATATCTGTCGATTATCATCTCACGTTCGCGCTGTATGTGCTGAGATTCCAAAGTTTTCGGTATTTCAGTCCGGAGCACTCGAACTAGCTCACCCATGTCGTCACGAAATACCCTGCCCTGTCCCCTGGAGAAGGATAGCAGTACGGGCTGTGATGGATCGGTGAAGTTATAGACGTAACATCTGTCTGGAGCGCCATTGAAGCCGTCAGTTTTCGAAGGCGCCTTATCGTATTCCTTACACACCTGTTCGAGGGCTCTCTTGATGGTCGTCATTCTACCGGTACCGGCGATGCCGGCGACGTAAATGTTATATCCAGGCTTATATAGCTTAAGGCCGAGGTCTAGCGCATCGGTCGCTCGTTTCTGACCGACTATAGCTTTGGTGGGCATTAGCTTTTTTGGTTCCTTGAATTGACCTAAAATCTTCTTGGTCGGAAGCCATCTGAGTTCTTTGTAGGGTATCTTTCTAGCGGACATATGGGTTTTCCTCCGGTGAATATGATTGGCAGGAGTTTAGGTTATTGCGACAGTTTTGTCTAGGATAGCCACTTTACAGATGTTGCAGGAAAGGGATATATCCTTCAAACGATAGGAGGATTTATGCAATATCTCTGCGATGCTGATATTGAGCGGTTTCAGGGCCTCTCAAGAATAGACGAAATTCTAGAAACTGCCTGTGAGAGGGGTGATGGAACGCTCTTCGAACATGAGGCGTATGAGGTCTTTGATGCAATAGGCATCCAATCTCCCTGCTGGCAATTTTTCAAGGCTGGCGTGGCAAAGGAAGAGCTGCGAGAAAAACTTTCAAATAAAACATATGTTGCGAAAGTAGTTTTGATGGGCGCAACCCACAAGACAGAAATCGATGGAATCAGATTCGATGTAAGCGTAGAAAATGCATTTGATATTATATCTGATTTCCACGGAAGAATTGAAAATATAGAGGGTGTTCTATTCGTAGAGCAGAAGGAGTATAAGTGCTCCCTTGGTTCGGAACTTCTTTTGGGTATGTACCAAGATCCATTTTTTGGTCCATGTCTCGCAGCTGGATTTGGTGGAACTTCCACAGAAAACTATAAAGAACTCATGAAATCCGGATGTGCACAGATCTTTCTTCCGGCATCAATAGATCTTGGGAAATCAAAGGATCTTCTGAAAGATCTTCCAATACTTAAATATCTTGAGGGTGATGTTAGAGGAACTTCTAGGGTTCTATCATTTCAGAAATTCTTGGATGTTCTCAAAAACCTTCAGATGCTAGCAAGGTACTATTCCTCAGACAATCCCGATACTAAGTTTATCATCGAGGAGGCGGAGATCAATCCAGCGATAGCTGTGGATGGCGATATATTAGCCCTGGATGGAGTCGTAAGGGTTAGAAGGGGTGGGAGCCGTAATCTTCCTTCGAAACCTATTACAAGGATAGCGAACCTTCTCGAACCTAAATCGGTAGCCATCGTTGGTGCATCAGGAAAGAACAGGGCAAATCCATCAAATATAATTCTCTCAAAATTTCTAAAATCAAAAATGCCAAGGGAGTCTATCTATTTAGTTCACCCTAAGGAGGAGGAGATTGATGGTATCAAATGTCACGATGATATTGCCGCCCTCCTTGCCGCAAGAGGCGGTGAACCGGTTGACTGTTTCATAGTTGGTGTTCCGGCAAAGATAGCGGCGCCGTTAGTTGCTGATGGGTTGGATAAATATGCGGCCAAATCCTACCAGATCATATCCGCAGGTTTTGGTGAGACAAAGGCTGGGGTGAAGATTCAGGATGAACTCAAGGCGAAGCTCGACTCCTTGGATCCTGACAGGCGTCCCGTGATTAACGGTCCGAATACTTTGGGAAATATATATCACGACACACAGACGCTCTTTACTCCGAAATACAAGTCATCGGGAACTGGGAAGGGATCAGGTGGCGCTGCGCTCATATGTCAGAGTGGAGCGTTCATGATCACGAGGATATCGGATCTGGGAAATATTGTGGCGCCGAAAGTTTCCATATCGGTTGGCAACCAGATGGACCTCTCCGTTGTCGATTTCTTGGAATTTCTTATCGATGAAGATGGGCTGCGTTGCTATGGGCTCTATATCGAAGGTTTGAATGAGGGTGACGGTCTAAGGCTCATGAAGCTCATCGAAGCCGCAAGAGAGAATGGACGCTTTGTAGTTATCTACAAATCCGGCAGGACAGAGGCTGGTATGGAGGCTGCCAAAGGTCATACCGCTGCGATGGCGGGCGATTATGAAATGTTCTATGATTTTATGACGAAGGCAGGTGCCCTTATTGCCGATACGTATGAGGAGTTCAATTCACTGATGATGCTTTGCACATACTGTGAAGGTTTGTCGGAGCTAAATAATAAAGATGAAATTGGAGTAGCAGGTCTTTCGAACGCTGGTTTTGAAAAGTGTGCTATAGCTGATCATCTTACTGCTACAAAATCGAAAAAGTTTGGAATTGCTTCGTTGAATGAGAAAACAAGGGCTCGGCTTCAGGATATTTTTACAGCATATGGTATATCATCGATCATAGATCAGGGTGATATCCTAGACCTCTCCCCCATGATGAATGATGAAGGCTACGATGCAATTATCAGAGCAACCTTGGATGATGGTGCGGTCGACATTGGCATATATTCCATTGTTCCGGAGACTGTGATGATGAATACGTGTGAAAAGGGTGAGAGGCATAGAGAGGATATGATGGCCGAAGGTGGCATCTTAAGCCGTCTCATTGATATCAAGAAAGGCGCTAAGAAGCCGTTTGTTGTGTCATTTGAATCGGGATGGAAGTACAATGCATTTGCAAAGAGGTTGCTGGAAGAGGGTATTCCAACCTTCAGAAGTGTCGATGAAGCCGCAAGAACCGTCGCCAAGTGTTTGCGGATACTTTAAAAAATAATTATTGAAGTGTTATTGAGTTCCTACTGAACTGCCGCTTCTCCGAATTCAAAGGCCTTATGGTTGAGCTGCACGACAGCCTCACCCTTTTTTGAAAAACGCTTTTCAACATCCTTGAGAATGCCATCCTTAAGGCCTTCTATTCCGATCGCCTTTGAAAGGGCACCTATCATAGCGACGTTTATAACGCGCTCATTTTTAAGCTCATCGACAAGGCCGTTGGCATCAACCACTATAGAGTTGCTGCGTTTCTCAATTGAATTGATGATATCCTTCTCATCGGGATAGTCGATATTCTTAAACGGTCTGTTGCTTGTAATTACTGTGCCATCCTTTGATAGATATTCGATATACCTCAAGGCTTCCATCGGTTCGGTAGCGAGGATTAGGTCAGCTGATCCCTTCGGTATGATATCGCTGTAAATTTGGCCATCGGAGATTCTCACGTGACATACTACGGAGCCGCCGCGCTGAGCCATGCCGTGTACTTCATTCTGTTTGCACTGAAAGCCCAACTTATCAACCTGAGTTACTATCATGGCTGCAGCTGATACGATTCCCTGTCCACCCACGCCTGCAAAAATAATATCTTTTTTCATTTGGCACCTCGCACTATTTGATTTGAATACATTTTCTCAAAGCTATAATGACACTAGGTCCAGCGTATTCAAGTTCCTCTTCAAATACTTTTACATTTTGCTCATGTTGTTTTGGTAGGGGGATGATTCTACGAAGATGTTTTTGGTCTATTCCCATGCCGACTACGAGCTTCTCCAACGCCGTTTCGCCACAGATCGTGTCCTGTCCACCAGTCATTGCTGTTGTGGAGTTATCAACTATAACTACGGTAAAGGGGTTCTCCCGTTTTATTCCCTCAAGAAGCGGTGTGATTCCGGAGTGATCAAATGTGGAATCGCCGATTACAGCTACAGCATACTTGAGACCATTTTCAGCGGCGGCCTTGGCCATGGAGATCGATGCGCCCATACAGAGGCAGGAATGTATCGTCTCGTATGGAGGGTATGCCCCAAGCGTGTAACAACCGATATCGGAGAAGACGATTCGTTCCTTCTCCTTACCCTTCAGTGCTTCATTGAGCGCAAGATATGTGTCGTGGTGTGGGCATCCCTTGCAAAGCGCAGGAGGCCTTGGCCTAACAAGCCCAGATGTATCCGACTCACAATTTTCGAGTGATCCCATGCCAAGGGCAGCTCTAACTATTCCTGGAGTTAGTTCGCCCTGTTCAGGAAGTGTCCCATCGAGCTTGCCTTTTACTGAAACATTAATTCCGAAGCGCATGAGATAGGATGGCAGGTATCTCTCTATGTAGGGATATCCCTCTTCAATAACTAGTATTTCCTGACAGGAACTGGCCAACTCCTTAATCTTCTTTTCGGGAAGCGGATATACGCCGATCCTGAGTATGGAACATTCTATGGAACCATCTTGAATATTCTCCATCAGGTAGTTATATCCAAGCCCGGAAGTGATAATTCCTAACTTTGAACCCTTGGTTATCTTTAATTCATTGAACGCAGATGCATCCGAATAGGCTATCAGGTCCTTTTGTTTCTGCAGAAGTTTCTTGTATTGGGGGCGAGCATTCGATGGAAGAAGCGTCCATTTTTTGAAATTGTCTGGGAGTTTGAGCTCGTTTTGACCCCTTGGTTTTGCAAAGCTGACACGTGCTCTGGTATGAGCGAGTCTTGTCGTAAGCCTCAGAAGGATCGGCACTTCATATTTCTCAGCTATATCGAATGCCTCGCGCGTCATATCGTAGGCCTGCTGCTGATTCGATGGCTCGAAACATGGGATCTTTGCAAAATCGGCATAGTATCTGCTGTCCTGCTCATTCTGAGAGGAGTGCATAGATGGGTCATCCGCAGCAGCTATCACTATGCCACCACCGCAACCGGTTATAGCAGCATTCATAAACGGATCCGCGGCAACGTTTACACCGACATGTTTCATATTTACGAGGGATCGCTTACCTATCAGTGATGCACCTACCGCCTCCTCCATTGCGACTTTTTCGTTGATTGACCATGCAGAGTTAATTTTGGGATCCGGATAGGCTGCGACGTATTTCTGTATCGCCTCCTGAATTTCCGTAGCAGGCGTTCCTGGATATGCATAAGCCGCTGATATTCCTGAATGAATTGCCCCCATAGCGATTGCTTCATCGCCCAACAGTGCCATCGATTCAGAGCTCATCTTCATCTCCTTTGATTGTTCTTGTAGAGTTGCAAGGCCTATAACTGCAGAGACCTTGAAAGTCAACGTATCCCAGGGGGTCCATTTTTTATATCTCCCGAACTTTTCAAAGACACGGTTTTCAAGAAATGATACTATTTCGAACATGAATGATGGCGATCTACAGTTAAAGTTATCTCAGCAGGTTAGGTGTCAAAGGGACACCGAAAGAGCGGACGAAAGTACGAGCGATAATCCGGTATGGAGGGTTACCGTCAGAAGGGTTGTTGCATTTATCATCGATGGATTGGCCCTTATGGCGACAGGCGTCCTTATTACGATGATCGGGGGAAGGTACCTATTCTTCATCGGTGATAATGGCTGGTGGATCGGAATTGTTATTTCAGCGATCTATTTTGGAATGCTCGACAGCTCAATTGGAGGGGGCAGGACCCTTGGGAAGAGGTTTACAGGCATAGAGGTAGTAAAGATCGATGGCACACATATCGGTTTTCTTGATGCGCTTTTAAGATATTCCCCGTTCGCGATTATTGCGACCGTTATCCTCTTTACGAATCAGGCAAATGGCTATTCGCCGATAGTTGTTCTGCTTGAACTGATAGGCACGCTCACATTTCTTGCTATTGCGATCTTTGGCATGGTGCATCCTCAAAGAAGGTCTCTTCATGATCTTCTGCTCGATACTATGGTGATCAAAAATGACAAGGTCTTTACGTTCAAGTCAGCTTCGATAAAAACCCCCCTGATAATTTTTTTGGTAGCTGGTTTTTTAATAGGGGGGGCTGAAATAGCCATGAAGGGTTATCTTATCTACAGCGCTGATGGGAGAAAGCTACACACACTGTATGAAAGGTTGGCAGTCAGAAAGGATATAGAGAATCCTCAGATCTCCCTTTTCTATACCTTGGGTAAAGATTTTAAGATCAGGAAGGCGGTGGTTATCAGGGCGTATGTTCCAGGGGGTATACGTACTGTTGTAAGATATAAGGATACGAAGAGGATTGCGGATAATATAAAGATGTTTATTTCGGGGATCCATCTGGCGCCAGGAGATACAAAGGATATCATGATTGAGCTTAGAAGCGGATATACTATTGGCATAGGTGGTGAAATGACAAGGTTTCACTTCAAATACCCTTATTCAAGACATGTCATACCCGTAATCAGGGGACCGAAAAAACCCATCATCAGAAGATTCCAGGGTGGAAGTAAGAAGAAATATGAAGTTGAGAAAAAGAAAACGGTTGAGAAGAAGTGATTCAATTGCCTATAGAATGTGTGCCTATCTAAATATTAAGATCCCAACTTCACAAGCAGGTCTATCCCGCGCTTTAGTGTTTCATCATCTGTGGCAAATGATACCCTGAAGTGTGTATTCTTTTCACCGAATGCGCTCCCGGGGACTACGAGTATCTCATTTTCTATACATCTCTTTATGAATGATTCGTTATCGATGTTCCTCGGTTTACAAAATGCATAGAAGGCACCCTCGGGTCTATTGAGTTCAAAAGTATGCCTCATTCCGTCGTACACCATATCCCTTTTTACCCTATACTGCTGTATCAAATCGGAAATATCCGTATCGAATGCAGCGGCAGCCGCGCACTGGAAAGGCATGGGTGAACAGATAAATGTGAATTGCTGAAGCATGATCATGTTATCGATGATTTCTTTAGGACCGAAGGCATATCCTACTCTCCATCCGGCTATACCCCAGGTTTTACTGAATGCACGAATCGTGACGGCACTTGGATCATATTTTGCGAACGATACATGCTCGTGATCGTAGCAGAATTTATCATAGACCTCGTCGGAAATTACCTGCAGTCCAAGTTCCTTAGCCGTCTTCGCGATCGCAGCGATTTCATTATCCGTATAGGCAACGCCGGTCGGGTTTGCGGGTGAGTTGAAGAGCAATATTTTTGTTTTTTCGGTACACGCGTTTTTAAGTTTTTCAGGCGTCAGGCGAAAGTCAGGGTAGGTGTCGATGCGCCTTATCTTTGAATCAGCCAGCTTTACCAGATGTCCGTATGTTGCAAAACATGGATCGGTGAGAAGAACCTCACAATCTTCATCGGCCAGGGCGAGCATGGATGTCATAAGTCCACCCTCAGCGCCACTAGTCACCATTACCGCCTCAGGCGAAAGGCCATCTTTTTTCAGCGAATTCAAAGCTGCTTCCTTGAGCGCATCAATACCAGCAGTCATTGAGTAGCCGCTCTTGCCTTCGTTTATCGCTGCTATTGCAGCATCTCTAACCGGTTTCGGTACGGGAAAGTGGGCCTGGCCAAGCGACAGATTGATCGGATTCTTCATCTTTGCCGCGAGTTCAAAAAATTTCCTTATTCCAGAACTTTCAAGCTTCTCCATCCTCTTCGCCTGCATAGAAACCTCCCTTATGAAGCGTGTATATCATTAGATAGAGCACCAATTGTCAACAGTTGCTAAAATTGCGAGTTAGGGTTACTTTTTACGAATGGCGCTGGAGACAAAAAGGTTCAAAGTGATCAACGAGGGTTTTAAGTGTGAGAACTGTGCTGTGGATGTTCCGTCAACTTCAGGCAGCACGCCAAGGAATCACTGCCCATATTGTCTATATTGTAAGCATGTCGATATTAATCCAGGTGATCGCGCCAATACGTGCAAGGGGTTGATGAAGCCTATTGGAGTATATACTCACGCTAAAAAGGAATACGTGATTCTCCATCAGTGTCAAAAGTGTGGAGGTAGGGTTAAAGCTAAGGCTATATTGGGTGACGGCAATGCGTCTGACAATTTCGACATCATTTTAAAGCTATCCAGCATGCCTATTGATGAACAGGTATGATCGCTTAGGTTTGAACGGTAAACCCTTCTCCCTAATCGTATTAGATTTTTCCCTGAAGCAGAAAAGCGATAACAAGTGCGTATATTACGAGCGACTCGATTAGGGCCAATGCGATGATCATCGGCGTCATGATCTTGCCGGCGGATTCAGGGTTTCTTGCGATGCCCTCCATAGCAGCAGTGGCAACCTTGCTCTGGCCGAAGGCACCGCCGAGTGTCGCAATTGCTATCGCAAGACCAGCCGCTATTGCCACCATCGCTTTGAATTTGAACATGTCCCCGCTATCCTTTGCAGCATTGCCCGCAAACTCCTGGGCAATAGCAGAATTGGAAATTAGGAGAGCGAACGTTCCGTAGAAGATAGCCATGATCTTTTTCATAATCCCCCCGATCAAAAAGTGTCCGACACTTTTTTTGCGTGGTGTTGTTCTAAACCGCCAGTTGCTAACGATATATATATAATCGACAATAAGGTAAAGACAAAGGCCTGTATGAAGGCGATAAAAATTGCCATAAACATGAATATTATTGGGATAACAAACGGTATCAGTTCGGAAAATAAGCCCAGCACCATATGGTCGCCCATTATATTTCCAAAGAGCCTGATCGAAAGAGATATGGGGCGAACTATATGGCTTACTATTTCGATGGCGAGCATGAGTGGGGCAATCCAAACTATCGGTCCAGACATGCTTTTAAAGTACCCCTTAAATCCGAGCTCCCTTATTCCTGCGATATTGTAATATACGAACACGACGATTGCTACGCTTAGGTTCGTATTGATATTTTCGGTAGGTGGCTTGACCCAAGGTATTACAGCCATCAGGTTACAAATCAAAATGTAGATGAAGATGATGCATATAATCGGAAGATGCCTTTTATATGATGGTCCTATTATATCTTCAGATATCCTGGATAGAGCAGAGATTAAGACTTCGAATATATTTATAGCGGAAGCCCTGTCATCGGGCAGTAGATGATCTTCAGGAACTTTTGCCCTTTTCCAAACTGCGATAGAGAGCGCTGTTATTATAGCTAGCGCTATTACGGACATGGATATGTGAATATACTCGCTTGCGAGCGAGGGGTGCAGGTTTATGGCCTCTATTAACCATTTAAATGGCGTCTGCTTTTCCACAGTTTAACCTTACACCTTCGATGATGAGGGCGAAGACGAGTATGGAGAATCCACCCATAAATGAGAATGGTTCGACATGCCCCCTCGTTATGAGCAACCACAGGACTCCTCCCAACACACCCAGCTTTAGGATTCCAACTATCGCCCAACCCACGCTCTTAACGTGTTCTCCCGAAAAGGATTTCATTACGGTCATAACCAGCACGAAGAAGCTGACAAATCCGATGACCCATCCGGAGCCGATAGATATCGCTGCTTGTTTTGATTGTAATGCGATCGCGATTACGACAGATATTGCCATGACAATGGCGGAAATCAGAAAAACCCTCCTGAGTAATCCCCCAATAATTGACTTCGATTCCTTTTGATCGGACATTCTTAAAAGCCCCCTTCCTAGCCAGAGACATATATTACATGCGATGAGGAAGCAAAGGTTTAGATAGTTCCGAATATCCTTAGATTGACGGGTCTTTAGCGGCATGATAGGGCAGGCGCACTATGAGATTTCCTATGAAACAAACCCTTGCGGTTGCAAAGCATATAGGTAGGCAAAAGAGACGTGGAATCAAGAGGTTCCCCTTAGTCTTGATGCTAGAACCACTGCATGCATGTAATCTTACATGCACTGGCTGTGGAAGGATTAGGGAGTATAAGGATAATATCAAGGACATGCTGCCGCTGGAGAAATGCCTTGCAGCGGTGGACGATTGTGAAGCCCCTGTCGTATCGGTGTGCGGTGGGGAGCCCCTCCTGTACCCTGAGATACAGGAGCTCGTCGCAAAGATTTTGGAACGTGGCAAAGTTGTTTATCTGTGCACCAACGGTCAAGTCTTGGATAAGAAGCTCGATCTTTTCCAGCCTCATAAGATGTTCAATATCAATATACATCTCGATGGACTGGCGAAGACTCATGATATGATAGTCGAAAAGGATGGTGCCTTTGATAAAGCTGTTGCAGGTATCAAGCTGGCAAAGGATGCTGGTTTTATAGTTTGTTCGAATACTACGGTCTACAAGCAGACGAATACGAATGAAATTAGAGAGCTCGTCAAATATCTGGATGGAATAGGCGTTGATGGGTTCCTCATGTCTCCCGGGTTCGACTACTCCGATGTCGAGGATCAATCCGTATTTCTTACGAAGGACGCCATCATTGAGAAATTCAATGAGTTGGATGATGTGACCTCAGGTCCAAAAATTTGGAACACTCCGCTTTTCTACGACTTCCTAAAGGGCAATCGTGATTATCCATGTACCCCGTGGGGAAATGTTACGTACAACATCCGCGGATGGAAGGCTCCATGCTATCTCGTAACCGATAAACACTATGAATCGTATGACAATTTCATAAAAGATGTAGCATGGGAAAAGTATGGCCCAGGTTGCGATCCCAGATGTACGAACTGTATGGCCCATTGTGGCTTTGAGGCTACTGTCGCTCTAACCTCTACCAGTAAATTGTCGGATATGTTGAGAATGGCGAAATGGACACTTCTTTAATATTTAAGCGTAATATACCGAATTGACTTCCCTCTCCCTCAGCCGTAAAACAACTGTATGTCCCAATACCCACTAGCTTTGGTCGCGGCCTTGGATGATGAGATACGCATTGTCAAGTCACGTATGGAGGTGGATTCCAAGATACACATCCGCCCATCCCAGATAGTGATCGGCAAATATAACGGAAAATCGATTATAACATTACGAAGCGGCATCGGCAGGGCTGCGATGGCGAACGCGATCTCCTATTTGATTGAAAACTATCATCCTGATTTCTGTCTTCACGTGGGATACTGCGGTGGTACCGACCCTCGCTTTGCAGCTGGGGATGTGATCATCGCGGATGCAATCGTAAATGCGAAAGATGGTGCTAAGCTGAACCCTGATGCAGCTAGTGTTGAGCGAGCGATAAAGCTGTGCAACGAAAAGGGCATTCGTGCGAAGGTGGGGTCAGTAGTTACAGTTGAAAAGGCGGTATGCTCTCCACATGAGAAAGCCTTCGTTGGAACGAAACATGCGGTAGTCGGAATCGATATGGAGAGTTTTGAGTTGGCTCGCTCATGTGATTCTAATTCCGTACCATATCTTGTGGCCAGGGCAGTGTTCGATCCGCTCGACATGGATCTCCCTGATCTTACCGATAACCTGGACAAAACCGGCGAGCTTGATGGTATGATGCTAGCTGAGGATCTGATAAAAAATCCAAAAAAGATGATGAAGCTCCCCAAGCTGCAGTATTGTGCGGCGCAGGCTAGGCAAACCCTCACTTCATTTGTGGATGCCTGGCAGGAGGGGGTTGAATGAAGGTGAGATGGAAGTTAACTGTTCGTCTTCTCCTGCTTACATTGATGATCCTTTTCGTCGCCGTCATCGTTAAAGATTCGACCCATCAGTTTCTGAGGGAGGAATATGATGTTGCCGAATCAACCAGTGTTAAAGTTGCAAAAATTTCAAGGTGGATCTCCACAAATTCTGATTTTGAAATTCTTTTCGATGTCTGGCGATTGATGCAAAATCCTATGATAGCCTCTCGCGTTATGAAGGTTTTGGAAGAGGAGGATGGTGGGGTATACGATCTGCTGAAGGCATTCCTAATGAGAAACAGTTCGATAGGTATGCTCATGTTTCAGGGGGGGTTCGATAGTGCAGGTGAAGCACTGCAGCCCAGGTTTGTGGCCGTTGCACAGGGAAGCTACAATAAGGAGGAGATGGTCGAAGTAATAACATCTACCTTCGGTGACTCGGATGTCAGTCCAATCGATGTTGAAGGATTAAACGGCAATAGCGTGTATTGTGACGATCTCGATATGCAGTTTTGTTTTTCCTTCCTTGATGATGAACATCTCGCCATAGGTTATCGCACTTCATTTGAAGAACTCTTAGCCGGTCTGCCATCAAAGATCAGGTTGCCCGAGGATGTAAGGAGTTCAATGATAGCGGGCCAGGTGACTAAGGCTCCAAAATTAGCAGGTCAGAAGAAAATAAAAGAATTATATTTTTGGAGCAATGATGGTCAGAAGCTATTTGCCGTCCTACCTTATAAGAGCGTTTCAGATGCACTTGATGCTAGAATTCTTCTGGAGGGGATGAGGTCATTGTTGATGATGCAGAACGAAGGTCGCGAGAGCATCATTAAGATTCTTCAGGGGATCAAAATTTATGATGACGAAGAGGATGTGTTTCTAGAGTTGAATATCCTCAATTTGATATAACAGAAATAATCCTTTTTTTGTATTTCTTCTAATTGAATAGAGAAACTATCTTTCCCTCCTCAACATCAAGCAAGCCTCGATCTGTTATCCTGAGTCTTGGCACTACTGATAGCGACATGAAGGAGAGTGAGAGAAACGGGTTCTCTATCTTAGAACCCAATTTCTTAGATGCCCGTTCAATTCGATCATAGTTTTCCGCCACATCAGGTGCGCTCTTATCTGACATCAGGCCTGCAATTGGAAGAGGCAGCACATCCAGTATTTTTCCATTGGATGATGCAGCAAATCCGCCCCCGGATTTTTTTAGCGCATCAGCCGCTATGAGCATGTCTTCATCGTTGGTGCCAACCACGATGAGGTTGTGTGCATCATGACATACTGTAGATGCTAGCGCACCTTTTTGAATGCCGAAACCCCTTACCAGCCCTAACCCCACTCTTCCGGTGGAATGATGCCGCTCTATTACAGCGACTTTAAGTAAATCGCGCTCTATATCTGATACTACCAGACCATCGGATATTTTCGGTGCTATAAGCTCCACCAGCGTTGTTATTTGATTGGGGACTAATTTGATCGCGCGGACTTTTCCATTTCGACCACTTATTTTTAACGCATTCTTGCTGATTTTCTTTATATGAACACTGTTTCCTACCGGTGGTTTATGCGAAGGTGTACATGGTGCCAGCAGTTTCCCATTTTTTGCCACTAGCTTTCCATCCTTAAAAACTTTTTTAGCTCTAAAATTTTTTAAATCGTCGAAGACGACAAGGTCGGCTACGTAACCGATAGCTACAGCACCCTTTCTACGTTTCAACCTAAAGTAATAGGGAGCATTGTTCGTGGCCATCTGAAGTGCAGTTATCGGAGGTATTCCAGCCTTAACTGCCATTCGCAGGATGTCATCGACGTGTCCGCGTTTTATCAGATCGTGTGCACTCCTATCGTCCGAACAGAAAAAACATCGGTGAGAATTTGCGGGAGTTACTATACTTGCCAAGTCTATTAGGTTCTTTTCCGTGGTTCCCTCGCGAATCATTATATGAAGGCCGGCAATTAGTTTTTCCCGCGCTTCTGATGCCGTAGTACTTTCATGATCGGAATGGATTCCAGCTGCTATATATGCATTTAAGTTCTTTCCGGTAAGTCCCGGTGCATGTCCGTCGACGCGCATGCCAGGTATTAAGCGGATCTTCTTCAGAAGTTCATTACGCCCCTCTATGACCCCTGGGAAATCCATTACTTCACCGATGCCTACCACGCGTGGCAGGTGAGCGAGTTTTTTGAGTTCCTTGCTTCCGAGTTTAGCCCAAGAACTTTCGAACTTAGATGCCGGGACGCATGATGGTAGCACGATATTAATATCTATGGGGAGCCCTTCGCTTGCTTGCAAAATCCACTTGATGCCCCTGGAACCCATTACATTTGCGATCTCATGTGGATCGGCGACTACTGAGGTGGTGCCTTTAGGGACGACCGTCTTTGCAAATTCAGCGGGTGTGAGAAGCGTAGATTCTATATGAATATGGCTATCTATCAGACCCGATGAAAGGTAACCGCCCTTGAGATTGATCTTCTTTTTTGCTTCATAGCTTCCAAAACCGACGATTACACCGTCAGCTATAGCTACATCAGTTTTGACTATTTCATCAGCGAGGACCGAGACAACCCTTCCTCCTGTTAGAAGTAGATCGGCAGGCTTCCTTCCCGCTGCGACATCGATTCTGTGCTTAACGGAGCTTCTTTTCATAATCGATATGAACGACCAGCTGCCAACCCTCTACACCTGTCGACATTGTTGCTGTAATATTATACGAAGTAAATATAACTATATGATAAATATGCTATATTTGTTCTGCGCCGATATCTACAATTTAAAATTGATATCTGAATGCAGGGCCAGCGAAGAAGCTTACCATCATGTTGCTTCTGACGAGCAGATGTAGCGAGGCATCAAAACCAAACGACATGCTGTCGTTGTACTGCCACCAAAAACCGCCACCTGGGATTGCAATATCAGCGGCGATATTTCCACCATCTACCAAAGCAATTCCAGCACCTGCTTGAACATAGAACGACCATCTCGGAGCACTTTCAAGGTCAAAGACGTATCTCGCCTGAGGGACAAAGCTGACTATAGTATTCGGATTGTTGTCGCTCTTAAAATCGGTAGCAAGGTTGATGCGAAGCCCTGCAGAGAACTGTTCAAAGAAGAAGTACTCACCCTCGACGCCTAGCCCCATCATGACGTTGATATTTTTATTGCCAGCGTATACTCCGGGTCCTACGAGTCCTGCACGAAAACTGCCTTCACGGTATTTCTTATGAAATGCGGGGGCTATCTTGATACTCTTATCGATATTAACTTCCACCCTCTCCACTTCGGCGCCATCCTCATAGCTGACTTCATCGCTTACATGGGCAGTTTCCTTCTCCTTTACGATTACGGTATCTCCCGAATCGGTCTTTAGTTCGTCGGTTACGCTTGCGTCTAGCGTTTCCTCCTCTATCTCAGGTTGTGATGCATCCTGCGCATACGAGAGTATTGGAACTGCAATAAGTAATACGGAAAATAACGCTATAGTTTTTTTCATCTCGATCTCCCCCTAATTTGGGAACCATTCGGTACGGTTATTTTGAAAAGCGCTTAAAGAAGTAGAGCGCTGTCTTAGCGACCCTCTCCTTTTTATAGTCCATTGTTAAAATATGTCGACAGTCTTCAAATATCATACTTTCGATTATACTGGAAGCCACAGTGTTCTTAAGTATATCCACGTTCATGAGCGGTGCAACCTTATCCTCCTTGCCGTGCATGATTAAAAGTGGGTGGGATATCTTCGACAAAGAGGCCAGGATTTTCACCTGCAGGTCGATTATTTCAAACACAGCATTCAACGGTATTTTCGGTAAGCTCATCTGCTCGTACTTCAGTCTTCCTGCAGGGTCCGCTATGCTTTTATTCCAATCCTTCGGAATATTTTTTATAATGGCCTTCAGCGGTGTATGTCTGACCATGCTTATAGCAATTCTCTCCAGCATGGAGAGTCGAAGCGGCGTCCCGAGGAGGGCGATTCCCTTTATCCCCCAACCCTCATCCAGGGCTAGCTTGAGGCATAATAATGCACCGAGTGATGTTCCAGCGCAGAAAACTCGATCCACATCCCTCTTCAGGGTCATGTATGAGATTCTGACAGTGTCATACCAGTCCTCCCAACTGACCTTTGAGAGATCCTCAACGCTTCCGCCATGGCCTGCCAGGCACGGCGTATTTACAGTATAACCTGCGCCTATGAATGCCCTCTGAAAGGATGCCATAGTGGCGGGCGTACCGGTGAGTCCGTGAACGATCAGGCAACCATCAACCATCTAATTTAAATAGCACAGGGATCAATCATTGACAAGAAAGCCAGCTATTTAGCACAGTGATGCCGTGATGCAGGGAATTACAATCCCCATAAGGAAGGATCTGGATCGTCTCGAGGAGTTCTTTTCAAGTGCCCTTGGGTCAGGTGTGGATTTCGCTGATTCCGCAATAGAACTGATAATTCAGAATGGTGGAAAGAGGATCCGACCGGTTATCTTTCTACTCTCCGCCCATCTGTGCGGTTCATCATCATCCGATAATTACAGGACGGCCGCTGCGATCGAAATGATTCATGCGGCGAGCTTGCTTCATGATGATGTGCTGGATGATGCATCTATCAGAAGAGGTTCGATGGTGGTGAGG
This sequence comes from Deltaproteobacteria bacterium, assembly GCA_018645265.1. GTDB lineage: Bacteria > UBA10199 > UBA10199 > 2-02-FULL-44-16 > JAAZCA01 > JABGOS01. The sequence goes on from JABGOS010000091.1 coordinate 21,109, forward strand.
AAGCGTTTCGGAAATCGCACCAGTATCGTGGTCGGAGATTACTTATGGTCCAAGGGTATCAGCCTGATCATCCGTGAGAATAATATTGATTTGTTGAATGCGTCCTCTTGTGCGGTGGAGAGGTTGGTGGCGGGCCAACTTCTTGAGATGTCTAACTGCAACAAGGTCGATATGGAAGTTGAAACGTATATGAAGGTAGTGGAGAAAAAGACCGCATCCCTTTTTGCCATGTCCGCTGAGATGGGTGCTATTGTGGGTGGAATACAGGGGAGCCATAGAGAGGTTCTCTACAAGTATGGGACCGAGATCGGTATAGCTTATCAGTTGTGTGATGATCTTCTGGATTATATCGGGGGGGAGTCAACGCTTGGAAAAAGCTCTGGGCAGGATCTTAGAAGGGGTATAATGACATACCCTCTGATAGTAACGCTTGAAAGGGCTAATCGCTGCGAGAGAGATATTATAATTGAGGGATTTCTATCTGAGTGTCCACCCGACGATATGTTCCGAAATATATGCAGCATAATGGATAGATATGGGGGCATAGCTGCAACCAGGGAATTAATATCAAAGACCTGTTTTTCCGCAAAGGAGATGATTGAAAAATTTAAACCATCCATTGAAAGGGATGCCCTGGCCAGCTTAGCGGATTTGGTCATGGATAGTATTCAGTAAAAAAGTATTGCCCAGTTTCACTTCACCCGCATTGAATATGCAGCACCCGCATTTCCGAGTATGTTTTTGACCAGCAGTATCCTTCCAATAATTTCGACAGATTAGCAGTTATTTCATAACGCCGAGTTTTGGCATGTGGCTTGCTATGTTGGAACGCAACTTCGCAGTTACAAAAGAAAGGAGGGTGTTTGTATGAGTGAAAATATACCGAAGGATGCTTTTACTATAGTGAAGGGAAGCGATGAAAAGTCGCGGTGGGTAAAGATAGGTGCTGCTTTCACAAACCGAGACGGATCAGTGAATGTAATTCTCGATGCCCTTCCATGCGATGGAAAGATTCAAATTAGGGAGAGACGAAAAAATCTTAAGGAATCGGTGAACTAATAACTGAAAGGAGAGAACGTTATGAAGAGATGTAAAAGAATGAAATCCGTATCTACATTGCTTGGGCTCCTGGCTACGTTGGCTATCACCAGCCAGTTGTATGCCGCAAAGCCACCGCCATCGTCAGCGGTGAATATCAACAGTGCTAGCATCGAACAGCTGATGGAGCTCCCGGGCATTGGTAAGAGTAAAGCGGAGGCTATCGTTGCATATCGCACACAGTCGAAATTTACCGCCAAGGATGATCTGTTGAATATTCGAGGGATTGGCGAAAAGCTCCTAGCGAAACTGGATAGCTATGTAACCGTTTCAGGCAAAGGGGCAGTTAAAGGGTCTGGCACGATGGTTAAGTCTAAAAAGCAGTAGGGCTGATACCGTCAAAATGAAGGGGTGGGCCTGGTCGATGATCCCCCTTCGACCAGGTCCTAGTCCCCCTGCTAAATATACAATGGATTTCACACGAGCGATCTGCTAATTTTATGCACATGAATAAAAAGAAAGCCGAAAAGATAGATACGTCGCTAATACCGGTTGAGGGGGATGTGAAGAATCTTCTGGATATGTTTGAGTTCTTTCTCATGGAGCGACATCTCGAGAAACCTATTGAATCCTTAGGTGAGGCAGTCAGGGATCTGCGACTCATCATAGGCAGAATTCTAGTCGATCATTTTTTGAAGGTCGAAGCGGAGGAGGAGGCTAAGTTCTGTGCTGCCCTAGCTACAATGCTTGCCGATCGCTGTGCTGAACTTCCCGTCGAGGGCGGGTTGGAGCAGTCCTATCAGGATTATTGTATAAGCGAGATACTAGTATCGTTTGAATATGCGCAGGAGATAAAGGAGGCTTATCCTGACGATACCGTTCTTCAGAAAATTCTAGCGCTGGATATTCCGATCCTACGTCCATTCGATTATGGGCTACAGGGAAAACTGAAGGTCATAGAAAAACAGAAGAAACGAAAGTTTCATGGGTGATTATCATCCTTGCCAGCACGTACATCTGGTGAAGGTATAACTCATGACACGAATCATGAATAATTGAATGCACTCCCACCGATAAACTCGCGCAAAATGGAGCTCTTTGGCACTTCCACTGCCAGGATCGGTATGAAATACGAGAAGAACTTAGCGAGTCGGTATGATTCCATGAAGGATGCATGCGATCTAGGTACCTCAGCTAAATATCTTTCTGAATATGGCTTTAACAGGGAGTGTTCATATGCCAGAGCGGAGTTGAACTGCACATCCGCGTCCTCCTGAAATGGGAATATATACTTTTTCTCTCCAGCCCTTACGCTCGACCAACCCTCTATCGTTTCCGCCGCTACGGTTCCCCTGAACAGTCGGTCCCTAACTATCCTTCTGCACAGCCTCGTGTCGTTGGTAAAAATCCTATTGTGATCATCGAGGCAAAGTTGGGTTAACGCTGAGACAAATATCTTAAATTTATTTTTTGCGGGTATCGCGCTGGACATGATCTCGTTCAAACCATGTATGCCTTCGGTGATAAGGATCTGTCCTTTTTTAAGCTTCAGCTTTCTCGATTTTGTGACATCCCTCTTGCCGAGTGGAAATGAGTAAAACGGTATTGCAACCTCCTCACCGTGTAGGAGTTTTTGCATATGGTCATTGAATAGATCGATATCCAGTGCATCTATCGATTCAAAATCATACGTGCCATCAGCATGTTTTGGAGTTCTGCTTCTGTCGACGTAGTAATTGTCGATTGAGATAGCGATTGGTTCCAGGCCGTAAGTTTTTAGGTGTATCGATAACCTCTTGGAGAAGGTAGTCTTGCCGGAACTGGATGGACCAGCTATCAGGACGAGACGCACATCCTTGCTAGATGCAATCTGGTCGGCGATTGTCACTATCTTCTTTTCGTGAAGGGCTTCCGCAACCTTCACTAGATCTCCAGCGGTCCTTCCCATACACTTTTCATTCAGATCCGCTACGTTTTCAATATGCACCAATTCGTTCCATCGTTTCGTTTCGAGATATGTGGCGAAGAGCTTTGGTTGTGTTTTGGTTTCCTCTTCAAGTTCATTATTTTCATTTGGGAACCCTAACACTATCCCATGCTCGTATGGGCGTATGCTGAATTTATCTATCAGGCCGGTTCTGTAGGCGATAGGGCCGAATCCGTAGCCGCTGTATTTTCCGAGCCTAACTATCGGGACCTCTGCTCTCCTGAGCTGATTGAGCAGTTTAGATTTATCGGTGCTGCCCTGTTTTTGAAAGACCTCCATGGCCTCTTCGACTGACACCCATTCACGTTTAAGCGGGACGTCCTTCTCCACTATTCGTCTCATATGTTCGTCGAGCGAACTTATAAACTTCTGATCGACTATGTGGTTGTGGACTTCAAAGAAATAACCAACACCTATCGACTGTCCTACGACGATTCGCGCCTGTGGCGCAATTTCGGCCAGCGCCGAATACAGTATCATCAATGTGGTTCTACGATAGATATCCATACCCTCTCGCACTGAGAGGTCCACCGTGTTGATTTCACCTGGGCTTGTGAGTTTGTAACTGAACTCTACGAGATGGTTGTTGAGTATTGCTCCAACAGCTGGATAAGATCCTTTATGGGGAGCTTTTGGCAAGAGATCCACTATCCGCGTATCTGGTTTTACGGATAGATCTTCGCCGTTGATGGTAATATCTATTTTTTTAAACATCTGTACCTCCATCGAATTTAGATACTTTTATCAGATGAAGCATTATAGGACAAGTGCGGTGATTCCTACGCTTGCTTTTGTGGACGGCTATATATATCAGTGAATACATCATGAGGATTATAATCGTAGACGGATACAATATGATTAGGAGGATCCCCAGGTTTATCGAGGGGGAGCGCGATGGCCTTGCGTCCGGTAGGGAAAAGCTCTTAATTGAGCTGGAGGATTATGGTGCCAGGATGGGCGTACAGATTGCTGTGGTCTTCGATGGAGGTACTAGGCCCCACTCCTATGTGGGTGAATTGCCAAGCTTCGAGGGTTTTGCCGGAATTGACGTGTTTTTTTCTAAACGTGGACAGTCGGCAGATCAGAACATAGTGGAAATTGCAGGGGGAATTCTTAAAAAGAAAAGGTATAGAGGTGTGGATGTTGAGGAGATGGACGTTATCGTGGTCAGCGATGACATAATCCTAAATGATGATGTGAAGGAGTTGGGAGCATACCTGGTCTCCCCCGCATCACTTGAATATGCGATGCGGGATCTTAGTATTCCGAAATACTAGATCATGTGGGTCGTAGGTTAATCTTTCTTGCTCTTTTTGGTTGCAGACTTTTTCTTTGGAGCAGACTTTTTAGTAGCGACGGTAAATTTGCTGAGCTTCTTCTCTACACTGGCGACCGTATCATCAAGCTTATCCACCTGGGAAAGAAGTTCCCTCATATGTTTTGTAAGCTCTATGTTCTGAGGTTTATTCTGTGTTTCATATTTCTCGAATATGAGATCACCAAGTTCGTGGAGAGCTCTGTATTTTTCTATACGACATTTCTTGGCCTGCATGTGAAGTTTTGCAGCATCGGCGGTCTTGCCGGCGATAACCTCGGCCTCGCTTACGCCGTTTTTTAAAATTTTGAGCCCTTCCTCGATAAGTTCTTTAGCCTTTACCTGCATTTCATTCCAATGTGGCATGACAGCTCCCCTTTTGAGTTACATCCAACGTGTCGGGGGAATTTAATTCGTAGGGGGGTGCTTCGGCAAGTAAAAAAGAGGAATACGTGAAAATTGAAATTATATGAGCAGGGGTGTATCATGCCTCACATGCTTTCAGCCCATTTAGCTCCGCCGTTGATAGCGAAAGCTCTTCGGCCGGATATCAATCTCTTTGCGGGTATTCTCCTCTGCTTTCTGCCTGATATCCTTCATTCGATATGCGTATTCCTTGGTGTTGAGAGACTTAGGGTGGATGAGCGTTATTCCCATGCCTTAATCACAGTGTTGTTCATGTCGTTTGCCGTGTTCGTCATATGTAGATTCTTAGATTTGCCTGTTACCCCATCCATCATATATGCGGGTATAGTTCTATCTCACTTTCTGTTGGATTTGGTGAATAGACGAAAGATGGCAGTTACACCGTGGGGTCCATATATCCCGGGTATAGGACTGCATGAGAGGAGTCGTATCTTGGGATTTGCGGTGGAGCTCTCCATGGTCTTGATCTCGGTTGGAATTTTCGCAGTCATGAAGTTTAATGGGGAACTGGCATCTCTCAGGCTGCCAGCGCTCCTGCTTTTGATCATGCTTATATTAGAGGCTTTCTACTTTCGAATCTATTTTCCTGATGTCAAAGGGCTTATCAGCGCCAGGTTGAACTCTTAAGTTGTTGTATTTATTGGGCCAATCACTTTTTCCCCTCCATGTCGACAGAGCTATAAAGGACACAACATATTCGATTTTTTGCCGATAATAATAATAGGTCTTATGGTCATATCAATCGTAAGGAGGTCAAAATGGCATTTCCAAGTGATCCTTATAAAATCTGCAAGTCGCATCCAGAACTCAAAGGACAACCGGTAGGTGGAAGTAAAATTCCACTTAGAATGGATAATGTTGATATCGATGGTGATGGAAAGCCGGACAGGGTGGTGGAGCACTATGAATCCGTATACATATGCCCAAATAAGCATATGGAAGAGACTTCTACGGTGGCCCCTCTGGCGGATTTCAGCACTGTAAAGAGCGGCGCGCTCAAATTCTTCTCACTCGATGGCAAATCTGCGATGCAGCCATTTAAAAGCGTTGTTACCGATAAAAAGGGCGAGCAGTATGTGACGATGGATTTCGGGTATGATGAGGCTATTAGTTGGAATGGTGAGAAGGCCGAAGTGGATAGATCTAAGATAACCGTCTTTGTAGTCCCGCTTGCAGTTTTCAAGAAGTGTCGCAGAATGGCCCGTGAAGCTGAGGAGAAGAGGTCGGAGGAGTTGGCTGCTGAGGCTCAGAAGGAGTTGATGGCGAGCGCCAAACTGTTCAAGCTTGGTGAAGTTTCAGTTTCTGCCGTGCCGTTTAAATTGGATTGATAATTCTTCAAATAATAAAGGGCTCCTGAATTTCAGGAGCCCTTTTATTGTTTTAGTTGTTGGTTTATGTGATAGCACCAATGCCAAGGTTCAAAGTCTATTCCACTCATATTTGTTTTTGTGTAGGTTTGTTTAAATCCGTATTTAGATGCATTCTCCTCCAGCCATCTATATTCTTTGCTATCTTCGGAGACGGCCTTTCCAGTGCTCGCGTTTCCAAAATCTATGGCTAGTCTGTCAGTACATACGTGCTCGCTATTTTTAGGCAGTGCCACCAACGCTAAAGCCTTGGAAAGACAATATCCGTTTTTCCTTATACTGGAAAGAATCAAAAAAATCTGGTACCCGTCTGAGCGATAGGCGGAATTTATCTTTAAGGAGACCTTTTCTTTTGATGCGTCAACCAAAAGTGAGATCAGAGCGTCCGTTGCGTCGGAATTTAACCAAAAGGATTTCTCGTTTCCAAGCTGATCTTTCTGTTTAAACGTCACGAATATATTCTTGTCGAACGACCTATTACATTCGATATCGTGTTCACCTAAGATTTTATTTGATCGAATTAAGAGATTCTTTATGAACTCCCCTTCATCTGGAGTCAGTAATGCCATGAGGTCGTTCCGTGTGGTAAGGGATGCCATTCCCGTTTTTATGTCGAATGCTAAATTGCTGAATATCTTTGCAATTAGATAATCAATTCTGCGTGCATCGATTTCATTCAGCATGAAGTCGCAACTTGTCGAACCCGAATCAAGGGCAGCAATCGGGGGAAGGTAGTATTGTATAAGTTCATAAAAAATATTAGCCCCTGAATTCATAAAGCTATCTGGTGGTTTTCCTTTAGTTATAAGTTTAGGGTTAGGGAGGATTGACGCAAGGAAGGCAGCCTCGTGTGGCCCAATTTCAGCCGGTGTATTTTTAAAATAATATTGTGAGGCGTTACCTATTCCAAAAATACAAGGTCCCCACTCCGCTACATTGAGATAAAGCTCCAAAATCCTCTTCTTGGACAGTTTATTTTCAAGTTTGAATGTAATGATTGCCTCTTTAATCTTTCGAAAAATATTTTTTGAGGGTGTCATGTAGAGATTTTTTGCTAATTGCATCGTGATTGAGCTTCCACCCCATACAAATTCTCCATGGCGGATATTAGCCTTGAGCGCGTGATATATGTTCCCCCAATTTAATCCTCTATGATAATAGAATTGTGGGTCCTCAGCTAAGATGACGGCATTTGATAGAAACGGGGAGATCTCGTTCAACTGGTGCCATCTTTGAAGCGATACCTCGGGACACTTGATCTTGATGAATGAGGTTGTGTTTGGATTTCTATCGATAAGATCGCTTACGTTGGGAGTGGTGAAATAGATAAACAAAAGCAACGATGTTAAAATAAACACTATCAATACAAGGGAGAACCCCGCTGCTTTCATAGCTGATTTTATCATTTAGAAAGGACAGGCGATTCTACGGTTTTATGAAGCAATTCATCAGCCCATGTTTTGTAATACAGTGTGAACGATGTGCCAGAGCCACCTTTTGAGGAATCGGTTACTTTTTCCTTTAACCTAATTGCCCAAGAGCCTGAGGATGTATTCTCATCCGGGAGAAGTGGTATAAATATATTAACAATATCCGCTGTTACGTTTTCTTGTTTGGTGGAAAAGCATCTAGCGGCACTGTCCTCCGCATCGGTGCCACCAGCCTCGCCGTACAAGCAATAGTTAAATGGGTAAGCAAGGGGGTTATTTATAATTTTGTTATTGTATGTGGAGCCGAGGTCACCAAAGTTGGCAAGGGGGTCTTCAAGCAAAGCAGTTCCTACATTTATATATTCATCGGCTTTAATTCCTAAATATGGTTTTGCGGGATCTCCAAAAAATTTCATGTAACTGAATGGCCTTTTGTGCGTTACAGCACCTGTGCCAGATGCCTTGTAATTCTCCTGATCACCTGTGCGCATTTCAACGTAGGCCGCTTTTACGTTAGAGAGATCCCAGTTTATTACGAAGGCACCCTCCCTAACGGCGTTGGCGCAAGCCCCAACTGAATCGGAACATTGAAGATCGGAGGGTATCCAGTCTGGATGGTCATCATTGTTGAAATCTCCACAGTAGCATCCGGTTAACGATGCTGATGTCTCAGCCTGTTCCTCACCCTCATTTAATGTGCTATCCGTTGTGCCAAATGGATTTTTATAATCACCGCCTACGCTTTCCGAAGGGGAAGCCTGTATGCCATTCGATGAAAGCACATTGAAATGCTTTGAATAGGTTTTCATCTTGCCGTTGGATAAAAATATTTCGATCTTTCCAGGACTGGAAGTGTCCGGCACTGTGATGCTGAATTTGCCCGAAGTGGAAGGAGGTTGTAATGGAGCGTCTTCCGCTCCTGCTTGCGAATCGTCTGCGGAGAGCTCGTCGATAGGTAAATTTTCATCCTGCGTTGAACCGTCTGCTGCAATTTCGATTTCTGTTTTGGTTTCAGATGTTGGAATGTCGGATATCGACAAGGCTCCCATGTTGATCATCTGTACTGCTGAGCTTCCAAAGACCACTTCATAGTCAGATGTATAGTTTGAAACATCCAATTGAATTACCGTTCCAGGCAAACCGGACTCGGGTGATACGCTATTTATTACCGGTACGAACAGTAATTCAGAATTGCCAACCCCCCCCGCTTTTCGGATTGCACTGCGTCATCAGTATGAATGAAAATGAAACCAGCAGTAGAAGGATTGTTCTGTAGAAGTTCGTGTGAATGATATTATTCTTAAAAAGGTTTCTCATGGCCGACCTCCAATAAACCCCCACATTATGAACGACACCCTATTAATAGCAAAGCCTGTGCCGGAAATGGCATTTTATCTCAAAAATAAGCTCAATATCAGCAATCAAAATATACATTTAATGATCCTCTATTGCGAATAAATCCACCATTCTGCGCCCACTTTGCACATATATATCTTCGGCAGGTGGCACAGGTATAGTTGCCTGCGCTATTCTATTAGTCATATCATGCGGTTATAGCCCAACAAAAAAGTGTCCGACGCTTTTTTGAGGGATTATTTGCAGGATCTCAAAAAGAAGGGCATAGGATTTACTTTTCAGTACCTTAGTAGAAATGAGGGATTATTTATCGTGAAAAAAATATCAACAGCGATTAAAGCCGGATATGGAGCTGCTGAAGCTTCAAGCTCTATAGTCTTTACCCTCTTCTATACCTTCGGGATGATGTTCTTTACAGATGTGCTGAAGCTCAGCCCTGGCTTTGCGGGGGCGCTCTTCGCAATAGGTCTTCTGTGGGATGCATTTGTAGATCCAGCGGTGGGTATGATATCAGATAGACTTAAATCGAAATATGGCAGGAGGAGGCCTTTTATAATTGCTGTAGCGTTACCTCTTGGCTTAATCACATGGCTTCACTTTACAAATTTTCATCTAGGGCCGCTTGCCACAAAGATTTATTTCGTATGCATCGTAATTCTATATTTCACAGCGTATTCAGTTTTGGAAACTCCGCACCTTGCCCTAGCTGCGGAGATGACTAAGGATTATGATGAGCGCACAGGGCTTCTCGCTTGGAGAGCAGGCTGGAGTCAGCTTGGTTCGGTAATTGCCGGTCCAGGTGCTCTGGCGCTTATAGTATATTTTCAGAAGCTCTCGGGAGATAAGGCGATGGGTTGGTCCCTTATGGCTGCTTCACTGGCCCTTATTTCAGTTCCCCTCATAGTAATATCGTGGCGTGTGACAAGGGGATTCGAACTCTTTGCTGAGAGAGCAGATTTTAAACTCAAGGATATCTTCAGTGGCCCTCTTAAAAACAAACCCTTTCGTTATACCATAGGGCTATACACGCTGAGCCTTGTAGCTGTAACTATCAGCGGTGGCGCTGGAATGTATTTTATGCAGTATGTGATGAAGTTCTCGCAAACACAGCTTTCCATAGCGCTGTTTATAATCGTCGGAGTGGCAATACTGTGGATTCCATTGATAGAATATGTTTCGGCAAAGATTGGCAAGCGCGGTGCCTGGATTGTCTTTGTAGGTGCCTGGGCTCTGGCACATGGGATAGGCATTCAGTTCTTTGCCCGTCCTGAGTGGCCGTACCTCACATATTTTCTGTTCTTATTTACTGGTGCAGGATTTGCATCGGTATTTCTTATTGGATGGTCTGTTATATCCGATTGTATAGAGGTTGATGAATTCAAAACCGGATTTAGGCGTGAGGGATTATACTTCGGTGTAATATTCTTCATCCAAAAGATCTTGTGCGCGGCGGCGATGTGGAGTTTTGGAATAGTACTTCATAAAGTAGGATATATTGCTGATGTTGCACAAAAACCTGCAGCGCTGATGGGAATAAGAACTGTTAGTGGTATATCCGTTGCGGTGCTCCTGGTTGTTAGCATCCTATTTTGTATTAAAATGCCAATGACAAGAGGTAGACATAGGGCATTGTTGGAGGCTATTAAATTGAAAAATGAGGGGAAAACTTATGACGATAAAGAGATCGAAGCCCTTTTATAGTAAAAGAGTTTATTTTATAGGTCTGAGCGTTCTTTTCCTTTCGATCTTCTTTGTGAATTACGCGGCAGCTTATGATGAGAGCTTCCCAGTAGACATGACTGAGATGGTCCAAGCCTTCAATGAAGGTGGTAAAAAAATCAGCGGTGGTGTCGATATGACATTGATCTCCAGATACGTCTGGCGTGGTCAATATTACACCCAGGGTCCGGGATGGCAGCCTGAGGGGTTTGTTTCTGGCTATGGTTTTACCGGTTCAGTTTGGGGCTCGATGGCGCTCGGCAATGAACAATATCAGGGCAAATTTTCCGAAATAGACCTGAGTTTGATTTACGCCAAGGAGATCTATGGGCTTACGATTGCCCCAGGATACGTTCACTATTTTTATCCGGTAGGCGGCGCAGCGTCCACGGGGGAACTCTTCCTGATGTTGGATTATAAATTTAAGTATTTGCACATCTTTACGAGCCAATTCTTCGACGTAAAGGAATACAGAAAATCATATTATGGCGCATTCGGTGTAGCCTTCCTATATGATTTTAAGGAGCGTTTTTCCCTTAAGACTGCAGCCTCCACATCCTGGGGAGATCCGCGTTTCAATGAAGCTTATTTCACCGTGGATAAATGGACTTCAACAGTTGTTTCACTTGATGTTAGCTTGGGCATTGAAGTTCTAAAGTGGCTATTTATTAAACCAGGGGCTACATACGATATTGTGGTCGATGGTGATCTTAGAAAGGCAACGGGGGAACCCAATCTAATTACGGTCGGAGTGGATGTAGGGTTTGCGTTTTAAGATTTATAGTTCACAGAGTTCTTCGTATCTCTTCTGTGCTTTTTCGATGTAGAGAGGGTCGTCAATGGATATCTCGATTGCACCCTCAGGACACGCCATGGCGCACCTGCCACAGCCTGCGCAACCTTTGCCGATGAGAGCCTTGCCCTTTTTCATTTTAATCGCACTGACGAAACACTCTTCCTTACATTTTCCGCAGCCGATGCATTTTTCAGGATCTACCTTGATTGTAAGGCCATCCAAAAAACGATATACGCCCTTGCGGCGAAGGTACGCGGGCATATATTTAGAATATCTCATGCAACAACAGCAGCTGCAGCAGAAACATACGGCAAGAAAACGTACTCCAGAGGTTACCCCGAAGTATGAATTGTCCATCGTCGTTCTTCCGACGTAGGGGATGAGCCCCTTGTCATCCTGTGCTTTCTTAACACGCTCCAATGCTTCCGCTTCACTAACCTTCCGGCCATATTTTTCAGGGATATCAGTGTCAGCATTTCCGAGGAACATGCATGATAGATCTTCAGAGTGATTTTTACATGAGAGCAGTGCCCTGCATTCGCATTTATGGAGAAGTATCCTGCTCTTCGCTTTTTTTATGAGATTTTCAAGGAGGACTATTGGTTGTGGTGTGTCCTGTGGTAGCTTTATCCTATCGTATGTTGGCAAAAATACAGAATCCCAGTTGCCAGGTTTCGTATATGGGTTGATGTAGTGATAACCGGGTATCCATTCAAGCGCAAAGAGCAGTCCCAGCAACTTGAATGAAAAGGGGTCTCTTCTCTTTGTTATGACTGTATGATGCACTATGGTTATTTTTAGCGTAATTTAGAGCTCTTTACCATGTGAAATTTCAATTTAGAGCTGACTAATTATAGTAGCTTAACAGCGATCAATTTGTTAAAAATATTACTTCAAGGGGGATCCGTGTTTAGCCATATAGTAACGGTCATCGCTTTCGGTTGCATCTTTCTAAATCTCTTTCTGGGTCTTTTGGCCCTGACGCAAAGCCGTAAAAATAGCATCCATTGTCCCTTCTTTATGATGAACGCAGTTCTCGTCCTATGGAATGTCGCTTATTATGTGACGGTGCAAACTGGTTTTCTGCAGGTTGCCGATATTGTCGTCCTTGAATGTACTGCGGTCCTTATTCCCGCGGTTGTCCTTCATTTTATTGTACGGTTTACCGGAATTGCACGTAGAGGATTCTGGATCTTGTTTGGATATGCCGCAGCTCTTGCCTGGTGTTGCATCTTTATCTTCACGTCACTTGAGATATGGAAGACTACAGCGGGCCTAGTAGGGATAACTACGCTTGTGATAGGGACGATCTGCGCTATCATGTTGATTAATGCCCTGAGAAGAACCCCGGAAGGCGGCGAGAAAAAATGTCTTGCCGTAATAACCTTCGGCTTCTTCATGTACTTTGTGCTTGGTCTAACAGATTACCTCTGTTGTTTTTTGTGGGATCTCTATTTGTTTACGAGCATGATAGGTAGCCTTATTTTTTCGCTATGCATTGCATGGGCGGTATTCACATATCAGCTGCTCGACCTTCGAGAATCTATTCGCCAAGCAATATGGGCAGCCACATTGTTCGTTCTTACATATTTTCTCTATTTAGGTGCCCATCGTTTGGTCATGCCCATACCTGGAATGGAACCACTTGCTCTCGTAATAGGCATACTCGCTGTAGCCTTCATCCTCAGCCCGCTGGGCCCTTCAAGAATACGCGAGGCTATTCATTCTATCTTCTTTCCGGATAAGATGACGTTAGTCGACATTATCAATCGCTTTATGTCCGAGGAAGTCGGCATAAATAGCGTGGAAAATTTGGTTACCCTCTATCTGGGCAGTATTACTGAGGGCCTATCAGCTCATTCCGGAATGCTATATCTACATGATGATACAGATAAACTCTTGCTCGTCGGTTTTTCTGGAGATGGTCATCCTCTTTCGCTTCCGAAAATAATTTCCGGCAAGGAGCGGGAGGTGTTTAGGGGGATCCGAGGGTTTC
>JABGOS010000050.1 GCA_018645265.1 Deltaproteobacteria bacterium
AGGTAAACTCAAGTCCCTCTCATCCGCAATGGCTTCGGTTTGATCAGCTACAGATTGCGAATCGTCCGGGTTGCGCCCTGTTTGATCAACAGAAGGCAAGCGAGAATGTGTTTTGGATACAGACATACCTATCTCCCTGATATCCCATTATTATCGGTTCAGTAATATGGTGAAGTTGCTAAACCCCTCAATATTGGCTCAAAATGGTTGTTTAGAGAAAAAAGTGAGGAAGATTCAAATAGTCCATCGAATTTTGCTATCAACCCTCTCATACCGTCTTTCAGAGTGATTTATAATGTAGGATGGCACAGTCAGGTTTGCATCCACAAGCCTGCCATCTTCATCATAGGCATGTCTATCAGCATTCCCAGGCACCATCATCGCCTGAATAGTAGTTTCCGGAAATGTGTAGGAAAAGGTATTCGCTACGTTAACAGCATTTTCCCCACCGGATGCTAGAGAGCAGGACAGCAATAACATGTGCACGCCCGCCATGAGTGAGGCTGCCGGCGTAAGTATAGGTATATTATCCAAGGAGAGAAGCCTGTCGGTACCCGCCACCATCCTTCTCATAAAACTCTCATGGCCAAGGGCTGCACTCTCTTGAGAACCGTGGGCACCAACAATAACCAAAGATGGATTTTGCTCAATGCCCGTCCAGAATTGATCTTCGAAGTTATCGAATGAATCTGTCTCGTAATACACAACACGATAACGCTCGATCAACCCAGGCAGATTGATTCTAGCGTATTGTCTGAGTGCATTGTTATGATCATCTTTCGCCATCAACACTACAGCTACAGGCCTAGTGTCGTTTGGATCAGGGTTCGTCCTATTGAGGATGATCTCCTGGGCCACCTCCGCCTTTCCGAACCTATCGAGAACGGTGATGCCAAGCTCATCCATCTTCGCTTTGATCTCGGAGTACCTATCGCCATATTTTTCTACGAGTCCAGGTGTGAACTCATCAAGCTCCGGATAGAGGGAAAACTCCCTATCCAAACTCTTTGAGAGCCTCGCTAAGATTCTATCCTCTCTCTCCTCATTGATCTGCGCAGCCTTGGCACGTATTCGTTCGACGCGAGTAGTTGGGTCACTGAGTTCTCCATTGCGCTTCATATGTCCCACAGCAAGGTCGAAAGCCTTCAATGTTTCGAATTCAAAATTTTCAGGATCTAGAAAGGACTCTAATATTTCATATTGTACATTGGCTTCTATATCCATTCCTTGAAAAAACTCCAAAACCCTCTCAACCCCCAGGAGGATAATGCCCCTGGATAGTGATTTAACTGAAGGAAATATATCCGTCGTATATTTCATATCCACCACAACTTGCCACAATAACTTTTTCCGATCTGCGTCACCCACCCCAGCTTTCTCTAGAAGTTTTAATGTCCTCAAAACATAATCCGCAAAGGGTCTTTTCCCCTTGGAATATAAATTTTCCAGAAATACGATTTTATTCTCAGGGTCAGCGTAACTATCGGCAAGTGCCACAACATCAGGCAACTGCTCAAGTTGATATTTATAATATCTCATAATAACTTGAATAATTTTATACACCCTCATTCTGTGAGGAAGCTTCTCTAAGCTCTTCAAGGCAGGTACAAGATGCTCCGTCATAACCTCATCCGCTCCCGTTGAAAGATAATGCACAGCAAGGGCATGTTTTAGCCTGGGCGACCAATTGAGATCACGCGCTATATACTCGAGCACGTCGTAGGGCGTATTCTCTTTTCCGACTTTATCGATTCTACCATTGGAGGAGACCCTTCTTCCAATCGATCTACCAAACGCAAGAGCTGAATCGACACCCATCCATGCTGTTCGCTTAAGAGTTGAACGCGGATGCACCCTAAGCGCTTCCATACCTCCCACAATTAAATCATGAGTCGAAACTGCAACCATAATCTCCGGTCTTAAAGCTTCAATAAATACTCTCATCGCCTCAAAAGCTCTCGCTTCCACCTTTGGTAGCAACTCGTCATCGACCAATCCGATCAAGGCCTCAGCTACTTCTTCCTTAAAAGCATGCGGCAGCATTGTGGCTGCGTCTTCACTCGTGGAACTTGATGACAGATTGGGATGCAGGGATGTAGTAGGTAAGAATCGAGATACACCGGATAAATGGAAAGGTAAGTGAAGCGAAACCCCCATCACCTTTCTCGCAACATCGCATGCCGCAGAGACCGGTCTCTGAATGATACCTGGCATCCCTAATGCAGCTGGCTGCAGCATTCTTGCCATCGAACCTGGAGAAGCTGTATTTATCCTAAATATACTCATTCAGGCTATTTGTCGGCAATTCGCCGAAATTGTTGCTATATATCTGGCAAGATCCGCTGAGTATATCTTACTGATTTTAATAGATATAACGATCATTTCTATTAATGATCTAAAAGCATAATTCCTAAAAAATCAGTTGATTGAGCTCGAAATATATTGTTTTATGTCGGCTCACCATTCAAGAAAAGGGGGTATCATGATCAGAAAGCATTTAAAGAACATGTCGTTGCTAGGATGTATCCTTGCAGTGTTCCTAGTATCCGGAACCATCTTCGCACAGGATGAGGTCGTAGGACCGACGAGCCTAGCCCAAGAGTTCCCTGATACATTAGGGGAAGTTCCAATGTGCAAGAGCGCATACAAGAAATACCTTAAGGTGGCGGAACCGATCAAGGCCTGCCATGATTATGAAGATGCACAGTGGAACTTCAAAACCCAGAAGTCGATCATCGAGAACCTCAAAGGTCTCCATGGAAAATCCGTGGATAAGAAGATCAAGGATGCCACGGAAAATGCAAATATGTATGAAAATCAAATGATCGCACTAAAGAAGAACTGTCCGGAAGGTAAGAAATTCGTAAAGTCAGTTCATAAACTTGAAGGACTTACCAAAGAGGTCTGCAGTCGCTGCAACAATACATGGCCTGGAAAGATTGGTCCTACTGGAGGCGATCCCTGTAATTAAGTTATTTGATTGTTAGAAATCTAAAATTAAAGGCCACGGTGCAATTTTGTGCCGTGGCCTTTGTTTTATTATCATTAGAGTGAACAATTAAAAAACCTATACATTTATCTCTGAAAAAAGATAGACATACAAGATCTAATGAAAGTCTCTTACTCATAACGAAGCGCCTCTACTGGATTGAGTTCCGATGCCTTCTTGGCGGGCCAGAGTCCGAAGAAAAGGCCGACGATCACTGAGAAGGTCGTCGCGAGGACAACGGAAAACACGGTTATCTTTATTGCCCAACCGGCAAACAATGAAAGACCTATCGCTGCCATGCTTCCTAAAAAGATTCCAAGTATTCCGCCGCTCAATGTCATGACGATCGATTCTATGAGGAACTGTGCCATGATATCGATCTTGCGCGCACCTATAGCTTTCCTGAGACCTATCTCGCGCGTACGCTCAGTCACCGACACGAGCATGATATTCATGATGCCTATGCCGCCAACGATGAGCGAGATTGCAGCGATAATTCCAAGGAGTGTGCTCATCGTGTTCATCGTGCTGCTCAACATCTCCTGTATCTCGCTCATGTCGCGTATGTGGAACGTGTCCTTGGTCTGTAAGAGTCGGTGTCGTTTCTTGATTAACTCCTCAATCTTTCTCTGGGCGAGCCTGGTCGAATTTCCGTCGGAGACCTCGACGTACATTCCGTCTAAATAGTCCTTACCAAACATTCGATGCATGCCGGTGCTGAGCGGGATGTAGACTACATCGTCATGATCGCGATGACCCATCGACCCCTTTTCGGGGGCGATGCCTATAATATTGAAATTTATACGATTGATCTTGATCGTGCTGCCTATCGGATTTTCTTCTCCGAAGAGCTTTTTCAGAACAGTTGTTCCGATGATCGCCACCTTTGCGCGCCTATTCATCTCCTCCTGTGTGAACCACCTTCCCACCTCGGGCGTCACGGCCCTCATCTCACCGTAATCGTAACCGACCCCCTCAACCCGCGTATTCCAGTTATCACTTCGATTCACAACCTGAGCAGACCCGCTGACGACGCCCGACACCCTGTTGATCAGCGGGCCCAGGGACTGGATCGCCTCCACATCCTTTGAGGTGAACCTGGTCACCGCGTCCACACCGCTCGCCACACCGTGGTGCCTGGACGAACCTCCTCGGATCGAAAGCAGGTTGGAGCCCAGTGTCTTGAGCCTCTCCGCAATCGACACCTTTGCTCCTGAACCTAGCGCGAGCATCGCGATCACGGCTGCAACGCCAACCAATATACCAAGCATCGAGAGAAAGGAGCGGACCCTGTTCGAAACGATCGTGCTCAACGCTTGCCTGAAATATCCGACAACTTCCGCTTTGTTGAGATACGATCTCTCGGCGATTAGTATATCCTTGATCGTCCCGCGACCCTTCTCCGAAGGAGGAAGTTCGCCCTTTCTCTCATCGGAGATTATCCTGCCGTCGCGCATCCTGATAATTCTTTTCGCGTACTTCGCTATCTCGGTCTCGTGGGTGACCATTATGATGGTTTTGCCACGATCGTTGAGCGACTTCAAAATGGCTAGGATGTCATGCTCACTCTTCGAATCGAGATTTCCCGTAGGCTCATCCGCATAGAGAATCGTTGGATCATTTATTAAGGCACGGGCAATGGCCACCCTCTGTTGCTGACCACCGGAAAGTTCGCTGGGCTTATGCGTCGCCCTGTCCTCGAGGTCGACGGCGCGAAGCTGTTTCATCGTGTCATTGTCAATGTCGTGCGAGTCCCCGCTGTATATGCGTGGGAGGTAGACATTGCCCTGCGCGTCGATTCTTCGAAGCAGATGAAACTGCTGGAACACGAATCCCGCTAACTGATTCCTCAAGTTAGCGAGTTCGTTGTCGGAGAGATTTCTTACATTTTTGTCGAGGATAACGTACTCGCCGCTGTCGGGGCGAT
>JABGOS010000024.1 GCA_018645265.1 Deltaproteobacteria bacterium
ATTTAGCCTGCCAGTTCCTGGGACACACAATATAATGAATGCGATGGCAGCTTTAGCGATAGGATGTGCCCTAAAGATAGAACCGAAGGTAGCAACGGAGAGGTTATCGAAATTCAAACCGATGGCAATGCGCTTTGAGCAGATTCAACTCGCTAATGGTGTGAGGCTGGTTAACGATTCATATAATGCAAACCCAGCTTCTATGAAGGCAGCATTCAGAACGGTGGGGTCGGCAAAGAGAGCGGGCAGGTTCATAGTTGCGCTTGGGGATATGTTAGAACTTGGAGAAGCATCTTACGAGCTTCATAAAAAATTGGGTGAGGATGCGGCCAGGATGGGTGTGAATCTACTTCTCACTACCGGAGATTATGCGGAGGCAGTGGTGGAGGGTGCGGTTTCAGCCGGTCTTGACTCGGAAAGCGCAAAGAATTGTTCGACTACTGATGAAATTGAAAAAAATCTCGAGGATGAACTTAAAGCCGGAGATGTACTGCTTGTTAAAGGCTCCAGGGGTATGAGGATGGAGAGAATTGTTGAAACTTTAAAACACTCAATTGGAACTGGTTAATTGTGAGGGTGAAATAGATGCTATATTACTTGCTGTATCCACTGCATTCGGAATTTATCGGCTTCAACGTCGTAAGGTATATCACCTTCAGGACGCTTATGGCGACGTTTACCGCCATGCTGATCTACTTCGTATTCAACGGAATATTCACCAGGTATTTAGCTAAAAAGCAGTTTTGGCAGACGGTTCGTGATGATGGTCCGATAACGCACATGGACAAGAGAGGCACGCCCACTATGGGTGGTGTCATGATGTGGATATCAGTGCTATCATCTATGTTGCTCTGGTCCAAGTTTATTGACCCATATGTTATCCTAGGATTCGTAGTCGTTCTTATCTTCGGCATGATCGGCTTTATAGATGACTATCGAAAAGTTGTGCTGAAGGACCCGAAGGGCCTTAGAGCTAGATGGAAATTTCCGCTGCAACTTATATGCGGTGCCTTGGTTGCGCTCGTTCTCTTTGATGTGTTGGATTTTCCAAGGACGCTGTCTGTGCCATTCTTTAAGACGTTTATTCCGGATCTAGGATGGTATTATATTCCATTTGCCATACTGGTGATGGTGGGAACATCCAACGCTGTCAATCTGACGGACGGGTTGGACGGCTTGGTAAGCGTACCTTGTATGGTATCATTCCTGGCATATGGGATCCTTGCATACGTGGCTAGTCACGCAGCGATATCGTCATATCTTTCAATACAATTTATTCCGGGAAGTGGTGAACTTGCGGTAATGTGTGGTGCGGTTGTCGGCGCATGTACTGCATTCTTATGGTTCAACGCACATCCCGCATCGATATTCATGGGTGATGTAGGATCACTACCCCTCGGTGCGTTGCTAGGATATGTATCAATAGTGACGAAGAACGAAATACTCCTCGTGATAATAGGGGGAATATTCGTAATGGAGACGATATCGGTGATCACGCAGGTTATTTCGTTTAAATTGACCGGTAAGCGCATCTTCAAGATGGCGCCGATACATCATCACTTTGAGCTCAAGGGCTGGTCCGAGTCAAAAGTGATTGTGAGGTTTTGGATAATTTCAATAATTCTTGCGTTGGCGAGTTTGGCGACGCTGAAGTTGAGATAGGTATCATTGATGAATTTTAATCGTAAAAAAATAGTCGTGGTTGGACTCGGAAAGTCGGGGATAGCGACTGCGCGCTACCTATGTAAGCAGGGCGCTTCGGTCGTCGTATCTGACCAGAAGGCAGCTGACCAGCTTGTTAAGGAATGCGAAGCCTTGAAGGGGTGCGACGTTCAGTTTTCGCTGGGCAAAAATGATCCGGCACTTTTCCTGGGTGTAGATCTAATAGCGTTGAGTCCCGGCGTGCCTACTACAATCCCAGGCCTCAAGGAGGCTAGGGCTGTTGGTACGGACGTTGTTGGTGATATGGAGATTGCTTCCTGGAAGATGGATAAACCAATCGTTGCAATTACTGGAACCAACGGGAAGACGACGACAACATCCCTGACAGGCCACCTGTTAAAGCACGCTGGAATAAAGGCAGTTGTTGGAGGAAATATCGGCGAGCCTATATTGGATCTGATGGAGGAAATCGAAGAGTCAGATGTGGTGGTGCTTGAAATGTCCAGTTTTCAGATTGAAACATCGCCATCGCTGAAGCCGAAGATCGCTGCCATATTAAATATAACGCCTGACCATCTCGACAGACATTCTAGTTTCGAGGAGTACATAAGTTGTAAGGCAAAACTTTTTGAGAGGGTGATTGATGGTGGAAGCGGAATATACAATGCTGGCGATGACAGGGTTGCTCAGTCGATTCTGGCCTCCAAGTGCAACCTCTTCCCCTTCGATGCTGCAGGTCAGCTCTTTTCCAAGGAGAATTTGAAGGAGGGCCGTGCTTGGTTTGATGGTTCCAACCTCTGCGTTTGGCCATACGGCGGCAGGGTGGAAAAATATGCCCTGGAGGGAGTTCCACTGAAAGGTGTCCATAATAGAGAGAACATGCTGACGGCACTATCTATATGTGAAATTTTAGGTGCGGAACCGGCGCTCCTGTTGGAGGGATTGAAATCGTTTAAGGGACTTCCACATCGTATGGAATATGTGAATGAGATAAACGGTATCAGCTTTTTTAATGATTCAAAGGGTACGAATGTCGGTGCAACGCAAAGAGCCCTCGAACAGTTTGCGGAACCGGTTGTTCTGATAGCGGGCGGCTTGGCGAAAGGTGCCGATCTTTCATCGTTAAAAGGGATGATTTCCGAAAGGGTGAAAGCTCTAGTGTTGATAGGTGAAAGCCAGGATGAGATGGCATCGCTGTTCGAAGGATGTGCATCTATCAAGAAGGCCACTTCGATGGAAGATGCAGTGTCGAAGGCATATGCATCTGCTGAGCCTGGCGATGTAATCCTGTTATCTCCAGCGTGTGCAAGTTTCGACATGTTTAAGAATTATGCTCATAGGGGTGAGATGTTTATAAACTCAGTGGATAATATTTCTAACGAGGTTAGGGGATCGAAAGGGTGATGGATAACTGCGATTATCAAAGGGTGCATATTGATTCGTGGCTTTTGTTCTGCGTGATTTTTCTCGTGGGCATAGGGGTCACCATGAACTATAGCGCCAGTGCAGTTTTCTCTGAGGAGAGGTTTGGCGATAGCTATTACTTCTTGAAGCGCACATTGATCTTTTCGCTGATAGGGTTTTCAGTGATGACCGTTGGTATAAGACTCTCCTACTGGAGATATAAGAATTTTGTATATTTTATTCTCGCGGGGGCTCTATTTCTTGTTGCAGCTGTCTTTATCCCTGGTTTGGGAAGAACTATAAGCGGTGCTAACAGGTGGGTGCAGGTTGGTCCGGTCACCTTTCAGCCTTCTGAAGCGGCTAAGGTCGCAATGATCATTTTCCTCGCCTATTCGTTGGAGAAGAAGTCGAAGAGGATTAAGAGCTTCACGGTAGGATTTATGCCGCATGTCCTCTTTATGAGTGTTGTTGCCGCGTCCATTCTGTATCAAAGGGATTTCGGTTCCGCAGCTACGATAGCGGCAATAACCTGGGTGATGATGTTCGTAGCAGGAGTTAGAATTCCATATTTGCTCGGGATGTTTTTCGGACTATTACCTATGGCATATATGTTGATCAGCGGTTCGGAGTATAGGAAACAGAGAATCTTAGCGTTCTTAAATCCTTGGAGCGACCAATACGGTTCTGGTTTTCAAATGATTCAGTCGTTCGTAGCCTTCAACGAAGGAGGGTGGTTTGGGTTGGGCTTGGGTCAGGGCCAACAGAAGCTCTTCTTCCTACCCGAAGCGCATACCGATTTTATATTCTCTGTGATAGGAGAGGAGCTTGGATTGCTGGGAGTGGGTTTCGTAATAGCCCTATTTGGTTTCTTCTGCTATCGGGGTTTTAAAATATCGCTAGATGCTCCTGATCTCTTTGGAAGATATCTAGCCGTAGGCTGCACACTGCTGATAGGTCTTGAGGCCCTTCTGAATATGGGGGTCGTGATGGGGCTTTTGCCGACGAAGGGACTTACTCTTCCGTTTATAAGCTATGGGGGATCATCGCTTGTCGTATCCCTTTTAGCTGTAGGAATATTATTAAACATCTCCACTTATAAGAGGGTGGATAACGCTTGGTGATGATGCATGACAGAGAAAGCTAAAAAAGTAATGATCGCCGCAGGAGGCACCGGGGGGCACATCTTTACAGGTGTGGCTGTTGCTGAGGAATTTGCTGAGATGCTGCCCGGTTCTCGAATAACTTTTGTAGGTACGAGCAGGGGGTTGGAGCAGAGGGTCATCCCTTCCCTTGGATGGCAGTTGGTTATGATAAAAGCTCCAAAATATAAGGGTATGAGTGGATTTAGAAAACTCATGGCTTTGATTAAAATTCCTTTTTCAACTTTAAGTGCTTTGAGAGTTATAAATTCGAAGAAACCGGACATTCTCGTGTCTATTGGCGGATACGCATCAGGTCCTTTATCAATCGCGGCATGGCTTTTTAGGGTCCCAATCGTTCTGGTGGAGCCTAACGCTATACCGGGTATGGCAAATCGGCTAGTTGGGAGATTTGCAAGGCTGATATTCGTCGCATTCGATAATGCGAGCTCATATTTCAATTCAGCGAAGGTTATCAAATATGGCGTTCCGGTGCGAAAGGTGATTCGTGAAGCTAAGCATGAACTGAAGGATTTACAGAATACCTTTACTATATTCGTTTTTGGGGGTTCTCAGGGTGCGAAGCGTTTGAACGATTCGATGAAGGATGCGGTTAGGGGGCTTTCAGATTTAAAGGATCGTTTGAAAATAATACACCAGACCGGAAGTGCTGAAAGTGTAACTGAGATT
>JABGOS010000022.1 GCA_018645265.1 Deltaproteobacteria bacterium
CTCAATCTTGCCTACATCAAGGGCGCGTGCATCGATCTTGCGACGAACGCTCTTCTCCCTGACGATATCTATGAGGGAGCGCATTTTGAAGTCATCGTCGGCGAGCAGGTCAATCTTCTCCTTGTCCCACTCTATCTTGCTCTTGCTTCCGCGAAAGTCATAGCGAGTGGCTATTTCCTTTCTCGCCTGGTTTATGGCGTTATCCATTTCCTGCAGGTCTATCTCTGAAACTATATCAAATGATGGCATATGCGCCTCCTGTTTTGAGTATATCCCCAATAAGTCACTAAGTTGTCAATAGCGAGAAATCCCGCCACATAAAGATCTTGTCTTGGTGAAGCTTGTGGGTAAGAGTTGTCGCGATATGGCTAAGGCTAAAAAAGCGGTGTTCGAAAGGCTGTATGACGATTTAAATAGGAGAAAGTACGTCTCCCCTGATCCGTTGCAGTTTCTGTATGATTATGAAGACTCCGCTGATCGTGAGATCGTAGGGCTTGTTGCCTCGTCGCTCGCGTATGGCCGTGTAGCTCAGATATTAAAGAGCGTTGATAAGGTTCTGAGTGCTATGGATGGGCCTAAGAAATTTCTGGAGAGCTCATCATTTCGGGAGATTAAAAGCTGTTTCAAGAATTTCAAACACAGGTTCACGACAGGTGAACATCTAGCGAGAATGCTCTATGCGGCAAAGAGGGCAAATGAGGAATATGGTTCGCTCGAGGCGTGTTTTGAATCTGGAATTGAGGATGGTGATCCAACGGTTCTCCAAGCGATGTCGCTCTTTACAACTGAGATGGATGGATTGGCAGAAAAGCCTCTCGGATATCTTCTTCCCACTCCCGATGGCGGAAGTGCTTGTAAGAGATTTAATCTTTTCTTGAGATGGATGGGGCGGAAGGATGCTGTAGACCCAGGAGGGTGGAAATGCCTCGATCCATCGCTCCTTGTGATTCCCCTCGATACACATATGTATCAGATATGTAGTAAGCTGGGTTTTACAAAACGAAAACAGGCGAATCTCAAAACCGCTGTGGAAATCACAGATGCATTTCGAAAGATCTGCCCCGCGGACCCGGTTAAATACGACTTCGCCCTGACGAGGCTCGGAATTCGCACTGACACCGATTTGGACGGATTTCTGAACAGTATATAAAAAAGGTGTCGGACACCTTTTTTGGCTATCTTATGTCGGGCGCCTTTTTTTCCAAATAAGAGCGCCGCTTAATAGGATCAGGAGGCCGAATATCCAACCGCTTCTCATAGAACGTCCCTGAACTAGCGTACATGATGAGTCGCCTGCGATTGTTCCACCTCCACCGGTACCACCGCCTATAGCAGCTTCGTGGGTTCCATCACCTTTGAATTCCCTATCACCAATCATAGCTAGGTATTTAGATTTATCCTTATTAAAGGCAAAGCCTGTTCGAATTGGCACGACTTGCTTGTTGCCGAAGATATCCTCGAGATAGATATTGTAAGATTCCTTCTGATCGACCTCATCGGCTAGGCGCAAGCCAAGACTTGGATGTACACCCATCCCTCTTGAGACGAATGTTTTATTTCCACTTGAATCGACCATATAGATGTCGTGAATGATCGGGCCACCAACATTTTCAACCCCTTCAATTGCAAAACTAACGTAATAATTTTCGGGTATAAGCTCTAGGTCTTCACCATCCATTTTTTTTGCGTCTTTAGTATTTTCTATGCTCTGACCGTAGCAAGGACCCATACCATAGTATTTTTCATTGTTATCAGCCCAATCCAAATTGATAGAAATTGTTGCATTATTTAGGTCTGGCGGATCTTCATCGATATCCTCGGAGGTCGTAAATGAACAATTCGCTTTCTCTACACGCTCATCAAAAGTGGGATCCTCCTCTCCGATCTTTATAATTTCAATTACATATTTTGTATTAGGTAAGAGTGTGGAGTCCGGTTGAAAGTAGTTTCCTATATGCCCAGTATAGAACGATGATGTTCCAAGATCCTTCTTAATGGAATGTGCTGGAACGACACTTTCCCCATCTTCACTGCGCAGGGTTATCTCAATCTCATCAGGGCTTGCAATGCCAGTAATGATATAGGTGTTGCGCGGCACCTTAATTCCTTCATATGCGTTTTCATTGGGTAAGCATATTGGAGGGGGCATCGGACTGCATGGATATGCTGTCTGTATGATGCCCACTGAAAAGATCAAAAAACCAACCAGACCTACAAATCGACGAAACATGATAAACCTCCAGTTTGAATCATCCCTTGTCTACCAAGGCGTGTAATCAGCAACGTTTATACCATATTTCTAAAAAAGTGTCGGACACTTATTTCGGCTGATTTTATTAGAATATACTCATTAATGTCTGTTTATGTAATAAATTGGTAGAAATAAGGCTTATATTTATAAAATAAGCTAGATTTTGCATGTATAGCTACTTTTAGAAAAAAGCAAAAAAATCAATATTTCTAAGCAACATCCTGCCGGTTGATGCCGATAATAAGATTAGAGGGGAGAGACCTTAAACAGGGAGATATGCGCTATATGGCTGTCGATCCTACAAAAAAGGCAGGAAATGTAAGCACTTACGAGTCGCTGCTCGGTAATGGTGCTGCGACCCTATTTCCTACATTTGCTGAGGGTAGACCTGATGAGGTTACTGCTGATATGCCTATGGATGTAGTCGATTTGAAGCCAAGCGCTGGGAGAACACTTAAGGACCTCGAACAGCCAGCTCGTGTAGCGGAAAATCGTCCGCCACAACATATGATGGGTGCCTCAAATTTTCGTTCGCTAGTAGGTAAGAAGAAGGGTTGAGATTTTCTCTCTAAAGATTCCTAGACCAATTCATTACAAAATCAACAAGCGTGCTCACCATAACTCCAGTTCCACCTTTGGGTGAAGTTGGAAGCGGTTCATCTGTCCACGCACTCGCTGCGATATCGAGGTGTGCCCACGGTATCTTCTCATCGACGAACTCATTTAGAAAAATTGCGCCGAGAATGGTCTGCGCCCTGCTCTTTCCCGAATTATTCAGATCTGCAATGCCAGAGGTGTAGCCTTTTTTGTACTCCTCTACGAACGGCAGCTGCCACATCGGTTCACCGGCATGTTTGGATGACTTGATTAGCCGGTCGATGAGTTTTTGATCGCTTCCCACAACTAGGGAGTAGAGTTCTCCGCAGCAGTAAACCGCACCACCTGTCAATGTAGCTAGGTCGACTATCGCATTCGGTTTCATCTTGGAAGCTATAGACAGTGCATCGGCTAGGACGAGTCGCCCCTCCGCATCCGTGGAAATTATCTCAACGGTTTTTCCATTTTTAATCTTTATGACATCGCCTGGTTTTAACGCCTTTCCGTCGGGCATATTTTCAGCAGCTGGTATGAGCGCTGTTACTTCCACATTTGGCTTCAAATAGGAGATGGCCTGCATCGCGCCCATTACAGCGGCACCACCGGCCATATCGTTCTTCATCTTCTCCATTCCACGCGGAGGTTTTAGGGATATGCCGCCAGCATCGAAGGTGATCCCCTTGCCGACGAGGACTATGTGTCCCTTCGCCCTCGATTTAGGTTTATAAACGATCTTTATAAATGCAGGTGGCTCGGCCGACCCCTTGGTCACGGCGATCATGCCACCCATCTTTTCAGTCTTCAGCTTTGTCATGTTCCATACTGAGCAGGCGAGTTTTCCCTTAGCGGAGATTCTCTTTGCATACGATGCGAGCACTTTAGGGGTCAGATCGGAGCCAGGTGAATTGACAAGATCCCTGGCAAAACATTTTGCCTCCGCGACTATTTTCCCCGAATCTATAGCGGCATCTGTTTTAGCATCACCCTTATCATATATATAAGTGACCTTTTCTATTCGAGTAACTTTTGAAGTGTCGTCCGTTTTGTATTTTTTGAAATCATAACTTCCTAGAATTATTCCTTCGGAGATAACCCTCAATTTGGATTCGGATATAATATCCTTATTTTCCTTGCCCAGGTGGATGGCTGCCGATTTTGCCTTTATAGACGCAGCCACGCTCGCTACATTTCCCGCAAACTCCCTGTATGAATTCAACTCGGCATCGCCAGCCGCGCCCATTCCAAAAAGCAGGATATACCTGGCTTCAACTAGCCCAGCTGTGAAGATGAGAAAGGATGTGTTCTTCTCACCTTTAAAATCTTCGGATGAAATCTGTTTTGATAGTTCGCCATGCATCTTCGAATCGATTCCTCGAAGCGCACGAGGCAAGGAGGCCTTGCCTTTAATTCTATGGGTCATTTCAAAATATGGCATAGCGATGAGATCCACCTTCATCGACTCGCACTGACCCTCTTTAACATGAAATTGCATATTGATTCTCCTGGGTGATTATTTTCAATGCTGCTGAGTATAGGGGGGTTTAAAAAACTTGCAATACCAATGCCTTCAAAGAGGCTCCAGCATAAATGGATTGTTTCTAAAAGCCATTTGAGCTACATTTGCCGCGATGTCACAGTCATTTGAAAATGGCCTTCGAAGGGCTATGTATCTCATCGGCAAGACGCTCGAGAACCTGATTGGCAAGGCCAAGGAGGCCAAGGTTCAGGTGAGCTCGAGAAGCGGAATGCAGCCGGTCATGTCGATGGAGAGCCTGCTCGATTACAACAGGATCAAGGACCTCATAGAGTCCTCTATTCAAAAGGTGATGGAGACGCAGATTCCGGATCTCAAGGA
>JABGOS010000148.1 GCA_018645265.1 Deltaproteobacteria bacterium
TATCACAAGACACTTGCATAGCTTATACATAACATCCCCTCGAGTTTACGAATAATTATCATCTCTATGATGGAATTTCAACTACGTCTACTATCTGTCTATGGTCAGATCTTAACGCCACCGGCAACCGACGATGCAACCTTAAGATATCCATGACATGAATAAATTTATCGGGTGCGAGTTTATAGGAATACATCATCGGCATGACATCCATAAGTGCTACCAAATCCTGAAAATCTCCGTCACCTATTTTTACCATCTTACCAAGATGAAGCGCTCTTGCGAATTCATCAGCGTCAGCGGATCTAAATTTTTGCAACGCATAGTGATACCAAAGCGCAATAGCCACAGGGGCAGATTTTTCAGATAACCCCACTGGTCTATCACCTACACCAAAAATACTATTGATAAGGGTGGAAAGCCGATGACCGCCGGTCAATCCACCGGAGGCTCCATCCACCCTTCCAACATTACTTAGCGTTGCATCACCGGCAAGGGCATAGAGGTGACGAGCCTCTCCATTCAAACCATCAACATTCATAAGTTTAGCTACATCTTTATATGCGTAAGTCCCTACACCGGTTAGTATGGCCAAGCCGACAAGTGGAAGTGCTGCAATCGGTAAAACAACTAAAGCTAAACCTGAAGCCATCGACAGGGCCGCAAAAGCACCCTTGCCAATTCGAAAAACACGTCTCGATAGGAAAGCCCCTGGAGCGCGCTCGTGAACTCGATCTATCAGATCACGAAACCTCCAGCTTGCATCGCCTATGCTGACGATTCCACCCATCTCGTGATGTGTAAAAGCCGACGGACCTCCGCCTTCAGGCCACCATGCGGGATCTGAAACTGTAGTAAAGGTATCAGCCTCTACCGGAAGTCTTGGAGAATGTACCTCCGGATGCAGAGGAAGCTGTGCACCTGGATGGAGCGGCATCACTTCAACTACAAGTGCATCATAGAGAGACCCCAGAGCCAGCCCCCATGACCCCCTGAGCACAGCGGCCTCGCTTGCACAGATCATCGAAGCAGCTGGCGGTCTGAACATCAATTCAACAGTCACTAGTACACCTCCCGTTACAGTCTCCCGTGATTCTTAACATCACGGCGTCGAAAAATATATGCAATTTTTATAAGACATACACTAAGCCCCCCCTTCAGAGCTTCAACAAACTGAGAAGACAACAAGTATATGATATAACTTCTTTTTTAGGGCGATTGAAATATCCACCCAATCCAGCATCGCCGGGCTGGACAGATCTCTCTGAAAATACGTGCTAAGTTGGATCTCGTGTAGTTATCCGACTTGCTTTCTTTCCGACATACCATTATACGACTCGTACATTATTCGAATAATTTACTGAATACGGAAAGGACAATCTCAATGTCACCAATAACAGCAGCTTCTGGTGTACCCGTTCAACCGACACAGTTTCTTTCGATGCCTTCAAGTATGAGCGGCATAACATTACCAACAGGTTTTCCACCAACGATCGCTGACTTTCAGAGAGGCATAACATCCTACAGAGCATCGAAAGGTGCGGATCTTTTTAATGCCGGATTAAGATATCAGTCACAGATGTTAGAAAGAATACTAGTCGGTCAAACTTTTACGGCAGGCGGAGAAGATTTTAGAGTTGGCGATGCTACAGTTCATATGGTCGCTGGGCCGCTCTATGACCCTGGCAATGTCGAGATGAATCCTCATCTGTTAATCCCTCCACTCGCAGCAATGGTTGGGGCATACCCCTATATGGGAAAAGGCAACCCTGCCGGTGACGGTGGTCAACTCAAAAAGGATGGCGATGGTGAAGCAACCGAGGCCGAACGCTCAGCACTCGACCGAATGTGGATGGATGGATCTATCAAAGGTGGTGAGTCCTGGAGGGACAATGTCTACGGTTTGGAAGCTGAAGAGACAGGTGATGAAGATGTAAGACTTGGTTTCTCGATGGGGGAACGCAACGGCACCCGATCCGGATTTCCGATGGATTTTTATATCGACTCGCTTGAAGTAACAAATGGAGTTTTGAAATTTAAAGATGGCGCACAGAAGGGTTGGAACCCGGCTTGGGCAGGCAGGCCTGAAACTTGGCCGTGGTTCTTCTCCGGAACAGGAACGCTTATGTTAGCGGCTGATGGTAGAAATGGGGGCGGCCGTTTGCTCTTCGATGGTCTGTATTTTGATCACGCACGCGTTGGGCATCGCGCCGCTAGAAGTCTCAGAGCCAACAGAATCGATATGAGGTCCCCAATTGAAGAATGGGTCGGACATGTAGCTGAAGCGGAGGGCATAAATCCTAAAGATTTAATAGGAGGCGTATTGGCGCGCGGTCGCCATATGCCCATGATTGATCAGATGATGGCCGCAGGAATGTCACCGTGGAATTTTATCACTCCAACGGATGGAGATTCAGCGGCTGCCTTTGCTTTGGGGGCAGGAGCCATGCAGCTCTGGCGCGGTACTGGAGGACCTGTGGAAGGACTCCTGAGCGGAGCTTTCGGTATTCCATTTGGAATTCAGACTCAGACACAGTTTGTCTCACATGATCAATTGCGTGAAAGAAGGGGTAATGCAAACATGCTGGATCCGGAACAGCGAACCGGTTTTTCACCAATTGAAATCAAGAAGATGTATGAAACTCACCTCTTCGATTCACAGAACGTCGAAGGCCTCTTAAGAGTCGGCGGTTGGGATAGTGATATTGTTGGGACTTTGCGTAGGTCATCGCATTTTGTTGAAGGCATAAAAGGCTATCGACCTAAACTCTTCTTTAATGAATTGCTCAGAATTGTTAAGAAAGGTGAGGACATAAGATTCTCAGACAGCTCGCGAGAATTCGTCGTTGAAGCCTTGAAGAAGAACGGTTTTTTAGATGTTCAGGAGGTACAGACATTCGGCACACTCATCAGGAAAAGGGATTGGCTCGCCGTCTTCGGTGGAATTTCCGACAGTCGCTTCGCACCGATCGTAGGCATGACAAAGCGTGGCAACAGCCTGGCTGCTGAGATGATAGTGGTTGGTGGATCTCATGCGGTATATGTGTTGGAGGTTCTACTGAATCGAGTTACTTAATTTTATCTTCAAGCATCTCAAGCCCCGTCAGATATGGCGGGGTTTTTTTATAATTTTTCATATACCGATAAGTTTAAATGGTAGATAGGTGAGGGTAACTAAAGATATTAACGAATGCCTGAATTCATAATCGTAACTATATCATGAAAATCTGCTGTAGATATTTCTGCTGGATCCAACGCAAGAACTACTTCAGACGGCGCCTCCTCGCGATGCACTCGCCAGAAAGTATTGATACATACAAAGATTATCATAGCCGATTGCCTTAGCGTCAGTCCACCAAACTCCTCGACCCCAAGAGGTGGAACAACAATACGTCTAAAACCCTTCTCACGAGCCTTTGCCATAGAGGCAAATGTGAACTTTTGTACGCGATCGTAAGCATCCTGGTATAAGAATTGAGCTCCCGACTCCGGAATACCCACAACATTGATCAAAGATGCCGAGTTGCCGCCATTTGCATCAGTTGTTTTAGCATCACCGTATCTTAAGAATGGATTTTTTTGACGATACTCTTCATAGGTATCCAATCCATACTTCGCTCCAGCGTTATAGATTGTCCCTGCAACTCCACCAAAGGATGCACCTTTGATGGAGTGAGGAACAACGTATGCATCACATGGAACTTGGGTCATATTACAGAGCGCCACCGCCATCATATGGGAAGAATCCACCGGTCCACACGCAGTAGCCGCGAGGAGCATGGAGGGATTACTCTGTAGTGACCTCAATAAACTAGTATTCATAATAAACTCACCTTTTCAATTCGCATGAATTAATAGAAAGCTACCTGCAACCCTAAGAGTCCTCTGACACCACCGTAGAAAGTGCCTTCACCATCCTTCTGTCCTCCGCCAAGATTTCCATCCGCCTCCAGAAATATTGCCACCGGAACATCAGGTTTGAATGGCATTACGTCTACCCTTAGACCTGCTAGAAAACCAAGCGCCCAGTAATTCTCACTCCCCGAAACACCGGCGCCCATATATTCACCAACACCCTGATAACCTGAAGGCGTACTGCCCGAACCCCCAGCCTTACCCCACTCCCCGAATATTCCCGTCCTGAATCCCAGGTGTATATTCTTCGTCACGCTTATTCCAACGCTATATGAAGTGGAAAAGCGGTTCGAGTCCGGGCCATCAATTCCGAATAGACGTTCATACGCGAGGATATCCCAATCGGCATGCGCCGATACGAGATCACCATCCTTCTCGACAGCTTCAATTACTGAAAGGCTGACACCAACTGCAAGTGGAACGCGAAGACCTGTCACGTTACCCCAGTGCACGCCGGATGACGCTTTTAGAGTCGCTCCATAATAGAGATTCGCATCCTTGCCCGACACATTAACCATCACACACCTCCTTATTTATTTTAAATTTGTAAAACATGTTTTGTTATTTCCATCAGACCTCATAATTTCTTCTTCATAATAAAAACTCGGGCTGACTTGTTTACCTCTCTTACATTTTCATCGGTGGATATCGATAGTTGGTGCTGGAATTTAGAAATATCCGTGTACTGCGGTATACAGCTCGAAAATAAGCTCGCTTTCTGCAGCAATATTCCTCAATGGTTACAAAGTTTTTACGGCTTTAATTCAGGGGTAAAATC
>JABGOS010000021.1 GCA_018645265.1 Deltaproteobacteria bacterium
TGAAGAGTGCTCTCATTGCAGGGGTAAGTGCTTGTACGCCCTCGCCGTTTAGGAACTCGCTTATTGCTCGGTATTCAGTGGTTAAAAGGTCTGCCGTCGAATGTGCAAGATCCACGAGTTTCGGAGTGGCTGTTAGGAGCTCTAATGCATCTGACTTAAATTCATAATCAAAACCGTAAGCGCTGGGTCTTTCGCGTACTATCTCTCTGGCCCTCTTGACGGTCATTCGTTCCAGCTCCAGCCTACCTGTCGTTAATGCAAGACCTACATTCAGTTCAGTTAAACGGTTCAGACTGTTCGCAAATGATCGCATGTCGATGAGTATACCTTCGGAGAGTTCCTGTGGGGTCATTCCGAAGAAGTGTCTGAAGAGCTGGGTATCACTCATGCGGTTTGCATGTTGGATTATGCCGCGTATATTTGCACGACCTCTTGCGCTGATCTCTGCACTGTTGTCGCCACCCATTCTGGAAAGTCCAACAGCTGCTCCGGCGCCTCCGAATCCCGTCCTAAAGAACGCTCTGCGGTCCATGCGCGCTTCAGTATCGCTGGAGATAAGTTTGGGGTAGAGAAGGGAGATCAGCGATAGGGTTACAGCTGCTCCGGATGCAAATGCTACCGGGCCAAAAACGCCACGTTCCTCAGATGTCCATTGAAATCCATGCTGAGTGGCAAATTCATCATCGCCCAGTTGCTGGCGTTCAGCTGGGGTGGTTGCCTCTCTTATATCTCTAAGCCCGCTTGACTTCATGCGCCCTACTGCTCCGCGTCCTACCGTATCGAGTCTTGTAAAAGTTGCAGCCATATCAGCTGAACTCTTTTGTACTGGAAGGTTGCCCTCTGAAAAATATTCATCAGCCAATAGCGTAACATCTTCCTCGTGCTGTATCGGGTCGCGTCTTTCTGGTTTTGTAACCGCATCAAGAGATTCCTGAAGGGGTGCTGGTTCAGCCCATCTGATAGTCATCGATTGCCTGAATAGGTCCTCATGGGAAGCCTGATAGGCGGTGAGTCCGGCACGAATAGTACTGATCGATCTGCCGAAGCGACCTAGGGCATCTGCTGTTTGCGGGTTCATCGTAAACTGATCAGTCTGAATTCCACTGGTAGTCTGTGGAGCAAAAGCTCTTACAAATGCTGGTACTGCCGCCAATCCAAGAGCCGCAATTGAAGTGCCCATGAATGCACGACGTCCGGTTGCTGTTGTAATCATTGCTGGGGTTGTAGACATAAATAACCTCCAAAGTGTTATCTGTAGCCACTTTAAAGCATACTGAATGGGTGAAATCAAGTTATACGACATAAAGTTCTTTTGTCGTGGCGCTGCGAGTATACACCAATATATATTAATTATATCAAATGGTTAGGGTGTTGATGGGTGACTGAAAGGGAAAAGGGGGTATACACTTTTTTTAGGTCAAAAAAGTGTCCGACACCTTTTCATCATTTTACCCAAAAAGTGTCCGACACCTTTTTATCGTTTTTTTCTGGTGAAGCCACGAGTCATAGCCCTCTTTGCTGCTTCCTGAATTTCCAGGTCGGGGATCTGCTCTGCAGCCCTATCGATGAATTCTCGCTCATCACCCTTTAGGTCATCTTTGAATGTTGTCGGATCAGCTTTATCAGAATGAATGCTCCTATCAGGCAGCTTACCCAATTCAAAACGTATATCCTTTATTTTTATAGAAGGTGATGTAGCACTGATTTTTTCCAAAAGCTGTGGTTTTAAATAGGACAGTTCCTGCATCCATGATGAATTCTCAACCCTTACCAGTAGGGTGGTACCAAGAATTCTCATCGGACAGGAATGTCTTCCTATCGCATCTCCCGTTATATCTATCCAACCCCTTTCAAGATTGAATAACGGAATTCTTCGCCTCATCTTCAATCTCGGTGTCTTTGATAGCACATCGGATATACTTGTCGGATATCTCTTCTTATTTCTATTCTTCATCTAAGGGGGGTGCGTAGCAGGAAATGCATCGTATGGCAACGGCTCTCCAAGGTGGGCTATTGTATGTGGGTGGGGAGTTGATTTAGTGGTTATTAATCAGCTGATGATCTTTTCAGATGATTTCGGGGTAAATGCCTAAAAATATTGACACTTAGGTATAATTACGAGATAGTCCCGCATCTTTTTTTGGAGGAGAAAACAGACATGAGAAAAAGAGAAATTGAGCGTTTCAAAAAAATGCTTCAGGAAAGACGTACAGCAATCGTCAATTCGGCGGAGAGTATGCGCGAGGGTGGTATAGGCTTCGAGCAGGCTGATCTGCCGGATGAGATTGATCTCGCTTCAACGGAGACTGATCAAGCTTTGAATCTAAGGCTTCATGATCGTGAGCTCGTGCTTCTTAGGAAGATCGATAAAACTCTTAAGAAGATGGATGTGGGTGAATTCGGTGTGTGCGAGAAATGTGGTGAGGATATCGGTGTAAAACGACTTGAGGCAAGGCCGGTTGCAGAGGTTTGCATACGCTGCAAGGAGGAGCTTGAAAAGAGGGAGAGGGGATACGCCGAATAATTATTTTAGTTGCGATACCCAGGCCCGCTATTTTAGCGGGCCTTTTTTATTTCTGATAAGCGTCATGCGATTGTTTGATCGTGTCGTTATAAAATTGATTCACTCTGTTACGGTTTTTGTCTATGAGGAGAAGCATCTCAGGCGGGTCCTTGAAGTGGCAGAGTGTAGCAAGTTGTTCAAGGTAATCCGCTTCGGTATTTATCACATCGGTAGATCTTCCAACGATGAGTCTTAATCGTGAGATTGTCAATCTATGAAAATAAAGCAGTTCCGCTAGATTTTCAATAAGACTGTGGTCACACGTAGACTCCTGAGAAAGGACATCTAGAATGTCGAACGAGTTTTGCGTATTTAACCCATCATTATCTTTACAATGCGTGAGCTGAAGATAGCGTATGATTAACTCAAGGTCGTTTACACCTCCACCGCCCATTTTAAGATCAATGTGATGCTCCTTGTGTGCAGCTCTCTCCTCAATGGAGCGTTTTCTGAGTTTGTCTATCTCAGATCGGATGAATTCCTCATTCGATATCGGCGATTCATAAGCTGCGTGCAAAAGGCTATTTTTAGTTTGATCCAGAAAACATTTGTCACCAACAATGATGCGGGCTTTCAATATTGAAAGCCTCTCCCATACTTGGGCTTGGCTGGCGTGGTATTGCCTGAATGATTCGAGGGTGGCCACGAGTGTTCCGGAACGTCCGGAGGGTCGTAGCTCTGGGTCGACTGTGTACGCTTTTCCGTATCTGGTTGGCAGGGAAATTAGGGAGATGATCCTCTGAGCGAGTCGCGTATAGAACTCGGCGTTCGATATCGACATCTTTCCGTTGGTTTTTCCACTTCCAGAATATAGAAAAATCAAGTCGAGATCTGAGCCGTAATCCATTTCGAGACTTCCAAGTCTTCCCATTCCGATTACTGCAAAGCCTGCCTCGGAGCCGTCATCCATCGATGGTGTGCCATATCTTTTATTCAACTCTTCAGTGGAGAGAGACCATGCACATTTAATTATCACATCAGCTACGCGGGTTAGCCTTCTAAGGGCAGTCTGCAGGGATACTTTTCCGTTTACATCAAGATGCTGAATTCTTTTCGTCTCTTGGGTTCTAAACCAAGCTAAAGAGTCTGAGCGCTCTTCATCATCAGAGCAACTCTCCAGGTTCCCACGAATAGCTTCCTCGAGTTCCTGAAGCTCATAGTCAGCTTCAAAGAGTGCGTGAAAGGAACGTTCTATCTGTGCGGTGTGTGTTCTTATCTGATCTGTAAACTCATTTACATCGAGAAAGCCCATCCTTCTTCCAAGTGCAGCGAGGTCGTCCTCTTTATGTGGAATCCTATGAACCTGCAGATCCTCATCAGCTTGAAGCATGTTTTCAGTTCGTCTTAAGAATGAGTATGCATCGGTTAAACTCTGAGCCGTATGTGGATGAATTAGGGATTCCTTCTTTAGTCTATGGATTGCATCGTAAGTATTATTGCATCTCACTTTTGGGTATTTGCCACCATAGAATTGTTGAAGGGCTTGAACGAAAAACTCTGCCTCTCTGATCCCCCCCGGGCCCAACTTGATATTGTAGGCATCGTGTTTGAGAGAGGCCTCTTTTTCCATTTTAGACTTCATCTT
Source organism: Deltaproteobacteria bacterium (assembly GCA_018645265.1). Taxonomy (GTDB): domain Bacteria; phylum UBA10199; class UBA10199; order 2-02-FULL-44-16; family JAAZCA01; genus JABGOS01. Next base: position 4,149 of record JABGOS010000021.1, read on the forward strand.
GCGCATATGTGACAGATCTTCTAGGGAAACTGAACGGCGATAGATGAATGGGGTGAGGCATTCCAGAAATTTATCGCCAAGGGCTATATCGCCTGCTATCGGCCTTGCCCTGATGAGAGTCTGACGCTCCCAATCTTGTCCAAAATATTGATAATAGCGCTCGGCGGCATCGAGCGAGTTTGCGAGCGGACCTTGTTTGCCTTCCGGTCTCAGTTCATGATCCACCCTGTAGAGAAATCCATTAGGGGTCACTTCAGAAAGAAGTTTCGTTAAATTGACAGTGAGCCTTTCATGAAACTCATGGTTGGTGACGCCACTTTCTAAGGCGTTGTCATTTTCATATATGAATATTAAATCCACGTCCGAACTTAAATTCAGTTCTCTGGCTCCAAGCTTGCCAAGCGCTAGCACTGACCCATGGCAATGCATGCCATGCTTCTCGATCAGTTCATGAAATGTGCTCTGATAGACTGTCCCCAATATCGCTTCTGCAATATCACTCCATTCTTCAA
>JABGOS010000065.1 GCA_018645265.1 Deltaproteobacteria bacterium
ACGCCAACATCTCTGATGCGGGTGACGCATCGTGAATATCAGATTGGCTTAAGCCTTTCCCCCCGTGTTTGTCAGATAATCAAGTCGCGATTATTACAATTTAGATCTATTAAACTTCGTAGCCTTCGAGATGATCAAAGAGTCTCGTTTTAGTAAGCCATCTTTGGTATGAGGCATCACCCATCGCCAAAACCTCTTTTAGGACAGTATCAACGTGACCCTTCTCAGTATGCGGATTCATAATGCATGCGCGCAATATCTCGAGGTTAAAACCCTTGAGTATTCTCGTTCTGCTTTGCTTTTTTCTAACTCCTGATTCCTTCAATTCATCTGACGTAGGTGCATACTGCGCATAAGGATTATGCTCCATCTCCTCCCTCGAGAGCCATCCCCTACCACTAGCCTGAAGTTCGCTCTGCACCTCGATATTCATATCGTTCACAGCCCTGTTAATCGCACTGATTGTCTTATAGTCGCCCTTCTCAATAGCCTGTAGGAGAATTCCCTTAAGTTTTCTGGGAAGATATCTGAAGAGCAGAAGGTCAATCTCCGCAGTATGCATCGGTTCCAAATCCGGATCTCTCTTCACCTCAGACTCTAAATACTTAGTCATCGCCACGTTGTGATCGACTATTCTTCCAAGCTGCTTCGTTCCCATCGCCTGCCATGCAAGCCATAGTTTCAAACCTGCAGCACGCATCGAACCCTGAATACTCTGCCCACCAAGGTTCGGCTCATCATCCGATGCATCGGCATGTATGACATAGGGCGCTGATGATTTAAGATAGTGTTGCAACATAGACCTATCTCTAAACAGACACGCCCCAAGCGCGTATGGCATGAAGAACCATTTATGCGGATCAATAGTCATCGAGTCCGCCCTCTCAGCACCAGCTAGAAGGTGTCTGTGCTTCTCTGATAAGAGGGCACCTCCTCCAAACGCCGCATCCACATGAAACCATATCTTATACCTGTTACAGATATCAGCAATTTCCGATATTGGATCATAGTTTCCTGAGGCGGTAGTACCAGCAGTTCCTACAACAGCTATGACCACTGTCTTCTTACCCTTACCAAGTTCGCGAATCTTATCTTCGAGCGCCCTTGGGTTCATCTTTTGATTTCCATCAACTGGAATTGGAATGACGTTATCAGCTCCAATTCCAATATAGCCACCAATCTTCTTCATCGAATAGTGAGCCTCGGCCGATGTCAGAATAACAAATTGAGTTTCGAATATATATCGAAAATCTTGATAACCGCTGAGCTCCAGAAACGGTCTAATGGCTCCCCACAACCCCAGGTTCGTAATGTCCAGAGTTGAAAAATTCATTCTTACCTCTGCGTATGGTGAATTCAAGAGGGCGCCATGATTACCATCCAGCTTTCTCGACTCAATCTGCAATTTGGCGAAGAAATCGTTTAAAGCCCTGTTTCTCGCCACAATCAATGCTGACATATTTGCTATCGTTCCACCGGCGGTAAGCGTACCCCCCGGTACAATTTTATGTGCCTTTCCGCCATCGGCTGAAGTTGTACCCCTTGGAAATCCTATAAGTGAACATAGCCACTCTATCACCTGAAATTCGGCATAGGTCGTGGCCGGTCCAACCTCGAACGCAATCTGATTTGGATTGAGCATCGAAGTGAAGGCATCACCATATATCGCTAGGGTCGGGGCGTATGTGAGCATATGTCCCATATACCTCGGATCAGGTAGATGCATATTGTGTGTGACAACGTCCGATGCAAAACGTCTCATAACCGAAGAGATCGCCTCTGGCTCCGACGGTGGCTCTGTGCTGCCGAACATCGTCGCCAACGTTCCTCCAGTAATTCCTGAAAAAACCGGAGCATCACCGTCACCTAAATAATTAGCAATCACCCTTGACGCCTCATCACCCAAGGCTAAGCTCGTCTGAGTGTCTCTGCCGGAGGGATCTGCAAAAAACTTCCTCGCCCTACGCAGATCAAGACTTTCTGTTAGCGACCTCGATGGAATTATTCCCAATTTTGCAAGATCAACATCACCCTGCGAGGAGAACCCCTGACACTTAACGATCGCTTCTTCCAGAACAGCACGCAGCGCCTTTTCATCTGCTCCAGCCCCATCCAGATATCGCTCTAGTACAGGTATAATATCTCCAACCCTATCCGTATCGATAGTCGCATCGGCAATACCTTGGTCATTACGATATACAAGAACCGCCCTCAGTGACTGAATTACCTCCTGCTCCATCAGAGTTTTTTCAGAATCAAAACGATCTATAGCCTCAAGGAATTCGCGTTCATTTCCCGTTGTATTAAGGGGAATAATCTCTGCAACATCAACGCTTTCCTTGCTATCATACACTACAATGTTACCGCCATGACCAAATGCACTTAGCGCATCAGGTAAACTATCATCGATGGTAACCTCAGGATCCCCTCCCAATGATGGTGTAGAAAGAGTCGTTATCGTTTCTCCAACACCCATGGCGACGGTAGTGTCACGGAGATCCACTTCATATGTACCAACATCAGCCATTGGGGGTTGTCCCAATTGTTCTGGCAAGCTCGCAAGACCTGCGGATAAATCGATTCCGACAGGCACCAAATTTTCCGAAACGATTCTATTCATCGCAGCAACAGAAATGCCACCCACGTTGTGATGCTGAAACACCGCACCCCATCTCTGAAGCACTGGTGAATTCATTGCAGGTGCAGCTGCCCTTAAAAAACTATAAACACTTTGTGACTGAACTTGCATAATTCAAAACCTCCATACAAAAAGAGATACATCAGTTACTGAACGCCCATCTGTATCGGTAATTCGAAAAAAAAGTTGCTAGCTGATATATTCAATAATATCATAACATTACAACCCATAGACTCGTGATAGACCCACCAATCACACTATAGTACGCGCCATATTTTCGAATGTGAAGAGTCCCTTAAGCAATATGAGAAAGGGTGGAATTATTAAAAGACCATTATCATTCGCTGCACCGAAAAGGGCCTCAACGAGCGTTGATACATCATCCAGGTCAGCCGTATGAGATTCAAACACACCCTCTATGGAACGAACAAATTCTTCCTGGTCAACATTTCTATACTCATTGCCGATATTTCTCAAAATCGAAACCATCGATTCAGACTCGCGCATCACAGCAGCTTGTACAAATTCTACTACCTGAGTTCGCTCCCCTTGATTCAACTGTCCGATCTGACCCCAATCGAGCAACCAGACAGTATCCTGATCAGAATTGTATCGAATATTTCCAGGATGAATATCGGAAGTAAATGTGCCAGGCCCGGTAACTAGACCCATAAAGGCGTCCCTTGTCTTCTCAATAATATCACCCCTCTGACCTGCATCCTCAAGATCACCAATTTTTTCACCCTTCGCAAATCCCATCACCAGAACCTTGTTGGCGCCAGCCCTCAACAACCCCGACTTTACCTCCGGCACCGCAACCCCCTCTGGGAGAATTGCGGATACCGCGTTCATAGTTGCAGCCTCCCTACTAAGGTTGAGTTCACGCTCCGTCATCTCGAAGAATACATCCATCCATCGATGAACCCGCCTGGCCCAGGGATATTTATCAAAATAGAGCTCGAGAAGATATTGAATCTCCTTATAGTGCTCAACCTGAGCTCTGAAATTTCTTTCCTTCGTCGGTGTAATCACCTTAACCGCAACCTCCGTGCCATCCGCAAGCTTGCTCCAGTAAACATCACCTATCGAACCGGATCCGAGCGCACGCCTCTTCCTCCTCGGGCCCTTAATCTTCCCAAGATTTTTTAATATGGCGTCCTTATCGGAACCCTCCCTAAGCTGGACCTGTAGAAATGAAGTCACCTCCTGGATATCGCTCGGAGGAACTTTATCCTGGGCCTGTGCTGCCTCCGCACGTATATCGGGAGGAACCTCAGGTAATGTGCTCACCACCTGTGCCAGTTTATACTGCGAGGTTCTCTTTAGAAGTTCAACTAACGCCTGATCCTTCCCAACCCCTCTCATATCCTGAAGCAGATCCTGTTGCTTGCCAGGACCTTGCATCATAAAATATCTAGCTAACATAAACTGAATCGGCTCAGGTCTATCCTTAAATGAATCCGGCATTTCAAAGAGACGCATTCGCACCTTATCCTTCATCAAATCGCGCCTTCTGAAAACCGCTTCAAAACCTTGAAGTGCCCTCTCTGCATCCTCCGGCGATGGAGGCTCAGCGAAAGCCTCAGAAATCTCCGGAACATAAAGGTAATAGAATGAACGCATCGACTTGAATTCGTCATGATGCCTTGGCAAATATTTTTTCGCTTCAGCGTCGACTGTTGTACACAGCCTTCTGCAGATCCTTTCCCCATCGGCAGGCATATACCCACTAGCTGCATTTACATATCCTCTAAGCTCCTCCAGCTTTCCTACGGAAATAGCAACCAAGACCTTAAATAGATCGGAAATATGATCACCCCATTCATTAAAATGCCTCTGATGAAAATGGGAATAGACATCGACATCGTAGGTATTACCCGGATCAATTCTAAAATCGTAAGGACCAACAGCTCGATAACGGCTCAAACTCTTCGCTAACTCTCGAGACTGATCGATAGGCAATTCAAGGGCCATTGCAACCAGATGATCCTTCGGC
>JABGOS010000089.1 GCA_018645265.1 Deltaproteobacteria bacterium
ATCATGCAAACGGCATATTTTTCATCCGATATAAACTGACAGTTACTCGGACACATCATGTCACCTTCCATACAACTTCCGCTGCAACTTTCATAAATGTTCATACGCTCATTATTACAAGCATCCTCACAGCTGAGACCGTCGATTGGTGTGGTGGTGTCGTCGCCGTCTGAAACGCCAGAGGATTCTATGAGATGTGAGCATGCACCCTCGGCGCTGTTTTTCGTGAAGCGCTCATTGATACATATCTCATATCCGGAGTAGTAGTTGCGTCCCAATAGGCACGATGCAGCACCTTTGCTCAGTGAATATTCCTCTCCAAATATCTTCATGAAGGCATTGTAGTTCATCAGGGTCTGTCCATCCGTGGTTTTTTGGATGTATGCGCCTCCACCCAGATCGATGGTTATTGCAGTGTTGTCGCCATTTGTGCTGGTTGTTCCGATGGGGTCTATGCCCTTTGTTGCGTTGTCAACGATTGTTGTTGTTGCCCCATCAGTAGCGGTTCTTAAAGTATTTTCTCCCACCACACCGCTTTTTTTCATGTAATTAGTACAGCGGTCGCCATAAACGAGCATCCAATTCTTCGAATCTGACTGATGGTCTATCTGTATTCCCTTATCCCAGCCATTATGCTCCATTACCGCTTCACCGCATTCGAGTTGCTTTTTGGTGCCGAATTCAACACCGATGCAGTCTTTATACACGCTTATGATCACGATTATGCTTCCACCAAAATCCGATAGATCGTCGGGTTTTACCTGAAGTAAGAATGATTCTATTGCATCAACTGCTGTTTCATCGCTATCATCGAAGCCCTCGGTGGAGCATGCTTCGAAGTACATATTCTTTATGTTCGTTCCTACGATATTTGCCCCATTCTCCTCTGTATAAAAGCTATCCAGTTCATCTACATCTATTCCGAGCTCAGCAGCAACAGTCTGAAATAACTCTTCGCATAGTGTTGGATTGTCGGCACATAAGGAACCATTCATCAGTTTCTTTATAGTTGGTAAGGGTTTCCCCCACTCAAGAAGCTTATTCTTTGCTTGCTCCATGACGAGTATCATGGAACCGGTTCCGCTGGTTAAGCTTCCAGTTTTGACTGCCCCCGCTACCACCTGCTTGCTTAGGTTTGCAACGCAGTCAAACTCCTCAAGCTCGGAGTCTTCGTAGCTCTGAATACATTGTGCAATATCCTGGGAGGACGCATCTTCACCGACCAAATCGCAATCCAAAAGCAGGAGCATCGTTGACATTGTGGTGTCTGCATCGCCCGACACAGGCAAACCAAGATCAGACAGGTTATAGATGGTGACATATTGTGCACCACCAAGCATAGCTATAATGAAAGCGATCGGCCTGTCGGCCAGCTCACCATCCTCCTTCGTCATGATGCTTGCCGCGGAGCCAAAGGAGCTATCCATGTCGACATCACATGAGAAGCTACCGTCCGCACCGGTTGTGCTGTTACCGATTGCCGTTCCACTCTCGGCATCAAAGACAGTTACGCTAGCGTTTGCCATCGGATTGCCATCGGCGAGCGTAAAGGATCCGGTAAGGGTCTGGTTCGATGCTTCCTCCTCGGTAGAAGCTGTTCCAATGTTATCACTGCAGCTGTTGAGGAAGAGCAGCATCAAAATTGTTGAATATGCGAGTAGTTTCTTCATCGGTTGCCCCCTTATACTAATTATAGGAATGTCGAATCGGGGTTAAATTATGCATATGATATGCCATTTTTTGTAAATATTTCGGTGAGTGTAATTGTTTGAATATAAAGGAGTTTTATTTTTTTAGGGGGGGGGTAACAAGTATATTGCTTATGATTATAAAATGACGCTATCTATTTTTTACTTGTAACTATATGAATTTATAATGAATTTGTAAGGTGATCTTTTCGACATAAATTTGACGGTGTGTCATTTTTATAACACTTACATGACTGAATCAGTTTCTATTCATAGTTGAAAAATAAAGGTTTTTTAAAATTGCAGAAAATCTTTCCAAAAAGGCGTCGGACGCTTTTTTGCCTTATCATGGGTGATGGGCTTTCAATACACCGCAACAAAAAAACACGACACCCAAAAGGGTCTCGTGTTTTTTGGCGGAGAGAGTGGGATTCGAACCCACGTTACCGTTAAGTAAACACGCTTTCCAAGCGTGCGCCTTCAGCCGCTCGGCCATCTCTCCAAATAGTGCCTGGCGGAGAGGCAGGGATTCGAACCCTGGGTACCCGCAAGGGGTACAACGGTTTTCGAGACCGCCCCGTTCAACCGCTCCGGCACCTCTCCAAAGTCGCGGGAATTAATCATATCGCGCCAAACAGCGCAAGATCAAATAATCAATTGATATTTAAGAGTTTTGTGTGAAGGGCGGGTCTGAAGGAGTCGGACTTCATCGTCTGTCATCTCGTAAATTAAATTAAATCGCTGGGTTTGAAGGGAGATCGCCTATAGATTCTGGTGGTGCATCGAAGCTTTCGATAAGCACAGAGGAGATGCTGTCATCCCTGTCGTAGAAATCATCGCCGGTATTAAAACAGCGACCATCATATCCATCCTCTATCAGAGTTCCTTCATGACCTTCATAATTTCCGTGTTGAAAAAAGGTAACTTCGCAATACTTTGCTCCGCATTCTGGACCTTTAAAAACCCTTACAGATGATGTTCTATCATTGAAATCAAGGAGCTTTAAGTGTGGTGTGCTTTCGATGATGTCTACGCTTTCGCCACTGCAATTTGCGTGTTGATAGAGTCTTGCTATTACCTGTATACCCGCTTCATTCCAATAATTACTACTTGGTTTCTTATGGCTATCATTGAATTCAATTGAAAAAATAGAATCGTTGCCTATGTCATCTATAGAGCTCATGCTTGCGTGCTTGCCAGGGCCCATCCATTTACTACATCCCTTGTATGATGGCCCACAGAATCTCACTTTTGAATCAGAATCGTAGTTTGGACCCTTCTCAATTTTTATTGAACTGGTTGCGGGTACTCTCATGTCCACTACGCTAATATCCCACTTTATCGAAACATCCTCCACGCTATCAACATACGTTGCATGCCTGCCCTCATAGTCTCTATTTTGATAAAGTGTTACTATTAGAGCAACCGGTTTGATAGGAAATGCATTTTCGATAGGGGAATCGTTTGGAAGTGCGATCTGGTCATCGTTGTCATTCTCTAACTCTTCGTCATCTTCCGGGGTCTCAGATGGCTCGGCATCGTTGGTGGGCTCGGCAATGTCGACATCGCCCTTTATAGATAACTTTAAAGAACATACCCTTGAAGAATTATCGTCAGAGGAGATTGTTATGCTTAAGTAGCTCTTGGCGGGTTGTGTTGGGGTCCCGCTGACAAGTCCATCTTCAGACAGTGTAAGGCCTTCGGGCAATGTGCCATATTTGATCTCAAAATAAATTGGCCCCTCTCTACCGGATGCTTCAAGTTCGTAACTGAAAGGCTCTCCAACAGTTCCATCAGGAAGATTTTTATAGGGACATATGAGCATCGGTTTGCTTTCGGTATATGATTTTTCCTTAGTCCGTGAATATGGAACTATGCGCTCGTTTGTTTCTTCATCTGGTTTGTCATTGTCGTAGTCATAGTCAGTATCATCGGCTTCATCAAAATCATAGGTGTCGTCGCCAGGTGCATCATATGGCAAGGCGACATCATCGCCATTGCCGAATTGGGAAATTGCTGAGACGACATCGGTCATCTCTCCAGGTTCTCCGCATCCGATTGAGAATAAAAAGAGTGATAGCATCAATGATACGATTAGGTATGAATTCTTCTCCATCTATTGGATCTCCTCTAAAATATGATCGTTTGAACCTTCATTGTATTATCGGTTTGTTGAGGTGTGGGAGTTGCGTTTGTAATCATTTATTGAGGGCTGTAAGTGTGTGTATATATTAAGATAATATGATCCATGCGTGTTTTGTTGCCGAGAATCTGCTGGCGAGCTCAATAAATGTAATTGCCTGATTTGAAACGGGGAATTCCAATTGATTCATTTGCCTTTTGATCGCTTCCGATATAGAAGCTTTTTCCCAATCTCAATTGGAAGGAGGTCGTATGCTTTCATTTTCCGATGCTAAGGATGTTCAAAAGTTCGTCTCCAAAAATGATCTGAACTTTATCTCACTCTATCTTGCCGATATCGCGGGCAGGCTAAGGAATGTCACTATTCCCGCTGAGAACTTTTCTGAAAAGACGCTAGAGTTAGGAATAGGATTTGATGCATCGAACTTCGGTTTTGCAAACGTTGAAAGTTCCGACATGATTTTAAAGCCGGATCTAAATTTCGCATTTTTGGATCCGATCGATGAGGAGAATAAAACCCTCTATTTCTTCTGCAATATGTTGGAGGTCGACAGCAGGGCTAACTTCACTCAGGACTTGAGGCATATAACCGATAAAGCGCTCAAGGCGCTTACGGATGCAGGTGTTGCCGATGAATCGAGGATGGGAGTTGAGCTTGAATTCAATGTGATCGATGAACTTCATAGCATTATGACGCCGCGCGAGACGTCGTTTCGTGTTGAAAGTGCTGAAATTGCAAGTCCTCCAACTGGTGAGGAGGCGTATAGAATATATAAAAAACGTGGTTACTTCAGAGCGG
>JABGOS010000073.1 GCA_018645265.1 Deltaproteobacteria bacterium
TAGTAAAATCATTCTTCAACGTTAATTATATCAACATCATCCTGCTCTGGCAGTGAAACCTTTTCTCAGAATGTCGTGGAGTTGAACAGGTAATCTAAACCATTTTTGTTCATCAGAACCATAGCACGCCTCCATTATTTATGGAGGCTCAATATGTCAGCATCAGATTCCCCTTGTTCATCTTCATCGCTCATTAACCGTTTGTACTTCTCCAGTTCACGACGGAGCATTTTCTCGGAGACGAGCATCAACTTTAATTCCAATCGTGCATAGGGACCAGCTTTAACATTAATTCTGTTGTAATCGCGGTCCCAGAAGCTTTGGCTCTCGAATAGATTTCTGTTGAAGCTATATCCGACTCTTAGAGTTGCCTTAGCTCGCATATCCGGTGCTATCTCAATGCCACCATATATCCTTTTTTCGTAATAGAATAGTCGGTCCTTCTTGTCGGTCCTTCCATCCCTGAAATAGCGATAGTTGTTCCAGTTGAAACCGGTTATGAACGATACAGATTTGGAAACTTTTGTTTTTACCTTTGCTTTCACAACGGCAATGGGAGCGTAAAAGAGTTCAAATGAAACTTTGTTTTCTGGAAAGATATTTAGTGCCAACGGTATCCCAAAAAAAGCTCGCAGCTTCTTCCTGTTCATGAAATATCCACCGAACGGTAGTGGGATGTGAGGGAGATATTCGCGATTATTCATGTAATTTAAAAGAATGATCCATGAGTCGTGTTTCTTTGCAGGTATGCGTAGAAACGCATTCGTCATGATTGTCAGGTTTTTGTAGTTCGCGAACGGTTCGTCACTTGCAGAGCCCATTTCAAACATCGCTCCTAAAACCCACTTGTTGTTGAATTTGTGTCTATAAGCCGGGCCGAATCGTATATCCCAGAATTTATGGGGCAGAGGTACGTTGGAGTCTGGAAGAATTGCACCAGTATCGAGTGATGTGAGGTGAGTCCCGCCTAGAAATGAGACGTCATTTGTCTCAGTCATCCATATAGGCATTTCATAATCGAAACCACCACCTATGAGAGAAAGTTGTGTGGGTTGATTTATTACCGTCTCACTGGGGGCTATGACCAGATCGCTTGTAATTCTTGGTGGAAGCTTACCCACAGGTCCGAACCATAGCATCTCGCGAGCTTCAAGTGGCGTGGTGGATAGGATGATAGTAGCAGTAAGGAGTAAACCTATTAGAGTTCGTTTGATCAGATATCTCACCGTCAGGGTATACTCCTCTCCTCAAAAAAAGCTTCATCTGTTTTTTGTAAGGGTAAGTTATAGCACTCTATGATGTAATGGCAAATGTCATTGAAGCCGCTTTATTATGAATTTAATGATCCCTATGCTACATTTAACCTTCTAGCGTTTCATTATAACAACCCGGATATATCATCAAATCCTCATCAAAGATATTGGGGTCGCCGAGGTACTCCTCCCAGTCGTTCATCAGCTGAATTATTTTTCCCTCATATTCCGATTTGAGGCTCTCATCGAAGACGAGGAAGGGGCAGTAGCTAAGACCAGTGTCCTCTACTATAACCTGAATTTCCGTTCTTCCTATTCCTTCATACCAACCGCCAACGGTTCCTATGATATCTCCAGCGCTGATGCTATTGCCTTCGCTTACATCGAGATCTAGAACGTGATCATAGCTGATTATCCAACCTTTGGAATCCACGGGAATTACAGTTACAGCATAATCGTTGTGTTCATCGTCAAATTCAACAGCCGATACTGTGCCGCCGGTCATGCTTATTACATTCGAAGTTGCATCCGGTTTATATTCGAAGGTTGGATTTAATGTTGTACCGTTTAGAAGATCTCCAAATACGGTGAAGATTGCAGCATCTATTGCATCGGCTTCGGTGAAATTGAATGCCCCAGCCATTCCAGTGGTCGAATTGAAAGGTTCGATATCAAGCCCCAGGTTTTTGAGAACCGGGGGTATGTTTGTTGGGCTAGAGCCCCCACCGGATCCCCCACAGGATGTGCAGGCCATACAGAGAACGAGTAATATCAATGTGATAGATGTTCCTTTCATGTGAACTATCATATTAAAAAAGGTGGAACTTTTGCAAGGCTTTGGTTACTCTCTGGAAAACATGGAGGTGAGTTATGAAGAAAGCTATATGTTCTCTTATTGTTTGCGTGATAATAACTTCAATATCTATTCAGGCCCATGCCGGATCGGCCAGTGCATCGATCGACCATAATTGTAAATTAACGAGAGGGAGTTTCGTTATTCCTCCAGGTCAGACTGCGACGAAACTGAGTGTGACCCTTAACTCAAGCTGGTTGCCTTGTCAGGGAGTTAGTACGCCACAACGAATTGGTGCTAGAATTGTGGGGCCAGCAGGCAATACCGTCTATTATGGAGTTAAGTATTACAACAATAAGAGTGAAACTCTTGCTGGGAATTTAGTTGGACTGACGCTTGGGCCGGGCGCATACACTTTCGAGGTTCCGGATGGTGGAAAACAGACATCTGCATCCGTGAGTTTTGTACTTAAGAAAGGTAAAGCGCCTCCAGCGCCTGCCGCTGCTACAGTTCCTGGTGGATGGGGAACGATAGCTGGTCAATGGACTGATCCTGCCGTAGGGAGTAAAGCAAAAATCACACAAAATGGAAATTCAATGAGCATTATAAATTCCTTCAATTGGAACGGTGCTCAGGTCGTATGGACTGGGAATGGAACTGTAAGTGGAAATAAAGTTACCTTTGCATACAAGTATCTAAAGAATAAACCGGAGTTTTGGGAAAATGGCACGATGACCCTTACGCGAACATCTAAGAATAAACTTGTTGGGAAATGGGTAGCGTACTCAGGTAAGTACTCACAGGCTATAACGTTTATCCAGACAAAATCAGATGATCCGAAAAAGCCCTCAGCTACACAAGCTCCTGTCGCAAAACAGAAGGTGCAGAAGAAGAACAAGATGCCTGCGATTCCTACAGCAACTCAAAAGAACCCCTGTCCCGCCGGTTATCATCATCATGGTAGCGGTGAATGTAGGCCGAATACAATTCCTAAGGTGGAGCGGTAGGGTGTGAGATCTCTATAGGTTGATCAATTTATTGTAAAAAAAGATCTCAATCTGCCGGGCTTAAGAATTATGTCTATATATTACAGCTGGTTAGCTCGTCTTACTATATCATTATTTTCCCGCAACATTTCTCATTTTTAGTCGATAATTAATAATAAGGGGAGTATAAATTCGTGTTTGAGGAGTTATATCATGAAATCATTAATATTAGTTCTCTGTGTATTCTCAATAGTCCTTCTTTCCAATACCGCCATCTGTGGCAGCATGGATATGGATGTTGAAGGGCGGGATTCTAATATTGCAGAAGATACATATGATGCTGAGACTGATGTTTCTGAGCCATCTTTGAATGATGTTGAGACTGAGGATGCATATTATAATGATGAAAATGACGAGTTGGCTCTAAAGGTAAGAAATACCGCTGATAAGCAAGAATTGGATGAGATATACAGGGATGAAAATCCTGATGTTGATGCCGATATATCCCTCTCGGATGAGGAGGGCATGGAAGTGGATTCAGATGAGCTCGAAGAAGACCTGTCTGATGAAGGAATCTCTGATGAGGTCGATGATGAGGTAGAGTCAGAAGAGGAAGAATAATTTATATCAAAAAAAGTGTCCGACACTTTTTAAAAAGGTGTCGGACACTTTTTTGTGCAATTTTAGTAAAGTTACCCGTTCTTCTGGGCAAAATTCTTCATAAACGATACGAAGTCGCGCACGGAGTCGATTCCGTTTGCATTGTAAGCTGAGATCCTGATTCCGCCTACCGAGCGATGGCCTTTAAGACCTACGAATCCAGCATCCTTACCTTCGGCTACGAATTGCTTCTCAAGATCTTCGGATGGAAGCCTGAAAACGTAGTTCATGTGCGAGCCGCTCTCAGGATCGATCGGTGTTGAGAAGAAACTAGGGTTGTCCTTGATCGTTCCGTAGATCATCTGCGCCTTCTCAGTGTTTTCCTTCTCTATCGCCTCTACGCCGCCCTTGCCCTTGAGCCATTTTAGAACCTGGCCGACCATGTAGATCGAGAATGTCGGAGGGGTGTTGTAGAGCGAGTTCTTGTCTGCGTGGGTCTTGTAGCTCAACATCGTGTATAATCCGGAATTACATTTTTCAAGTAGATCCTTGCGGATGGCTACGAGTGTCACGCCGGACGGGCCTAGGTTCTTCTGTGCGCCGGCATAAATCAAGCCGAACTTAGAAACGTCGATCTTGCGAGAGAGTATGTCACTCGACATATCGCATACGATTGGGACGTTTCCGGTATCCGGGAATACATGCCACTGTGTTCCAAAGATCGTGTTATTCGATGTGACATGGCAGTAGGTGGCATTTGGATCGAGATCCAGCTCGTCCTGCTTTGGAATTCTAAGGAATACGCCGTCTTTTTCGGAAGTACCCGCAACGCGTGTTGTTCCTGCGATTTTTGCTTCCTTGAGAGCCTTCTGACTCCATGCACCTGTGAGAATGTAGTCAGCGCTTCTTCCATCACAGAGGAGGTTCATTGGGATCATAGCGAACTGTGTGCTGGCTCCGCCCTGGAGAAGGAGTACCGTCCAATCATCATTTAAACCGATAAGTTCCTTGAATAGTGAAATTGTCGTGTTGTGAACTTCATCATATTCTTTCGAGCGATGTGAAGTCTCCATGACGCTCATGCCAGTCCCCGCCCATTCGATGAGTTCCTTATTAGCAGCTTCAAGCGCTTCGACCGGAAGAGCAGCTGGTCCTGCATAGTAGTTGTGAATGCGTGTCATTGTCATTTCTCCTTATATTAAGCTTTGGTTTTTACGAATTCTTCAAGCTTCTCCTCTATGATATCACCGATGCGAAGCAGGTTTTCTTTGCTCGATGCACCGAGATGCGGAAGCATTACGACGTTCTTTGCTTTGGTGATAGGTGAATTTTCAGGTGGATCGGAATACCAGACGTCGGTTGCATATCCGCGAAGCTTGCCACTGTCTAGCGCAGCGACGATATCCTCTTCGACAACACACTTTCCACGACCGGTGTTTACGATGATGGCGCCATCCTTCATTTTGGCGATCGTATCCTTGTTGAACATTCCTTTCGTTTCATCGGTAAGTGGGGTGTGGAGTGATACATAATCGGACTCCTTCAGTACATCTTCTAAATTGGGGAGTACCTTTGCGAACTCAGAAGGCTTGCCGCTCTTTCTATATGAGATGACATTCATACCGAAAGCTGTTGCGCGTTTTGCAACTTCGGTTGCGATGAGACCCATGCCGATGAGACCCAAGGTTTTTCCGTAGAGCTCAGTGCGTTTGAGTTCCTTCTTCAGCCACTTGCCTTCGGCCATTCCGTTATTGCCGGCGATCAAGTGATTCGGAACGGCGAGCATCAGTGCAAATGCGACTTCAGCCACGGCGATGCTGGAAGCTGCTGCAGTGTTGTAGACAGCAATTCCCTTCTCCTTCGCGTATACCTGGTCGACGTTGTCCAGCCCAACTCCGCCACGAATGATCATCTTCAGGTTTGGAGCCTGATCGATATACTCCTTCGTGCACTTTGTCTTACTGCGAATGAGTACGACGTCAGCATCCTTGAGTCGTGATTTGTCATCCGTTGTCTCACCGAACCTTGATATCTGACCCGGTAAATTAGGAGCGAATGCATCAGAAATTAGAATTAACATTTAAAACCTCCTTGTTGAGTTATATTATGCGTTTTGTATTTTTCGTCTAAACCTTAATCTTAGTCTTAATCTTAACTATTCATCCATCATCTTTACGACCATTCCGCTGCGTAGCTTCGGTTCGAACCAGGTGCACTTAGGCGGCATCACCTTTCCTGCGTCAGCAACTGCAAGCAACTCGGAGATGCTAACGGGATGAATGGCAAAGGCGACCACGGCATCCTCAGAACATCTGCGTTCCAGCTCCTTCATGCCGCGAATGCCACCTATGAAATCTATCCTTGAGTTCGTACGTGGATCATCGATGCCGAGAATTGGTTTTAGTAGGTTCGACTGGAGGATTGCGGCATCAATGCTTTCGACTGGATCGTTTGCGGGGTAAGTTCCATCCTTTGCGGTAAGTTTATACCACTTACCACCGAGATACATTCCAAAAGTTCCTTTAGCTGTGGGCTTGCCATGATTCGTTTCTTCGATTTCAAAGCATTTGGCTGTCTTTTCAAGAAAGTCGCTTTCCGAGAGATTATTTAAATCCTTCACCACACGATTGTAATCGAGTATCTGCATCTGATCGTCAGGGAAGATGACGGTGAGGAAATAATTATATGGTTCCTCTCCAGTGTGATTTGGATTTGCTTTCTTTCGGATATCACAAACGCGGCTGGCAGCTGCACTCCTATGATGACCATCTGCAACGTACATGCAGGGAATGTTTTTGAAGGCGTTCGAAAGTGTTTCAATGCTCGCGTTGTCATTTACAACCCAGAAGGTATGGCCAATGTCGTCATCCGCAGTGAAATTATAAACTGGTTTGTTTTTGGTTATACCGTCGACAATTGAGTTAACTTCATCCGATGCGTTATAGGTTAAAAATACCGGACCTGCATTTGCACCTAGTATCTCGATGTGCTTAGCGCGGTCATCCTCTTTGTCGGGACGCGTAAGTTCATGTTTTTTGATGAGATCGTTTTTATATTCGTCTACGCTCGCGCCAGCAACGACACCCGTTTGAACGTGATCGCCCATGCGTTGCTGATAGATGTAGAAGCAAGGAGCATCGTCCTGAATCATCAGCCCTTCCGATGAAAGCCTCTTTAGATTCTCAGAACTCTTCTCATAGACTTCGGTGCTGTGTGTATCGACTGATGGATCGAAATCAACCTCCGCCTTCACGACGCGAAGAAATGAGTCTGGATTATCTTTGACCAGCTTACGCGCTTCATCGGATGAAAGGACGTCGTATGGCTTGCTCGCTATCTTCGATGCGAATTCGGGTTTTGGTCTTAGTCCACGGAAGGGTTTGATCTTTGCCATTGTCGCTAAATCCTTTCATATCATGTTACTGGTAACGGATTAGGATGGCGGAGTACAACAGAACTGCTTAAAAAGTAAAATAGAATTTTTCCTGGTCACTTGCTGTCAAAAATATGACCATGTATGGGTATTGTTTTAGGTGTCGAGTTCATTTTGTTATGATATACACCCATAATATCATAAACTTACAGTAGTGCTCCTATTTCAGGGATGATCGCTTAAGGTGAGGAATGGTTGTATTATCCTTTCCGGCATAAACGCTGATGGTCAATATTAATCTTGAATGTTGTTATGGCTATCAAAGAAAAGTTCGTCGGCTATCTCTGTAAGAAATGTAGTAAATTTTCTTCTTCCAGCTGCATTCAAGTGCGTATGATCGACAAAATCCTCCTTATCGAAAATTGGTGTATCTGCGTCTGAATAATATGAGAAGTTATATCTTTTTGAGAGGCTATTTATGTATTTATCATAGCCTGGATATATTTCTCCGAAGTATGTCTCCTTTGCATTCTTATAGTAGGGGGCGTCTATCATTATAAAGGGGATACCTCTATCAGTGATACCTTCAATAAAGCGTTCAAATAATGCTTCATTCATAGCGATCTCTTCAGGGGAGGCGATGTCATCAGTTTTATCACTTTGAAGAGTGTTATCTAAATCCTCATAGATGGTTTTTCTTCTCATTCCGGAGTAGGCGAAGCGTTTAAAGGGTTTTCTCTTTTTATTTAGGATGTTGATTGCGAGTTCGTTCTGTAATATTCGTCCGAATGATTCTCTAAATTGATAGACTGGAAAGATATATCCAAGGAATGCATGGAGGGTTTCCTTCTTATGCTCCCAGAGATAGCGCCATCCAAGTATTTCTATCCATTGATAGATTATGCTTGGATGAAAATAAAGGCGCAGTTTTGTGAACATGTATGGCGATGATATCATATTGAGATCGCCTACAAAAATGATTAGATCGGGGTTGGTATTCATAACCAGGTTCTTAGTCATGAAAAAATCAACCGCCTGCCCTTGCGATATACCAAGGTTGTAGAATGTGATATCTTCATTACTGAAAGAATTATTGAGCGCCCCAATATCGACATTCTCTCTAGCCTGGCTGGCTCCCATAATGAGGGCTTTTTTCTTATTTTTATCGATACCATTTGCGACGGCTGCGAACCTAAGACCGTCGTCAAATTTTGGGTTGGAATTCTTATAAAGGTATGTCCAGTAGGCTGTCGATCGCGTGAGGAGCTGTTGGCTTGCAAAGACCACGACGATGACGACTATTAATGTATACGGCAGATTTTTAAAACTGAAAATAGATGAAAGCTTTTTCATCTGAAACTCCAAAAATAAGCATAAGAAAGAATAGTATTATATAAATTGGAATTTTTATCCAAATATTTGCTTTTATCAGGACGTCGAGATCCTTCTTGAGGTGCTGCCACATCTCAATTAATAGCATGGGTCCTGCGAAAAGTAGAAGGGCTAAGAGCATTTCACTGTGAAGCGGTCTCCATGAGAAGTCGAAGAGGACTTTGCTGGCCATCTTTAAGGCCCTCGTCGTCTCCTGTGCTCTGAAGAGCATGAAGCCGAACATCAGCCCTTGGAAATACAGGAAACCGATGATTAGTCTATAGATTAAGACTGATCTGCCGGGGAATTTCGATCGAATGACTGCGAAGTAAGGTTTTGTGATGTGGTAACCGATCAATCCGATGCCGGAATAGAAGCCGAACGCAACAAAGTGCCAGGCAGGGCCATGCCATAGTCCGATGAGTGACATCGTGAGAATTACGGTCAGCCCCTTTTTAAAATTTGAATTGCTGGACTTGAGAAGCGGATAGTAAAGGTAATCCCTTACCCAGCTCGTGAGACTGATGTGCCAGCGCTTCCAGAAGTCGCGTACGTTGCATGTGAAGTAGGGGAGATAGAAGTTCGTCATGATATCGAACCCCATCATCTTTCCCAGCCCCTTCGCTATATTTGAGTATCCAGCGAAGTCGCAGTAGAGCTGGATCATAAAGGCATAGCTTGCAAGCCAATAAGCGGCACCGGAGTGTTCCGTCGATGCATATGTCGGGTCGACGATCTTTGCCAGATTGTCAGCGACGTAGATCTTTTGAAAAAGACCCCAGAAGATTAGGCAGGTGCCATGATAGATCTTCTCCAGCGTGACATGTCGTTCACCCAGGATTTGTGGCAATAAACTCTTTGCGCGTTCAATTGGGCCCGCTACGAGCTGTGGAAAGAAGGATACGTATAGGGCAAAATCCAAAAACTTTCTCGTAGGTTTGAGCCTTCCTCTGTAGATATCGAGGCTGTAGCTCATCGTCTGAAATGTATAGAACGATATGCCTATAGGTAAAAGGACGTTTAGGTGAAACGGGTTTACGTGGATATCGAAGAGCCCCAAAAGACCGGTCATGCTACCTATGAAGAAGTTGAAATACTTGAAGAACCCCAATATCGCCAGATTTCCACATACGCTTAGCGTTAGGTATCTTTTTCTTTTTCTTGGACAGACTTCATTTTCAATCTTCAGTCCGCAGAAGTAGTCGAGCAGTGTCGATATGATCAACAGCGATAGAAAACGCCAATCCCATGAGCCATAGAATATATAGCTAGCCACCAGCAGCATGCGGTTCTGATGCTTGTGGTTCAGGCAGAGATATAGGCTGAAGACAACTATGAAGAAAAAGAGGAATTGGAATGAATTGAATAGCATCTATATGTACGCGTCTCCGCCAATTAAAAAAGTGTCCGACACCTTTTTGAGGTGTCAATCTGTGAGATAGTATTCCACAGTCGATACAACGCGTACCTTCTTAATGTTTGGCGTTGAGCTGTCCCTGTTTGCAATTGAAAACTGTCCCTGTCGGGCTTTCTTGATTTTGCCGAGCTTGCTATCGGAGTCAGTTGCAAATTTAGTAGCCACCTCACGGGCATTTTTCGTGGCTTCCTGGATCATGCCTGGTTTAACCTCGTTGAGCTTTGTGAATAGAAATTCAGTTCTGGCGTCATAATTTGGACCAGTCAGGGTAATGCCCTTCCTACCAAGCTCCACCAGTTTGTTCATCGCCTTTATGACGCCCTTCACGTTCTCCGAGTAGACTGTCACTCTGGACGTTGAAACGTATCTATAAGGCGCATTTCTTGAGTTCGAATATGATTGGGCGTATTTATCTTCAATTTTCGGTGATGAGACTGTAATTTCAGTTTTCTTTATCTCCTGCTTCTTCAGGAAATTCCTAATGATCTTTGTTTTTGTATTGATCTGCTCGTAGAGCTCCGTCAGATCGTTGCTGGCTTCGGTGAAGGCTATTGGCCATATGACTATATTTGCCGGGACTTCCTTTTCCGATAGCCCCTTCACGACAACGGTTCTCTCACCCCTGTTTAGAGTAATAGCACTCCTCGATACCAAAAGCCCAAGAGCGGCAAGGCCCAAGATTAAAGCTGCAGAGATGATAATGACGTGAAGTGTTTTATCCTTATCCATAATGCCTCCTATTTTTTAATCTCTTATCAATTGTGGATGCTACTATAAAGATGCGAGATGAATCAACATATACCGTTGTCGTGTAGATGCGTAGATATATGTGAATCTGTGGGCGATATCTTTTTATTGCGTATCCTCCCTAAATGCCATAATTGGACGGAGTTATGGGGAAGTGGTATACATGCGTCATGTCGGGGGACTCAAAGTAGGGGAGAGTAAGCCCTGCCCTCCATGGAATAGAGATCGTTAATAAAGCGTAGATTCTAAAAAAATCATTCAGGTAGGGGGACGGTGTGAATATCTTTGGAAAAATATGTCAGTATTTCGTTATGAATAAAAAATTATCCCTACTCATCTTTTTTGGGATAATATTTTGGGGTGTCCTATCGTTCATAATGACGCCGAAGCAATACAATCCAGAAATAACAGCTCCGAGTTTTAATATGACCGTCGATTTTCCGGGTGCAACCGCTCGTGAGGTCTATGAGATGGTCACAAGGCCTGCGGAGGATGTAATTCAGCAGATCCCAGGTGTGGATGAGATCTATTCGCAATCATATCACGGTGGCAGGTCCATCATTACCGTACTCTTTCATGTAGGTGAGAACTTCGATGAGTCGAAGATACGTTTGAGGCAGCGCATTTCCTCCAACCTTGATCTTCAACCTATGGGCGTTGATAATATCCTAATAGAATCGATCGATCCTGATGATCTTGCCATAATGACGATCGGGCTCTTTTCGAATAATCTGGATCCAGTTTCACTTAGAAAGAGGGCGCTCAAGATCAGAAATAAGCTAAAGCTTATACCTGGAGCATCGATTGTGAAGGTCCTGGGTGGAAGAAAAAGAGAATATCACATTGTGTTGGATCCCACAAAACTAAGGGAGACGAAGACCTCGGTTGGAGATGTGGAATCAGCGCTCAGTAGAAGCAGCCTTTTGAGCGTTCTTGGGTCGGTAAAGGGTCCGGAGCAGTTTCAGACTGTTGAGACGACAGGTACCGTCAAGGATGTAGAGGATATTGAAAATCTTGTTGTTGCATCCAATGTGGAGCAGAGCCTTGCTGTAGGCGACCTTGGAGAGGTTGTCGCAGGGACCATGGAGGATGATAGCTATATCAACTATTATGATGGTGATCAGGAGGTGGATCACGCCGTTCTCATTACAGTTGCAAAGAAAAAGGGTGAGAATATTAGCAATGTATCGCGTGCGATTCATAGCGAGATAGAAAAGCTTGAGAAGAAGTCGCCACTCCTGGATGATGTGAAGATCAAAATATTGCGAGACGAGGGTCGGGTGGCCACTGAAGAGATAAGGGGTCTTACCTTCAACCTAGTTCAGGCAATATGTATCGTATTCGCGGTTCTATTTGCATTTTTAAATGTGCGCGCTGCGATAATGGTTGCCATAACCGTGCCACTAACGCTCCTGACTGTGTTTGGAATTGGGCATCTGGCCGGCTACACGATAAATCGCATTACTCTGTTCGCGTTGATTTTATCCTTGGGTCTTCTCGTGGATAGCGCGACCGTCGTCGTCGAGAATATCGTTCGAAATAAACGGGAACATCCTGAATGGATGAACTTGAAGATCATCAATACCTCCGTATCGGAAGTGGGGATGGGGTTGCTCCTCTCAACGCTTACCACGGTTCTTGCATTCATACCGATGGGGTTCGTAACAGGGATGATGGGACCTTATATGGGGCCTCTCCCATTTTTTGTTTCAGCAGCAATTATCGTGTCGCTCATTTATTCCTATACTATCGTCCCATGGATGGCGTCGATATTCTGTAAAGAGGGCGTTCCATATGAGGAGAAGGGATCCTTTCTGAAAAAAATCTACGATGCGTTTATAGGGCGCTACACGAAATTTATCAGTGAGATGTTGGATTCAAAAAGAAAGCGCAGAATTATGATGGGGGTATCCGCTTTTCTAGTTATCATAGTGCTTCTCTTTCCAGTGGTGAAATTGCTGCGCTTCCGCATGCTTCCGAAGGCAGATCGTGAGCAAATGTATGTCTATCTGGATATGGATTTAGGGCGTAGTATAGGTCGCACTTATGAGATGAGCGGAATGTTATCAAGAAAGCTTGCTCAACTGCCTGATGTAAAGAGCGTGCAGGCTTTCGTAGGTGAATCGCAGGTTCTTGATTTCAACGGTATGTTTCGTGGAGCTGCAAATAGAGTGGGTACTCATCAGGCGACTTTAAAGATCAACCTCTTTCATCCAGATGATAGGAAGGATATGTCGGAAGATATAGCGCTGCGGCTTCGGGAGCAAATATCCGAGTGGCTGAAGGGATATCCTGAAGTGAAATATCAGGTCGTGGAGGATCCCCCTGGGCCTCCGGTAAGAGCTACGTTCTTTGCAAAGATAAAAGGGAGCGATGAAGGGTTGGTTAAAAGAGTAACGCGCGATCTCGAAGGAATCGCTGGCGATATTCAAGCGCTTGAAGATATCGATACCTCTATACCGGAGGAGCTCACCAAGTATACATTACGTGTCGATACTGGGAAGGCAGCGAAGGCCAGGGTCAGTACGGCATCTATAGCGAAGACGCTTGAGGTTCTCTATAGGGGTGGTGTTATCGGTGTATATCATAACGATGAAAATCTTGAGCAGGAGACTATCGTCCTCAAGATTCCATATTCGAAGCGGGATGATATTGAGGATCTGAGTGAGATAATGGTCATCAACGATGTTGGTAATCCACTTCCCGTTAATGATTTTCTGTATACAGAAGAGGTGCCACATTCAGATGTCATACTTGCCGACAATCGTGAGGAGGTAGTCTACTTGTCAGGTGAGATGGGAGCGAGAAGTGTGACCTATGCGGCTATTGATTTTATGAAAGGCCTACATTCTTATTTGCCGAAGGGTGGTGCTGAGCGTACAGATTTTTCGCTTCTGGAAGCGCGTTATGAAATGCCGGATGGTAACTGGGTTAATGTTGAGATGGAGGGTGAGTGGTTGATGACGCTCGAGGTCTTCAGGGATCTGGGACTTGCTATGGGGATTGCAATAATACTCATATACATAGTGCTGGTGGCGAAGTTTCATTCCTACGTCATACCCCTTCTAATTTCAGCTACGATTCCTTTGGCGCTGGTGGGAGTCTTCCCGGGGTTCGCTTTCTTGTTTCTGATGGGGCGGGTTTACTTTTCAGCAACATCGATGATCGGTGTCATTGCGCTTGCAGGTATTGTTGTTAACAATGCCATCATCCTCCTTGAATATATAATGATACGTCTGGAAGGTGGTGTGGATCTTAAGGAGGCGATTGTCAGTGCATGTAATGTTAGGCTCAGGCCGATAGTTCTAACCTCTTTGACGACGGTCCTCGGTTCACTCGCTATAGCGGGGGATCCTGTATGGTCTGGACTTGCGTGGTCGATAGCTTTCGGTTTGTCCTTATCTGCAATTTTGACGCTGGTGGTATTTCCAACACTGGTGTTTCACTTTTTTGAAAATAGAAGGCTTCTTCCGGAATCAGTCAGCTGCTGAGTGTTTGAAAGAACTGAAATCAAGGGGTAGAAATGAAAATAAGACTTATTGTTTTTATGATCCTGATGATCTTGCCGGTTGCTGCATTTGCGGCGGGTGACGATGAGGATGAAAAACTTGATAAGGGTCTTACCGCGGTCGAGGATAAGGAAGGAGTTTATCTCAGAAGGAAATATAAAGCCGATTATGAACACTACGACGAACATCACACACTTCCCGATGATTACCTGGTGGCGGTTCCGAAGGATAAACCCAGAAAAGGGCCTATGGAACACCTTATGTTTGAAATCGATTCGGATTTTGAATCCCTCTACGTTTCGAAAGAGCTCAGGTGTTCAAGAGGGCCCGTATGGCAAGCATCCGGTACAGTTGAATTTTACGGCCTTGGTTTCAACGTGTGGTCAAACTTCGTCTTAAACGACGAACCCAACCAAGGTGAATTCAACGAGGTCGACTTAACGACGTACTATACATTTCATATTCACGACCTGACTATTCATCCATATTTTGTCTTCATGGTCTTTCCGAACGGAAATCCGGCTTCGCTAGACTATAGCTCAGAGTCGATCATAGAGGCGGATCTCTATCTTCAGTATGATCTTTGGAAGTTCGACTTTTTTGGTAGGATGAGGACGCGACTGAAACCCAATGCTGGAAGTATCTATGCTCATGTCGGTGTCGGCTTTCATCACGATTTTAATGATATGGTTACGATTGAAACATCCACCCATCTCGGAATGGGTGATAGCAAATATCTCACCTCCGCTTATGGTCAGAGGGATGCAAATGTAGATGCGCTTGCATTTGTTGTTGCCGTGCCGCTTGAGGTGGTCAGAGGGTTTACCTTGAGACCTCATTTCAATGCTGTGGTACATGTGATTCCCTCTATCAGAAGGGCGATTAGGGCTAATCCGAATCAGAAGAGTTATCTTATTTGGGGTGGCTTGGATCTCGCGTATAATTTTTAAATCGAAATTAATCCATCAAAACGACATATGTCATAATATGAACGCATATGGGTGTTATTATACCCTCGAATATTTAAGGCCGCATAATAAACCCTTAAAAGATCAATGATACCTGGGTGTTTTAGATCACTTCTCGAAAGGTGTTCAGGCATGGTTTTTGCTCTAGTCTAACGTGTCTAAAATGGGGGCATTATGATTTATTTGAGGAATACATGGGTTTTGTTGGTTATGACGTTGCTGGTAATGTTTCTGCACGGCTGTGGTGGGGCTACACCGAATACCCCCACAGATATTCCAGTGTCGCTAGAGGGCGTTGATGGAACGAGCGGGGTGGCGGTGGATAGCTCATTCTCATATGAATTCGATGCGGCGATTATTACCTCCACTGTCACAACCAGTACATATTTCATGGTGCCGACAGCGGCAGTATCGGCTGATCTTACGGCTGAAAAATCAGAGTTCAATACGACTATATGTAACGCTGATAACGCCATCGACGCATCGGTGGAGTGTGAATCTTCCACTTTATGCATCTTGGATCCGACGAACGATTTGGATGGGGGTGCAAGCTATACCGCATGTCTTACGTCCGGTATTTTGTATGAAGCTACAGGTGATCCGATAACGCCGCGTGCGTTTACATTTGTTACGGTAGGCGAAACGTTCGGCGTTGCATCGGTTCTCGATGGGGCTGGAGTGCCGATTCAGCTGACTGGCTCAACTGGTGTATTTCCAGATGAGTTGACGATTAACTTCACTGATGAATTAGCCGAGGCAAGTGATGATACGGAGGTTTGGGGTGGAAAAATAGGAATTTCTTGTGATGTGCCTGGAGGAAGTTCTTTGTCATCGGATCCAGCATACAGCGGAGTTGGGCTATCAAGCTCTAGCATATTAATCACTGTGGAGGAGACTTATCGCTATCAGCTTATGGATTGTGCTCTCTCGATAGCATCTACACTAGCAAGTGTTTCAGGCGAAACCCTTGGTAGCGATATCGAGTATCAATTTACAACCGGCTGCGCGTTGAATGACGATTTCAATTCCGACACGCAGAGCTGCTGGGAACCGGATTTCAATTATTCCAATTTATCTTGGACTACATGGCCAGACATTCTTTCGAACGCACTTACATTTGATTCCGAAGATAGCAGTGTCAATTATTCACTTGCCGAGTTGAATAAACAGTTTGGTTTTAAGAAGTCTGTGAATGTTGGTAACGGTGACTACAGTATTACCGTGCGTCTTGAGAATGTTGCGAATTTTACCTCAAGTACGGGAACCTATGGGCCGGACAGTCTCCTATTTGGTATTGTTGATAATGACGTTGCCACTGGTTATGAGATAGGCTTTGAGGGAGATGGGGCGAATAGGGCTCTTCGAACAGCAAGGTTTTCTAATGGGGCGATTGATGAAGGGGTACTTGCGTTTTGTCCACCAGGTACAGATTATTATTTTAGACTTAGTAATACTAATTCCACAATTTCTGCGGAGTACTCTCTGGACAATGAAACATGGACTGAATTTTCAGCGGGTGTAATGGAATATATGGACATGATCGGTGAGAAAGATCTGCTTATTTTCTACAGGGCCGGCTCGAATGTCGAAACTGACACCGCCAATATAGATTATATAAGAGTCGAAGGTATGACTTCGGATTATCAATATTAAAAAAAGTGTCCGACACCTTTCTTTAGTCCTTCCAAAAATGATTGCCTTGGCCGCTATCTTGTGGGATATGAACCCTGTGTGTTACGTCTTATAACGTTATATATTGGCGGCTGAATTATAAGTATATGTTATCATTATCTAATATAGGATTTTCAGCGCAGGCACTGGGGAGTTCCTTGGGAATGCTCGGTGTGTCTGAAGCCGGAACTGTGCTTATAGCTGATACGATGGCGTATAATCCCTTTACGCACATTCCGAATGTGACCGCTTCACTTCAGCAATCAGCTGGAAGATTTGCAGCGCATCATATGATCTTCTGGAAGGGGAGAGACCCCGTTGTTAGGGGTGGGGCTTCAATTAGAGTCGGTGCAGTTGAAAATATGTCACTGGGTGGGATGTTTTGTGCACCACCCCCCGCTGGATCAAGTCAAGGCGCGCCACCCGCACCTCCAGGCGGAAGCGCCGGTGGTGATGGCGACGGAGATGGTGATGACTGGATAAGAAGGTGGAAAGGTAGGTTTAGGAAAGTTGCAGGAAGTAGTGGAAGTGAGGTGCAAGGTAGAACTTTGCGGTATATTGAAACGCAGGTATCAGGCCTCCCTTCTGAACTCAGAAGAGCCTCGTTGTCTGGAATGCTCAATGTGTATAAAAGATTTGTTGGTAAGAAGGAGCCTTGGACGTACACGATGGATTGGTTCGATTGGTCGGTTAGGTATTACAAGAGCGCTGTAGAATCTCTCGACGGACTCCTTGCCACGCTAGATCCGAAAGTGTCATCTATTTCAACTCTTCGTTCTCAGGTTATCGAAAAACTTTCAAAGGTGAGATTGTACTCTCAGTCAAAGGGGTATAGGCATCGGGCGCACAATAGGGATGTGGGTAGATTGTTGTGGAAACTCATGAGGCAGGATGATGTCAGGGGTACTGACCTTATAGCATTTTTTAGACATATGAATAATGTAAGTGAAGCCAATTGGGAAAGAATCGTGGGAGCATACACCCCGACCGATCTGAATGAAGCTTTACCGAAGGCAAGAAGTATTGCGTTTGGAAGTAGGGACCTTCAGCTTCGCGAAAAAGTGTGGGATGTAATTGAGAAAACCAGAACTTATCCGAGTCCTAGCAAGGCGGTCGCAGGGGTTATGTGTTATTCCACAAAGGCCCAGGTGGAGATCTTGGCGACACTGTTTGAAGAGGGTTACGATGTTGTGCCTCACACGGGTCATATATTGAGTAAGCTCAGAGGCTATTACGAAACCGAGAATGATAAAAGTGCTGGAAGCAACAGTCTTCCGGATACGATCGTAGATGAGATGTTAGAGTTTTTCGCATTGAGAATTATTGAGGGGCGTCTGAGTCCAAGTCTTTGGGGCCAGATGGTATATGGAAGGACTAGATATCTGATTCAGGCAAATGAAGTGTTGGAAACACTTCTTTCTGGAATCGCGGTAGAAGATGTCGGTCGGATTCGTTCAGCTGTTCTAGCTGCCCTATTCGATGAAGATGTAAAATATAAACGTCTTCGTGGTCGGGTCTATACGTTGTTCAGATCATACGGTGGCTAATCCAAAAAGTGTCGGACACCTTTTGACACATTTCCCGAAAAAGTGTCGGACACTTTTTTGTTCGCTGGGTTCCTAAGTGTCATTTTTTTGTCATCGCATGGGTGATTTCTAACATGCGCCATTCTCCAATCTAAAAAAATGCTAATAAATATAATGACTTGGAAGTGTGGGGTCGTGGCATGGTATATGCTCGTTCTACCCCCTGGAGGTTTGTCCATGCCTATCAAATCAGAATTCAAAAAATATAGGATTCTACTTTTCGTGCTGTTTGTCATTATTGCAGCCTGTGGCGGCGCTTCACCTAATACGCCCTCCAGCATACCTATCAGCATCGAAGGTGTAGAGGGATCTACAGATATCAGCGTCGATAGTACATTCACATATGAATTCAGCTCGGCAGTCGATGAGGACAGCTTAGAATCAGATTTCTTCATGGTACCGACGCCTAGCGCTGGAATATCTGCGAGCATATCCGCCAAGGCATCGACTACAAAGGTCGCAATCGATACGGGCATCTGCGATATCGACAACTCAATCGACGCTACATACACGTGCGATTCCGACATCCTCTGCACACTCCATCCTGCAAAGAGCCTCGCCTACAATGCTAACTACACAGCATGTGTTTTATCAGAAAGTTTCATGGCCACATTTCAAACTGAAGCGACGGATGGTGACCCCAGCATCTCACTTCTGTTGGATTCCAAAGGGAAGGCAGTGGATATCAGCGGTTCAACAGATGTGATGAGCGGATCGTATACCATCGTCTATTCGGAATCTATGGATGATGCCACCGCAGCACTTGCTGGTAATTATGTTTTTAGCTGTTTGAATGAGGAGTTCTCTCCAGATAGCATCGATGTCATCGCCAGTGGTAGGGTGTATCGGACAAACAGTGATATCGATTGGTACTGCCAGCTGAACAATACTGACCTTTCAATTTCCGGTGTAGTGAGTGCGGGGGGTGTTGGGATTCCAACCGCCTCATACACATATACGGTGGGTTGCGCTATCTCGGATGACTTTCAAGCGGATTCGCACTCCTGCTATAAGATTCCGGATATATCAGCGGTTACCTGGACGATGTGGGATGACCTTCTGGCTAATGTTTTGACGTTTGATACAGCTAATGACGCATTGGTTTATGAACAGTCTTCAGCTGTTGTTGCGATATACAAGGATATTTCAATTGATGCTTCTGGTTTTGAGGTTTCATTTTATGGCGAATTGATTTCAGGTGTCCCGGATTTAGATGTCCAATTCATGCTGGTGATTTCAGATACGATGGACCTTGGTACTCTCATGGACGGAAACGCGCTTGGTAAGGCCATGTTTATAGGTTTTGAGTACGATTCCAAAAACTCCAAATGGATATGCAATAACGTTTATATCGAAGATGATAACGTTAACCACAATAAAGTAGATTGTAGCACGGCAGACAACGGTACATTTAGAATCAACCTGAGCACTTCAGGTGCCAGTTATCAGTATTCGTTGGATCTAGGTGAAACCTATAGCGATTTTCCAGCGGATCCTCTTTTTCCAGTAACCATAACGGATTTTCTGGACGACTTTGGAGAAAATGCCTACTTGGTTATGCTTGTGAGTTACGAAGGTACCGTTGAAATTCAAGGGGATGTTCAGCAGATTCGTGCGCTAAGCGGTATATCATCTGATACACAATACTAAACGGATTGTGACGGTTGCAACTTTCATAAGTTGTGATGGTTGAATCACTTATTTTGTAAGGGCTGCTTTTAGAGTTATCTCGATTTTTGATTTTTCCTCGGAGGAGGGTGAAAGGATATAAACATTCTTCTTTTTACCACCTCGTACCTCTATAAATCCTGACATTTTTACTCTCTTGCTTATTTGAACATCCTTGTTTTCGATCGCTATGTTGATCGTCGATTTGATGTTATCAAGAATTGTCGGCTTAATTTTTTTGATCACAGGTTTTCCACCGGAATATTCTCCAGAGGAGCTCTCTTCTGTGCTCACCGGATCGTATTCGAGCGTTCCATCGGGACTCAATATGTATTTATTGCCGCTGCCGTCCAGGTATGTGTAGTGAACTTCATCCTTCTCACTGCATCCGATGGTCATGACGAGCATCAAGGTACAACAAATTAGCATGAGTGATTTTTGCATATGATACCTCCACGACTTTCGAGCGTTATAGATTTGATGCTACCTCTATCTGCAGATATATTCAACTATCCGATCGATGTCGGATAGTTTGGATATTTCTGGATTCAAGGAAAATAATTGTATATAGTGTGTTTCTCAAATGGGGCTACCAGTAGACAATTTCAGTACATTTTTAGAAAAAGAATGATTATGGAGGTTTGTCATGAATGTACCACCATCTGCATTGGATAATATCGAAACTATAATTGAGAAGTGTCAGGGGAAGCGCGTTCTGGTCTTTCTCGATTACGACGGAACATTATCACCAATCGTTGCCAGGCCAGAACTTGCCATTCTTACGCCGGAGATGAGAGTGGGGTTGGAGGGGCTCGCCGCCAAGTGCACAGTTGCTATCATCAGTGGGCGTGATCGTCCCGACGTTGAAAAGTTGGTGCAGGTCCCTGATATGATATTCGCAGGCAGTCACGGTTTTGATATCAAGGGACCAGGTGTTGAGAAACAGCAGGATGAGGGTAGCAAGTTCCTTCCTGATCTGGATGCGGCTGAGAAGGAACTGAGAGCTGCTACAAGTGCCATAGAGGGATCTCTCATAGAACGAAAAAAATATGCAATTGCTATTCACTACAGGCTTGTCGCTGAGGATAAGCTTCCTGAAATAGAAGCGGCGGTGAAGGCATCACATGAAAAACATCCATCCCTTAGGATAAAGGGCGGAAAGAAGATCTTTGAACTTCAGCCGGATGTCGATTGGGATAAGGGCAAGGCTATTCATTACCTCATGAACCTTCTTTATCCGGGTGCCGATGATCTAATTCTATTTTTTCTTGGTGATGATCTTACTGATGAGGATGCGTTTAGGGCTCTAAATGATAACAAAACCGGAATGGGTATCCGCGTCATAGACGAGCCAGCGGAGACGGTTGCCGCATACAGCTTGAAAAATACTGATGAAGTAGGCAAGTTTATGCAGGAGATGACGAATAGATTATAACCATAGCGAGGTCTTAAGATGAGTAAATGGGCACTTACCTACGATTCGTGGAAACCTGAACAGCAGTCACTTCGTGAAGCACTCTGCGTCCTTGGCAATGGTTACTTTGCCACTCGCGGAGCTGCGGAGGAATCATCGGCGGATGAAATCAATTATCCCGGCACTTATCTGGCTGGCGGTTATAACCGTCTGAAGACGAAGATCTCCGATCGCTTTATTGAAAATGAGGATCTAGTCAACTGGCCGAATTGGCTCTGTCTCAGTTTTCGTCCTGAGGGAGGAAGCTGGTTTTCTCTCTCGGATGTAGAGATTCTGGATTACAACCAGGTATTGGATGTGAAGAAAGGTATCCTCATGCGGAGGATGCGCTTCAAGGATAAGAAGGGTCGCATTACCTTGCTCGAGTGTAGGCGCTTCGTTTCGGCATCGAGGAGACATTTAGCTGGTATCAGGTGGGAACTCACTCCAGAGAACTGGAGTGGTAAAATTGAAATCAGGTCAGCATTGGATGGAACGGTTTCCAACCAAGGTGTTAAGAGGTATAGGCAGCTTGAAAGCCAGCACTTGGAGCTTCTCTCCGTTGGTTCGGTGACGGATGACAGTATCTATCTTTCAGTTAAAACGAATCAATCTCACATTACTATGGCCCAAGCGGCACGAACAAAGGTTTATTCTGGAAAGAAGGAGTTGAAAGTTCAACAGCGTATTTCAAGGCGTGCTGGTATGGTAACGCATACGATTAAATGTAAGGCGTCAAAGAAGAAGGCCCTTCGTGTTGAAAAAATGGTCGTAGTCTTTACGACGAAGGATAATGCCATCACCGAGCCGGAGCTTGAAGCAAAGAACGCAATCCAAAATTGTGTAACTTTTAAAGAGGCGCTGAAGGATCACGTTCGTAAGTGGGATCACTACTGGCGATATTGTGATATAGGTATTAGCGGGCATCCCTTTGCACAGTTTGTTTTGCGTCTCCACATCTTTCATCTTGTGCAGACTACATCTTTAAAAACGATTGATATGGATGCGGGTGTTCCTGCAAGGGGCCTGCACGGTGAGGCCTATAGAGGTCACATATTCTGGGATGAACTCTTTATCTTTCCATTTTTGAATTTACGTATGCCGGAGGTAACAAGGGCGCTCCTCATGTATCGCTATCGTCGTCTCCCTGAGGCACGGCAAGCGGCTGAGAGAGAGGGCTACCATGGTGCTATGTTCCCGTGGCAGAGCAGTAGCAATGGACGTGAGGAGACACAGGTTGTGCATCTGAACCCAAAGTCGAATCGATGGGTTTCGGATAATACCCACAATCAGCGACATGTTAATGCAGCGATAGCATTCAACATCTGGCAGTATTACCAGGCTACCAAGGATATACAGTTCCTTTCATTCTATGGTGCAGAGATGTTTTTGGAGATAGCAAGGTTTGTTGCCAGTATGACGAAGTATAATCCAAAGCGAAAGCGCTATGAAATTCATGGTGTAGTCGGTCCGGATGAGTTTCATACGGAATATCCTGACTCTAAAAAACTAGGTCTTTCGAACAATGCATACACAAATGTTATGTTCGCGTGGATTCTCTGGCGTGCTTTTGACATTATGAAGGCTGTGGGTAACGCTAGACGTGATGAGATTCTCGACAATTTACAAATTACAAAGAAGGAGCTGAAGCTCTGGGACCATATCAGCAGGCGTATGTTCATTCCGATCCAGAAGGACGGTATTATAAGTCAGTTTGAGGGATTTGAAAAACTTAAGGAGTTTGATTGGGAGAGATACCGTCGGAAGTACGGTGACATCCAACGCTTGGATCGTATTTTGGAGGCGGAGGGTGATTCCCCCAACCGCTATAAAGTTTCAAAGCAGGCAGATCTTCTGATGTTGTTCTATCTTTTCTCGTCTGAAAAGTTGGAGGAGATTTTTAAACGCCTTGGGTACAAATTCGATCATGAATCCATTCCAAAAAATATAGAATACTATATAAACAGATCGTCTCATGGGTCTACATTGAGCCGTATCGTTGTATCGTGGGTGTTGTCGCGTTCCGATCGAAAGAGATCCTGGGAACTCTTTCAAACGGCGCTTGCTAGCGACGTAGCTGATATTCAGGGTGGAACAACATCTGAGGGTATTCATCTGGGTGCTATGTCGGGAACGGTAGATCTGGTGCAGAGGTGTTACGCAGGTTTAGAGATGCGTGATGGGGTTCTATGGTTCGATCCATGTTTGCCTGACGAATTAAAAAATCTCACCTTCAGGCTCCGTTATTCCGGTCATTGGTTGAAGGTTAGAATTGAACATTCCAAACTGAAAATTAGCTTTAATCGCAGTTGGTCGAAGCCGACAAAGGTTGGTGTAAAAAATAAAATTTACACTATGGATGAGGGGATGTCTCGGGAATTTAAATTATAAGATTGATACTGAGATTAAGACTAGGAATTGAGCTATAACCCAAATTTAAACCTCAGTCTCGGCCTTAGTCTTAGTCTTAGTTTTAGTCTTGATTATGTTGTTTTCAATTCAACAGTTTCGATAACTTTGAAATCGATGTTTGTGAAACTTCGATAGGACTTATCGAAAACCTTTTCAATAGTCTCTTCATCAATGTTGGTGAATGAAAACATCGGAATTTTCTCTGCTTCATCGGTTTTCATTGATGTGTAGATCGGCTTGGGTGATTCTTTGGTGAGTTTGATCCTCTTCATAATCAACCTCCTTGGGAATTAACTTTATAATAAAACCCTAACATATGGGGTTAACTGATGGAAGAGCTATTTATTCTAGTATTTTCAGCTTGTTATCCAGTGACATACTTTGAATCACAACTGTTCTCGGCAGTTGAAATCATTTGCGCTAAATCCTCTAGCTGCTAGTATTGATACTACAATTTTCTAAGGGAGATGGGGATGGGAAAGAAAGATAAGTCCACAGGTATGCTGGGGTGTCTGTATTCAAAGAAAATAAGTACTTCTTTTATAGAACGCTTCTCTAACGATTTGGTTAGAGATGCTGTAGATGCAATATTTCTCAAAGATCTTGAACGCCGATACATATATCTCAATCCTTCAGCCATTGCCATTCTAGGAGATGATGCAATCGATAGAACGGCAGAAGATATATTGGATACTGATAATGCTGCAATTATTAAAGAGGTTGATGAAATATGTGTCGCAGGCGAAAAGGTCGATGCCAAACGATGGATGAATATTAAAGGTAGGCGATATTGTTTTCACGTTATTCAGTATCCACTGTTCGATGATATGGGGAAGTTATCTTGTTTTGCCGGAATTGTACGGAATGTTACGGAATCGCGGTGTATGGAAGAGAGATATACAGCCCTTATTGAGAACATGCCAAACGCTGTAGCTATCTATCAAGTAGTTGATGATGGCCGTGATTTTGTATTTGTCGAATTTAACGCGGCTGCGGAAAAAATTGAACGGAAACAGCGAGGTCAAGTAGTTGGTAGAAGGGTAAGTGAGGTATTTCCTGAAGCAAATTCGTTTGGGATAATCGATGTGTTCAAACGTGTGTGGTGCACTGGCAAGGCTGAACTTTTCCCAATTAAGCTTTATGAGGATGATCGAATAGCTGGTTGGCGGGAGAATACGATATTTAAGTTGCCTAGTGGTGAGGTCGTAGCTGTTTATAATGATGTTAGTAAATTAATTGGCATTCAAGAAAAGTTATCAACGATTATGTCGACAATGACCACTGGAATTCTAATTACCGATGTCAAAACACGCAAATTTGTCATGTGCAACAGAGCGATGGCAGATATGTTGGGTAGGTCAGAGGAGGAAGTAGAAAAGCTCTCTGTTAAGGACATTCATCCTTCTGAGAATTTAGAGGAGATAGCCGATAACTTTCAGAAAATGATCAATTATAAGTTGAATTATCTTCGTGATGTCCCCCTCCTGAGAAGCGATTCAACGACAATTTCAGTTGATATCCACACATCGCATGTCGAGTTGGGGGGTAAAAAATATCTTCTTGGTAACTTTGTAGATGTTTCCGAACGCAATGAGATCGTTAATGAACTAAGGACCACGGCGGAACGCTTGGATCAGATTGTTTCCAATATTGAAGAGGTTTTCTGGCTGCACGAGTACACACCTGATGGTGAAAGGTGTCTGTTTGTCAGTCCGTCATTCGAAGGAATCTGGGGATGCAAAGCGAGTGATCTCTATAACGACTCAATGTTGTGGTTCAATATGATTCATCCTGAGGATCGTGAGCGTATAGGTGAAATATATATGTCCTTCACTCGTGGCGAGAGTTCTTTTGATGAGGAATATCGTATAGTCATTCCCGATGGGAGGGTTCGCTGGGTTCATGATAAAGGGGTGTTCTTGCGAGGTAAGGAAGGTGTGAATAACCGCGGTGTAGGTACAGTCATAGATATCACCGATAGTAAGCTAGCCTTAGAAGCTCTGAGTGATTCGGAACAGAAGTATCGCATGCTCGTTGAGTCTGCGAGTGATGCAATTATAGTGATAGATGCGGAATCTCAAGAAGTTGTTGATGCTAATGATGTCGCGGTTTCTTTGTTGGGTGTTCCCAGAGAAAAAGTTATAGGTATGCAGCATAAAGATTTACACCCCAAAGATCCACACTTCAAGGGTTATGCAGGTGATTGTGAAAATATGATGCGTAAAGCCGCTAATGCAAATCAGTCGATGCAGAATATGACCTATATTTGTGACCAGTATAGATGTATTCCGGTCCAGGTCAATTCAACCCCAATGGATCTAAATGGCAGACGAGTGATGGTGAGTATCCTCAGAGATATTACTAAGTTCGTGAGCGATGAGGAAAAATTAAAGCATGGTCAGGACCTGCTGAGAATGGAAGTAGAAAAACGCAGTAAAGAGCTCGCGGATATGAGGAAGGAATTGGATGATGCTAAACGCTTGACGGATATAGGTACACTTGCGGCTTCCATAGCTCATGAATTACGAAATCCTCTTGGTGTAATTCGTATTGCAGCATACAATATACGTCGCAAGGTCAAGGATGATACCTGTGAGAGGAGTTTTAACTCTATAGATCGCAAGATAGATGAGAGTGATCAGATTATACGTAATTTATTGAGCTATGCTAGGGTTAAAAAGGTAGATTTTAATGCGTTGCCCCTTAAGGATATTATTCAAGAGGGCATTGATCAGATCACGCAAAAGCATAATCGTAGAGAGGTGAGGCTGGAGTGTGATTTAGGTTGTTGTGAAGGTGTTACGCTGTGGGGAGATCGGGTCAGTATCCTGGAGCTTTTCTTTAACCTTTTTGATAATGCAGTCCAAGCGTATAAGGATTGCGATGGTGTGGTGAAAATTAAATGTAAGATAGATGAAGCGCGGATTGTTATCGAGGTTGTAGATTGTGGGGAGGGGATGAACGATGAGACATTAGCAAAAATATATGATCCTTTTTTTACGAAACGAACTTACGGTATTGGCCTTGGTATGAGTGTATGTAAAAAAATCGTGGGTCTTCATGGTGGTCGCATAGATATTGAGAGTGTGGAAGGTGAGGGTACGACTGTCACAGTAACTCTTCCTATGTCACCGGATGAGTGAGTGGTCATTCGCCCTTTTTAATGCAGTATAGCCGATATTATATTCCCACTACAACAATGGAGAGCCAGGAATGGATGAATTTTCACTTGAAGGTCAGGAATGGGTAGAGCTTAAGAATTTATTGAAACTTGTTGGCCTATGCGAAACAGGCGGTGAGGCGAAGATCGTCATATCCGAAGGGTTGGTGAAGGTGGATGGTGCGGTGGAACTACGCAAACGCTGTAAAATTCGCTCAGATCAAGTTGTGGAATACGAAGGTCATAAGGTTACGGTGCGATAATCCATTTATAAGGGATCTACTTCCTAAATGACGCAGAGAGAACGTTTTTGCGTATGCGGATATTCTTAGGTGTAACTTCAACCTGCTCATCATCACGAACAAACTCTATCGCCCATTCCAATGTCATTGGAATGATTGGGCTTAGGATGGTCTGCTCATCTTTGCCTGATGCACGCATGTTCGTGAGCTTTTTAGATTTGCATGGATTGACGTTTAAGTCCTGTCGCCGGTTATGTTCTCCTATGATCATTCCCTCGTAGACAGGGACTCCAGCTTCAATAAAGAGAATGCCTCGCGGCTCTAGATGGAAGAGGCCGTAAGTGACTGATGTGCCCCTTCGGTCAGCGACTAGGGATCCAGCTGTACGACTTTGTATGTCCCCGCGGTATGGCTCATACTCCTGGACATATGAATTCATGAGACCGGTGCCCTTGGTATCAGTTAGAAACTCGCTTCTATATCCGATCAGTCCACGTGAAGGGATGGAAAATTCAAGACGAACGCGACCGGTACCATGGTTTACCATGTTAATCATTCGGCCCAGTCGCTTCGACAATTTCTCCGTGACGATGCCGGTATAGTCTTCATCAATATCTATAAAAAGGTGTTCTATAGGCTCAAGTTTAATGCCATTCTTCTCCTTCATTATAACTTCGGGGCGTCCAACGCTCAATTCAAAGCCCTCACGCCTCATCGTTTCGATGAGAATGGCTATTTGTAATTCGCCTCTGCCCTTGACCAGAAAACTGTCTGCAGTTTCTCCTGCATCAACTTTTAGGGCGACGTTATAAAGTGTCTCTTTCTGAAGGCGTTCTAAAATCTTTCGTGATTGAACATATGTTCCCTCCGTGCCAGCAAAGGGGGAGGTGTTGATCATGAACTTCATTGAAACCGTTGGCTCATCAATGATGAACCTCCTTAAAGCCTTTGGTGCAGAGGCCGTGCAGATAGTATCTCCGATCTCTACATTTTCAATACCTGAGAGTGTGAGGATGTCACCAGGATCTACCGATTCTACATCCTTGACGTGAATGCCATCGTAAACCTGAAGACTCGACACCTTTAGCGGTCTAGGGATGCCATCCTCAGAGAGACAAACCAGGTTGTCATTATTATGCACCTTGCCATTGAAGATTCGTCCAATTGCAAGGCGCCCCATGTAGTCAGAGTAGGAGAGGTTGGTCACGAGCATCTGAAAGGATTCTTTAGGATCATAAGTTGGTGGTGGTACTTCATCTACTATCACCTTAAAGAGTGGTGCGAGGTTCGAGCCCTCCTCCTCCAGAGTGTTCTTGACCATGCCATCCTTAGCGATTGCGTATAGCACTGGAAAATCTATTTGATCATCATCGGCATCCAAGTCGATAAATAAACTGTAAATCTCGTCCAAGACCTCTTGGCAGCGAGCATCCTTTCTGTCGATCTTATTTACTACAACTATGATCTTAAGATGTGCCTCGAGGGCTTTTTCCAAAACAAAGCGGGTTTGGGGTAGGGGGCCTTCTGAGGCGTCGACCAGAAGAATTGCGCCGTCGACCATTTTCAGGCCTCTCTCGACCTCACCACCAAAATCTGCATGCCCTGGTGTGTCGATGATGTTTATCTTCACGTCCTTCCAATATACGGCACAGTTTTTCGAAGAGATCGTTATACCGCGCTCACGCTCAAGGTCCATGCTATCCATTACGCGGTCATCCAGCTCCTGATGTTCACGAAAGGTACCGCTCTGTCTGAGCATGAAATCGACGAGGGTGGTTTTTCCGTGATCGACGTGGGCGATGATCGCCACATTTCTAATATGGGGGTTTTGTTGTTTTGTCTTCATAAGGCGCGGGAACCTCTCATAAAACGTGCAAATATACAAAGTAAATTACAGATGCCTCGTCTCATTGTGAAAATAGACAAATGTTCCTCAATTCAGACGGGGAGCTGCTGGGTGAATATACGCAAGTGGCCGATAGATGGAAGCAAATACTGTTCGAGGCTAACTTATCGAACTTGTTGTAATTACAGCTATTATTTCTAAAACCACACAACTTTCTATGGGGGGAGCCGATACAGGTCATATGTTTGGTGCAACCAAAATGATTTCAGCAGGGTCTATGACGCTAGCCTCTAGGTGGGAGCGTTTGGGCTCGGCTTATAATATTCTTCCTGCTCTAAGTTCACCATCAGCTCAAATAGCACATGGTAGAGCTCTGTGGACTCTTAACGGATCTACAGGTCCGGTCCGGCAAATATTCTTTGGTGGTAGGGCGCATGTGCATAAAGCTGAGAGGATGATATCAGGCCTCGAACGTAGACTTACACGTCAATTGGATCCTCTTCTACGGGAGACGGGGCTTGATGCTTTGATAGATTCCAACAGGTCTACTGCAGAGAGGGCGGCAGACCATTTGTATGCAAAAGTTAGGCGTGGACAGGTGAAGGTAGATGAGGAGTTCTCTCGTCGGCTTCTTTCAGCCATGCTGTTTCAGACCGAACCCAAACCGTTGCATAAAATGGCACGCATATTGGGTCTTATTGCGAAGGGTGATCTTGTACCTCAACTGTGGCCTGCGATATGGTCAGCGATTGGATTGC
Source organism: Deltaproteobacteria bacterium (assembly GCA_018645265.1). Taxonomy (GTDB): domain Bacteria; phylum UBA10199; class UBA10199; order 2-02-FULL-44-16; family JAAZCA01; genus JABGOS01. The sequence continues at coordinate 29,814 of JABGOS010000073.1, forward strand.
GTACCATTGAGTTTGGTTATATCGGCAATGGTCTGTCATTGATAGCACCCTTTATGGCCGAATATCTTTCACATCCACCTCAAAAATTATCACAGCTAGCGGTGGCTCCAAAAGAAGCAGTCATTAGGTCGATGAAGCGCAGCGCTCTGTTAGCACAGTTTTCCATAGGTGGTGATGGGGAAAAACGCGGTAGATCCATGTTTTATCCCATTCAAGGGGAACGCTATCTCGTTATCAAAGCTCTTGCTGAAGGTCAGTCTCCTTCAAGACTTTTGCGAGAATTGAATGCGCAGGCGGCCGTTTCCGATTTATCAAATTGGAGCGATCTGCCAGTTCCTGTAGGTAAAGGGGATGATGCAGCGGGGCTGGTACGGTTTGAGGATGGCAATCTGTATATCGCCTTTACAGCGCCGCGCACATATTATGATTACGCTGATGATATTACATTGAGTAAACGCTCACTCATGCGTGGACTTACCTCTGCCATTCACGATGTGTTTCTTTGGTCGGCTCATGGTTTATACCATACTGTTCCAGCACGATTATTTCATGTCCAGGGGGATGCTGCTCAGCGACGAGCCGATCAGGGACGATTCGTCGTCTTTGCGGATATGGTTTTTGGAGCGAGTAGTGGCTACGGTATGGGACTGCTGAGGAATGCTGGTGAAGCTTTGAAGTATCCAAATGTTGGTGTCAGTGGAGTGCGTGATCTGGAGGAGGTTGCAACGATCGATGATATTATGGGTAATTTTGAATCGTGGCGACCTGAGCTCGAGCAGCTTAGGTGGCAGAGGAACGCTCGTACGCTGCTTGATTTTTCGATGCTGAGTGATTGGCTCTTCGTAGCAACTCATCTTCTTGTTAACTGGACGGTAGGGCAGGATGATTTTCAGAAGGACGCTGATTCAGCATGGAAGCAGGATGAACTGTTGGAGCCGTTTAGTGAGAGCTTGCTGATGTTGTATTCGGTTGCTCATGCTACGAGGTTCGATCTCTCAGTTGAGGTTGCCATGTCTGCCCTGCGAAAGCGTGTTGATTGGTTGAAGTTGGCGAGACAGTATGCCTTTTTTGAAACCTCCGCATCTCACCCCTATCTCGAAGAGGATGTACCTGTCTCCATCTTTCCCACTCAGCAGTTATACGGTGGGGAGGTTATTGTGTCTGGCAAAAAGGGGCGTAACTTGATGGGGCCATATTACGACTCAACATTTGCCAGCAGCGGGCAATATAGAAGCCGGGAGATTGAGAGAGCTCTTGCAGCTGTCTTTATTCCGCCATCTGTGAGCTGGTAGATATTTGGTACTTGGAATTTAATGCTCAAATGTTAGAATCAGCCCTTGAATTCATTTACTTTATAATTTTACGAAATAATATTCGGGGGGATAGATGGGTAATATAAAGAAGTTTGGCTTCGTATGTTATCTTTTAGCCGTACTAGTATCTTCGAACTTTTTAGGTTCCAGCGCTTTGGCTACGGAGCCCAGGGATCTTGAAAGCTTTGACATTACGCGGCCCGGTCAAGATGCTGGCCCCACTGAGGTTTCCACAGCAGTGTGGCTTCTAGATATAGATAGCATAAACAGTTCTGCCCAGAATTTTATTGCCAATGCCTTCATCGCACTCAGGTGGAAGGATCCAAGACTGTCACATAATGACAAAATTAAAAGAAGTTACAGTGTGGATGAGGTGTGGAGCCCTAGAATTCAAATTGCGAATGAAATTGGCATAGTTCGACGTACTCTTCCTGAGGTTGTAGATGTAGAGCCGGACGGCACTGCCTCATACATGCAGAGATTTGTCGGACCATTTTCACAACCATTGGTTCTGAATGAATTTCCATTTGACTCTCAGACTTTTCAGCTTCACTTTCTGTCATCGGGAAGTGGGCCTGAGGATATTGTTTTTTTGCAGGATAAAACGTGGATTGAAGATGGGGTGCCAAAGGCTGCAGGGATATCTGATGATATCTCACTGCCGGATTGGAAAGTTGAAAGTTACGATACATTTTCCGAACCATATATTATATCACCGCACGTAAATAACGCTGGGTATATTTTTCAATTCAAGGCCAGCAG
>JABGOS010000087.1 GCA_018645265.1 Deltaproteobacteria bacterium
TTATTTTTTGATACTATAAGATAATAATTTAGTTTCAAGAGTACCTATCGCTGGATTCGTCATCCTGTAGCTTCCTACCGCAGTGCAAGGCATGCCTGGCAAGATATGAAGTCGGATCTGGCCAATATTATGCCTCGAGGTTTAAGGTTTTTGGCGATACAGGAATTTTTTAATATCGTGGGCAGTACCGCATTGGAGATCAGCGCTGCTTTTCTCTATTCACATTTTGGTGGTGAGTTCAGCGAGGCCCTCGTAGTCACAATACCTGTGGGGTCGGTACTTGCACATCTAAGAAGGGTTCACGTTGGTCTCTTTACGAAGAGACGTATTGGTATCATAAGGAATGGTATTGAAATGGGGAAATCGACCATCCCTACCGATATTCGGATTGCAACACCCCTCATTTTAGATGGAAAAACCTCCTCCGGTTCTTAATTGATTGGATATGTTGGCGAAAAAGTGGAATGGTGTAGATATATACGTATTTACAAAGGAATTTTGACAATCAAAGCCGGATAAGGTAGACAAACAGACTAATCATTGGGGAGATCGGCACCGGCCGGTCACATTGTAAATTTCGGGTTGATAATCAATAAAACTATGGCTCAGAAAATATTTGGAATAGGTCTATCGAAAACAGGTACTACAAGCCTGACGCATGCGCTCAAAATGTTGGGCTATGATGCGGTTCATTATCCGTTCAATATATTGAAATATCAGGATGGTGAGCTGGCGCTCAATGCCGAACGTATCAATCGCTATGATGCATGCACTGACTCTCCTATAGCTCGCTTTTTTCGTGAATTGGATGAACATTTTCCAGGTTCAAAATTTGTTCTCACTCAACGTAAGATGGATGAGTGGCTGACATCGTGTGAACACCATCATGTATGGCCGGGTGAATATGCGGAGAAAGTTTCATTGAGGAAAAGTCCGCTGGTTCGCAGGGTTCTCAAGTTGCATGAGGATCTATACGGTTCCGTGTCATTCAATCGCGAGAGCTTTGCCAAATCATATGTTGAGCATGAGAAGGCTGTACTCGACTACTTCAAGGATCGCCCTGACGACCTGTTGTTGGTCGATATCTGCGGTGGTGAGGGTTGGGAAAAACTCTGTCCATTTTTAGGTCAGGAGATTCCGGATCGTCATTTTCCTAGAAGAAATGTTGGGTCCGATAAGGTCTTCAAGAGAACATACAGAAAGTATTTCTGGAGAAGTCTTTCAGCACTTTCACCTTAGGGCCGGTTTGATTCCTCTGGTAAGAAATAGTGACGCACCAGCTTCCTCACAACCATAAATAGTAGCCAACCAACCACAGTTGCTGTGAAAGCCAGTCTGATTCCATCAAAGATATCGAGAAATATGCTCGCACCTTTTCCAGCAGCCCATCCAGCAGCGATGACACTAGCTGTAATTATTAGGACGGCGGCTGTGTCTAATACGATGAACCTTTTCAATGAGTATCTCATTCTGCCGAAGAAGATTATCGTGATAACCCTGAGTCCGTAGAGAAATTTTACGAGGATAAATATCGCGAGGTCCTGTTGTTTATGCACTTCCGCCAGACGTTGAACGCGTTCATAACCTCTTTGAAACCTGCCCTTCGATGTCCATTTTAACATGCGCTTGGATTTGCCGACCATGAACCAAAGGAAGTCAGATGAGAGATTCCCGAGGGCGGCTCCGATTGCTAGCTCAGATGGTGGCAGCTGGCCTTGTCCGGCGAGTACGGCGAGGAAGAGTGTGACGCTCGTCCCTCCCAGGAATGCGCCGAGGAAGCTCGCGATCAACATATGTCCTGAGAATATGGTGAAGAATGTTTCTAACATGTATTTTATAGGGTAGCCGGTATTGGAATGGAATGCAAAATATCGTCCGCTAAAAAAAGGTGTCCGACACTTTTATGCTATATGTCTTTCGTAAATTTGCTGGAGGGTGTCGGCGTTGTAGTCGGGGTAAAAACCCATTTCATGCATCCATTTGGCGATCTCAAACCACGTCGCCTTGGGTGCTTTCTTTCCTGCAATCGTTGTGAAGTGGTCACCACCCTCGACGGTGAGTATGCGCTTATTTTTAGATCCCAACCTGTCAAAATCCGGTGCGATATTTCTCGCTGGGTTGGCTAGACCATCCCTGTCGCCGCCGATGGCCAAAATTGGAATCTGTATATTCGGAAATTGATCTCTGATAACCCTACCATCATGAGTTGTGAGTACTCCGTCCTGAGATTGTACGAGTCGCATGAAGTGTTCGACCATGAGCGGGGGCATCGGTTCCAGACACTTTCTGATGAATTTTCCAATTGTTTTAGGCGTGACATGTTCGGATTCGTCCTCTGTATAACGCAAGGTGTTCAGCGCGCCTCGAATCCAGGGTAGATGTGTGCCGACCTGATACATGAATCCAGTTGCGGGTGAAAAACCGGCCAGGACTTCCGATCCTATCCTTACCCTCTCAGCGAGAAAGGCTAGGGGGTTTGTTCTTCTGGAATTTCCTACCTGTTCAAAGAATGTATTGATAGCCTCGGCGTTCTTGCTGATCTTAACAAGAATCCTGATCAACGCTTCATCATCAAACTTCCACCTGAGCGGACTGCAAAGTGGTGCAAAGCCGACGATATTTTCGGAATAGGGGAGGCCGCGTCCGATATAATCATAGAGCATGTCTCCACCGAGGCTGTGTGCCATCGCAACTACCCTCTCACAGCCCAGATCCCTGACGATATGCGTGAGGGCGCTACCTATATCGTGCCTCTTTAGATCATCAAACGTCGTATCCGGCGGGATGGTGTAGCGAACACCATGCAGGTCCGGTCTCAATTTGGGATCGGTGACATAGGCGCTCTTGTTTCTCATATATCTATTTTGAATATGAACGCAGTTGCGCATGTGGAGATAGAAAACTCTGAATCCGAGGAATGCGAAGAAACCCAAAAAAGTTCTGAGGGTATCCATGTTGGGAATGCGACCATGACCATCTATGGGAAAGAGTCCGAAATTGGAATTCATGAACATGCCATGTGTGAAGAGAATAGCCGGATTGTCATCTCCCCTCGCTACTTTTACTCCCCCATCAATTCCGTTGGCTCGATCGTAGGAGAGTTCAGCTAAAAGAAGGTCTACCTTTCCATCCAAACTCGTTATGAAGTGGTCATGTTTCTTTAGAAAGAAGGGAGGTTCACCAATAGTTCTTTCGCTGACTGTCTTTGTAACGCGAACCTCCGTCATGCCGCTCACCAGTTTCGTAAGCAGGAGCCCCGCTCTTGCATGTGCGTTGGCCGTCGTTTCCACTGAAAATGCTGTCGTATCTAGAGCCATTTCCGCAACCCTGCCTCCGATTCTGTAGGCAAACGTTCTGGGCAATGACATGGAGGTGTGCGCAGCGAGTGAGGCAGGTAGAATATTTTGGATTAAGCCGAGTCCTGACATCGGCTAACTCTCCCTCTGGCAGGTGAAGAAATCTACATATTCAGATGGTTCGTATAATATTCATGATGCCCCATCTTGTCAAACTTCCGATTATGTAAAATGTAGCAATATTTCTTATCTGCCTATCAGAGGTGTATTTGGCGCAACTTTTTTGGATTTGGACCGAAAAGGATAGGCGAAACTCAATGTCCACTGATCTTCCGTTTTTGCCGGGAGTGAATGGTTAGGAGACTACCATGAAGAGAATAGTATCGGTCGTGTTTGTACTATGTTTGCTTTTTCTGAGCTCGACATCATTTGCGAATTGTCCAGTTGGTGAGGAACGTGAGGACGGCGAGAAGTGGTATCGTGATATAAGCACAGGATGCTTTTCGTATCTCATGGAGATGCGTCGTGATGACCCGAAGGTAGTGCTGCTCGATGTTAGGAGCAAAGAGGAGTTTGATGAGGAGCGCTTAAGTGGTGCGATCCTTTTGGATTATTATGCTGAAGATTTTTATGAGAAGGTTCAGGCGCTCGATCCAACGAATATATATCTAATTTATTGCCGTACGGCAAATAGGAGCGGAAGGACCCTCGGTCTTATGAGATATCTGGGTTTCGAAGAGGCTTATAATATGGAATACGGCCTCGTAAAGTGGTCGGAGGAGGGAAGAAGTACAATTAAAAATAGCAGTGCGCCGACTCCGCCTGATGATGAAGATCGGGGTGATGGAGGTGTTGTCTTAGTAGATGATGATACATTTCAGGGAGAGGTGTACGGTATTGATGGTTATGTTCTGGTAAAATTCTATATGCCGAAATGCCCTCCATGTAAGAAGCTCGCACCTGTCTACGAGTCCCTTGCGCAGGAATACAGCAGTAGTCTCAAGTTCGCTGAATATGACGTGACGAAGCAGATGAAGGTGTTCAAGGATCTGGGCCTCAAATATACACCGACCGTTCTGCTATTCAAGGATGGTAAGGTGTTGGAGAAGCTAGTCGGCCAAACGACAAAAGATCCATACATAAAGTTGCTTCAGGATTATGACATTATCAATTGAATTATAAATTGTAGTAATCGCGTCTTGATCTGACAAACACGGGGAAAGGGCTTAAACCAATCTGACATTCACGATGCATCACCCGCATCAGAGATGTTGGCGTTATGAAGACTCCACATTTGCTTCTTGAGCC
>JABGOS010000080.1 GCA_018645265.1 Deltaproteobacteria bacterium
CATGTATATCGAGCCGCAGGGAATGATCGCTGAACCTAGGGAGGATGGTGGCTTCAATATAGTTGGTTCTATGCAGTGTCCCTATTACATTTCCAAAGCGATAGCGAATACTATGGGAATGCCAGAGGATAAGTTTGCGATTCGTCAGGCTACCATTGGCGGTGCATTTGGCGGTAAGGAGGATTATCCATCTATCTTAGCTGGTTATTGTGCCGTTCTCGCCCATAAGGCAAAGCGCCCTGTTAAAATTGTTTATGATCGTGATGAAGATACAGAGGTCTCCACGAAGCGTCATCCAGCCAGAATGAAGTACAAAACCGGTGTTAAGAAGGATGGAACAATTACCGCTATGGAGATAGCGGTCGAGATGGACGCCGGTGCTTACGTGACGATGACGCCTGTCGTTTTGTCGCGAGGTTTGATTCATAGTGCTGGTCCTTATAGATGTGACAACGTGAGTGTCGAGGGGTGGGGTTACGCGACCAATAACCCACATAGCGGAGCATTCCGTGGTTTTGGTGCTCCACAGGTTTTCTTTGCGCTTGAAAGCCATGTCGATATCGTTGCGAAAAAACTAGGCATGTCACCTCTGGAATTTAGAATGAGGAATATGCTGGTCGAAGGGGATTCGACCGCGACCGGTCAAATTATGGATGATAGTTGTGCAAGTAAGGAAGTTCTGGAGACTGCTGCAAAAAAATCTCTTTATGAAAAGAAGCGTGAGGAATTTTCAAAGGAGAAGGGCAATCTTCGTCGCGGTATGGGGATGGCTTTCTTTTTTCATGGCGCTGCGTTTACTGGATCTGGTGAGGATAGGATAAAGGGGCAGGCAGGTTTTAGGTTGGAGCCGGATGGAACCTTTACGGTTCTCACCGCTTGTACCGATATGGGGCAGGGCGCACACACGGTTGTTCCTCAGATGGCTGCAGATAGCCTTGGTGTTGATCTGTCGCTCGTAGGTATAGAAACTCCGGATACATCGCTGGTTCCAAATAGTGGTCCGACCGTAGCATCCAGAACGACGATGATCATGGGTGTGGTTATGGAGCGTGCAGTTGTAAAAATGAAGGGTGAGCTATTCGGATTCATTTCCAAGGAGAGCGGAGTGGATGCGGATGCTCTTCGGTTTGAAGGGGAGAATCTCGTTTCGAATGGAAAAGCCATAATGCCTATCCGCGAACTCGTTAAAAAATATTACGATGCCAATGGGGCTTGTGAATTCATAGAGCACTATGTCCAACCGCCTGAGATAAAATGGAATGAAGCGAAACATGAGGGAGATGCATATCCGACTTATGGATGGGGTTGTGATGTGGCAGAGGTTGAAGTAGATATGGATACCTTTGAAGTTGCCGTCAAAAAATTGTGGATCGCAATAGATGTTGGAAAGGCTATAAATCCCAAGATGGCTGAGGGGCAGCTTGAGGGCGGAACGTTGCAATCAGTTGGGTATGGCATGCTAGAAAATTTCATCATAAATGATGGAAAGGTGATGACTAATAGATTTCAGACCTACATCATTCCAACCTTCAAGGATACGCCGGAGATGGAAACGACTTTGATAGAGAAGCCATATAAACATGGCCCTATGGGGGCTAAGGGTCTTGGCGAGCTTCCTATGAACGGTGGTGCGCCGGCGGTTGCAAATGCGATAGAGAATGCTACTGGAATAAGGATTCGTGATCTGCCAGTAACGCCGGAGAAGTTGTTTGAAGCTTGGCGCTCAAAGGGTGAAATATGACAAAGGTTGTTAAAAAAGTTCAGTTAAATGGTGTAGAGAAAATGGTTGAAGCTTCTCCTGAATCACGTCTACTTGATGTTATAAGGTTAGAACTGAATCTAACAGGAACCAAGGAAGGTTGTGGCGAAGGCGAGTGCGGCGCGTGTTCGATTCTGATAAACGATACGCTGATTAATTCCTGTTTGGTCTTGTTCGGTCAGTTAAATGACGGCGATAAAATCTTGACGGTAGAGGGCTTGGGTGATGCTAAACATCTAACGTCACTTCAGGAATGTTTTATCACGGAGGGTGGCACACAGTGTGGCATGTGCACGCCAGGGATGCTGATAGCTGCACATGCTTTATTGATCAAGAATCCAAAACCGACACGAGAGGAAATTGCCGAAGCATTGGCGGGGAACTTGTGTCGATGTACTGGTTATAAGAAGATAATCGATTCCGTAGAAAAGGCAGCGAAGATAATGAGGGGTGAAAGTTGAAGGATTTTGTTTATCATAAAGCAGATAATCTTCCAGAAGCGGTGGCGCTGAATGCTGCCTACCCTGATTATCCCCCCCTTGCTGGAGGCACCGATCTTATCGTTCAGTGGCGTTCAGGGATTCGAAAGCTTGATGGTGTGGTGGATATCTCCTGCGTGGATGAATTAAAAAGAATTTATGATGAGAAGAAGGAAATTGAAATAGGCGCGTGCGCTACGCATTCCGATATTATCGGAAATGCTGCTGTTAAAAAACATCTCCCTCTTTTGGTACAGGCGTGTATGTCAATAGGTGCTACGCAGATTCAGAATAGAGGCACTATCGGTGGTAATATTATGAACGCGTCACCAGCTGGCGATGCGCTTCCGGTTCTTCTGATATATGATGCTGAAATGCTTCTACAAAACGTTAAGGGTGAGAGATGGGTTCCGGTACGAGATTTTTTTAAATCCTACAGGGAAACGGCGCTGGAAAGTGGTGAACTGCTAGCTAAGATTAGATTCCCCAAGAGGGATTTTTTCGATTACCGTGGTGCATACTATAAGATCGGCACGAGACGTGCCCAAGCTATATCGAAGGTGTCGATGTGTGTTATGGCTAGTGTTTCACATGGTGCGATAAAGGACATTATGATTTCGCTTGGCAGTATGGCTCCGGTTCCTGTGAGGGCCCGCGGGACTGAAGCCCTTTTGAAGGGGAAGGTTATAGATGATAATTTGATTCATACGGCAGAGCGGTCGCTTGCCGATGAGTTTAATCCAATAGATGATGTTCGTTCCACCGCGCAATATAGAAGCTATGTGTGTGGTGCATTGATTGTCAAATTTTTGAGGGAATCCCGAATTAAAAAATAGCACTTAATGGAAAAGGTGTCGGACACCTTTTTATATTTTATATCTTTCCCAATCATCGGGCGTGTTGATGTTTGTGATCACCCCGGAATCATTTACGGGAAGGCGCATCTGATCGAACTCATCCTGCAGTACGATATCGAGGCGCGAATCCGGCTTGCCAGGATCCAGCACGAGAAGTTCCATGGCTAAAGCTTTTGATATATAGATAGGATGTCCGCCCCTGCCCTCATGCTCCGGTACCACGGCTTTGAGATGGGGATTTCTAAGCGCGGTCTCTGTGATAGCGCAAATAGTTTCCGCCTTTACCCCCACCGTGTCGATAGGGAGAATGATAATGCCACCGGGATTATCTCTCATCGCATCGTGCAGCCCGGCTTTCAAGGAGGAAAACTGTCCGATCTCCCATTCATCGTTTATGGCCCATTTAACAAGAAGTTCGGGATGCTGTTTGATGACATCCTCTGTGACTGCGCCCAGCACGACGGTTACATTGCTGCATCCCGATTCAAGGAGGAGCGCCGTCTGATGGGAGAGGAGCGTTTGCCCAACACCGATTTCCAGTAGCGCTTTGTGAGTGCCCATCCTCGTCGATGCGCCGGCAGCGAGAATTAAACCCGATATATTGTTGTTAGATATTTTCATCTCTATTTAAAGTGTCCGACACCTTTTTTGAACTCCCCTGGTTTTGCCCGGAGTTGAATTAATTCCGCTGCTATGGCTACCGAAATTTCAAAGGGTGTCTCGGAACCTATGTCTAGACCGATCGGTGTGGAAATTCGATCCATCTGCTCCTTCGTAAACCCCTTATCATTATAACGTTCGCAGAAGTATTCCCATTTTTTTCGAGAGCTGATAAGCCCAAAATATCTGAACGGCTTATCCAGGCAGAATTCCACTATCTGCTCATCATGGATATGTTTATGTGTGAGGCAGATCAAATTTAAATCGTCTGCAAAACTTATGGAAGATAGATAATCGGAAGGAAGCTTGTCAGAGCGTTCATGGACGATCTTGAAAGCGGGAAGCTGGAGCCTCTCCTCGCGTTCATCCACAAGCTTCACTTCAAACTCAAGTTCAACGAGCATTGGGCAGAGTTTTTCTGCTACGTGACCAGCGCCGAACACAACAATCGGCATTAGTGGAAGTACCGGCTCGAAGAATATCTCGACCCTGCCACCGCATGGCTGAATACCCTCTTCGGTTAAATCGTAGCTCACGCATTCGGCTGTCCTGTAGCGGAGAATCCTTTTTGCATCATCTATAGCTTGATGCTCCAGCCCACCACCACCGACGGTGCCATACGTAGAGCCATCCTCGGTAATGATCATCTTTGAGCCGGCGTGTCTCGGCGCTGAGCCATCCGCCTTCACGACTGTAGCCCAGCAGAATGCCTTCTTGCTCTCTTTCAGCTCCGACGAAATTTTATCGAAATTCATATACATGATGACTACTCAGTGTTTGGCATTTTGTAAATAACGTCGGATATTTCA
>JABGOS010000020.1 GCA_018645265.1 Deltaproteobacteria bacterium
GTACGCCGGAAGAGGATTTCTGGGGTGCAGTCGAAGAAGCTGGTGAAAATGAGGTTCTCGATTTCGTTTTCAACAAGATGCTCATGTCCAACACCACTACTCAATAGCATTTCAGGTTAAGGTTTAACTGTAATCCTCAACCTTAATCTTAACCTCAACCTTAAATTTAAAACTTTTCAAGAAAAGTGTCTGGATTTTGATCGGCGTTGAGGTCGGCGCCCGAGGTTTCGCGTATCGTTCCATCAGCGAAGGTTGTGACTCTTTCGATGGTCCTGAATTCAAGGCCGTTGGACTGAACGGTGCCGAAGGCGCCACCGTAAAAACTGCGATGTTCTCTTTCATTTTCGTCGATGTAGGATAGCGCCAATGATTTCGGAAATCCAGTGAGGGACGAGCTGGGAAGCAGATTTGCAAGACCATCAATGTGATTCACCCCAGGGTGAATCTTTCCCCTGATAGTGAAGCCGTTTTTGGAAGAGCTGAATTTCATACAGTCGTCAGAACAGATGCTCTTCAGCTCATCCTTTCTTTCATTCATGAGGGCGTTGTCGCTGATGGAAGTGTTAGAGAAAACTTCGTCATCGGAGATTTTCAATAGGAGATCATCTGAGGCGAAGATCGAGCTCACTCCCTCATGAGAAAATATAAACCGCGATTCATTGGGGTGGTTTGAGAGAAATAGCTTCTGAGGTGTAAGACCTACCTGAGGTTTTTCCTCATGGCGCATTAGGTGTATTCTCTTCAACCTATCCGCACGCAGCCAAAGGTGCGCAGCCTTTGCAAGTTCAGAAAAAGTTGCATCGTTCGGAATCATTCTGCCAATATCATTATATTGGGATTTTGTATCGTGCTCAGTAAAAACAAAATTCGTTCTAGCTCCAGTTTTAAGACGATCTATAAAATCGTAAACCCCTATCATTTCGGATTTAGAGGTCTGGTGAGTGGCAACGTAGGATATATTTTCGACGTGATCGAATATGACGAAGGTTCTATAGATCCCAAACCTGCATTGGGGCACTCTTGAAAAACCCTTCGCGGGTGAGCATCCCCTAAAAGCCTTGGCTCCTTCAAAACCAATATAACCAACAGCACCGCCGCTAAAGGGGAGGTATGGGTCTATGTCGATACTGTCGATTTCTTCACAAAACCTCTTAAATGCTTCGACCGGGGTATCGATGGTTGTGTGGCCATCGATGTTGATGAATCCTCCAGCCATGGAAAAGCTATTTTCTGGGCTGGATGCGATGATGGAAAACCTGCCAGCGGCCTGGCCCTCCTTTGGCTGAAAACAGACGAACCCCGTGTCGGTGAACATGGTTTCAAATATGCTTTCAAATGGGATATTCTTCAAAGATAGGACAGTTAAGGGTCTACGAGGCATGCCCGGATTATACGCACAAGATGATCGTGCCTTCAAACAAAATCATGATGCGATTGTATCTTTTTCCTTCGGTCAGCTAATTACTTGGCATGAAAAATTGACGGTGTATCCCGCAATTAGCCTATTATTGGGCGTTTCCGGGACGTCCGCGCTGAGAAAAATCCTTTACAGGTGCTATTTAAAGCGTTATTGGTCCGCCCGTTTCAGTTTGAAAAGTAGTCGAACAATCACAAAGGAGGAAGTAAATGACTACCGACAAGCACAATCCGTTTAAGATTGCGCAACAACAGTTGGACGAGGCCGCTAAGATTTTGGATATGGATCCAGGCGTTCATGCTGCACTTCGTGAACCGATGAGGGAGCTTCATGTCTCATTGCCGGTTAAGATGGATAACGGCGAGACGAAGGTCTTCAAGGGCTTCAGGGTACAATATAATGATGCTCGCGGTCCCACAAAGGGTGGACTTCGCTTCCATCAGGATGAGACGATCGATACAGTTCGCGCTCTCGCTGCATGGATGACGTGGAAAACCGCTGTCGTCGATATCCCGCTCGGTGGTGGTAAGGGTGGAATCATCTGTAATCCTAAAGAGATGAGTGAGGGTGAGCTGGAGCGTCTTTCTCGTCAGTATGTTAGACAGGTCGGCAGGATGATCGGTCTTCGCAAGGATTGTCCGGCTCCGGATGTATATACCACTCCTCAGATTATGGCGTGGATGATGGATGAGTTCTACTGGCAGAAGGGCTACAATGAGCCAGGCGTGATCACTGGAAAGCCTTTGCCGATCGGCGGATCTAAGGGTAGAAATGATGCGACCGCTCGCGGTGGCGTGTACTGTGTGCGCGAACTTGCAAAGATTCTCGACATCGATGCTGCCAATTCCACATTTGCAGTTCAGGGATTTGGCAACGCAGGTCAGTATGCTGCAACACTTATGGATGAGATCCTTGGCGCAAAGAAGCTCGTCGCTGTTTCTGATTCACGTGGTGGCGTATATAATCCTGAAGGCATCAATGCTCAGGAGATGGTGAAGTTCAAGCTTGAGACCGGCAAGGTTGAAGGTTTTCCTGGGACGAAGGCGATCACGAATGAAGAGCTTCTTGAGCTCGACGTTGATATCCTCTTCCCATCAGCGCTTGAAAACTGCATCACTGATAAGAACGCTGATAACATCAAAGCGAAGATCGTTGCTGAGTTGGCTAACGGACCGACCACCCCTGAAGCGGACAAGGTTCTGCATAACAAGGGTATATACGTCATTCCAGATTTCCTCTGTAACGCTGGCGGCGTGACCGTTTCCTATTTTGAGATGGTTCAGAACAATATGAACTATTACTGGGAGCTGCCTGAGGTTCATGCGCGTTTGGATGATAAGATGACTGCAGCATTCCATGCGGTTCACGAAATGCGCGAAAAATATAAAGTAGATACCCGTATCGCGGCATACCTCGTTTCTATACAGAGGGTTGCTGAAGTTATGAAACTTCGCGGTTGGGTATAGAATAGTATTTTCTTCACCATAATGGGCGGGAGGGAATTGTCCTTCCCGCCCGTTTTGTATGCGTCGCAGGGTTTGTTGGGTCACATATGTTCTCAATCTATGTCCATATTCCGTTCTGTCTCAAGAAATGTGACTATTGTGATTTCTATTCCATAGCTGCCTCCGATGAGGGCGTCCCCGAGCAGAGTTATTTGAAGGCTTGCATTGATCAGCTTCAGAGAGAGGTGAAGGAAAAAGGTTTGAACGGGAGAACGATCTCGAGCGTATATTTCGGGGGGGGGACTCCTTCTATTTTCAGCTCAAGTTTTTTTGAGAGGTTTCTGGAAGAAATTTACAAAAATTTTACCGTTGAGGATGATGTTGAAATATCATGTGAGGTAAACCCCGCTACTGCAGATGCTAAGTGGTTTGCTGAAATGAAGGATGTCGGTGTAACGCGTATCTCTTTAGGCGTTCAATCCTTCAACTCCAATCTCCTTCAATCTCTCGGCAGAATACATTCCGCTGATGATGCGATGCGTGCCATCGCCGAGGCTCAGGATGCAGATTTTAAGAGCGTCAGTTTGGATCTCATCTATGCGATTCCTGGGGAGGCCGTTTCAGAGCTTGAAGATGATATTCGTACCGCAATGACCTTTCAACCCGAACATATATCCGCGTATCAGCTGACGCCCGAGGAGGGCACCCTCCTAAAGAAACGTGTTGATGAATCTGAGATAGAGCTTCTATCCGATAGTGAGATCTTGAAACAGATGGCAATAGTTTCCAGAATGCTGGATAGGGTGGGGTGGAGGAAATACGAAATATCAAATTATGCAAAGCCTGGATTCGAATGTCGCCATAACGTCAACTACTGGCGATATGGCGAATACCTGGGAGTTGGTTCGGGTGCGACGTCATTTATCAGGAGCGGTGAAAACACTTTCGGTAGGCGCTATACGCAGGCTAGGGATGTTATGCGATACATCGATGGATCTTTAGAGCTGGATGATGATGAATGTATTGATGAGAAAACGGCGATGTCGGAATTTATGTTTATGGGACTAAGAACGCTTGATGGAATAGATACACAACGCTTCAGTAAGGTGTTCAATAGAGATCTGGCTGATATCTATGGGAGGGTCGTCAAGGAACTTATCGATGATCGTCTTATTCATGAAATGGATGGGGGTGGCAACCTTCGTCTGACGCCGAAGGGCGTTGAGATTTCAAACTATGTTTTTACAAAATTCATGTAATTTTTTTATTGGAGTCTTAAATCGTCGATATGTCAGATTGCTTGCTTTTTTTAGGGAAAAAGGCGTAAGATAGGTATATTCTGCTTTGAAGGGAGGGGTTAAGACCCACGTGAAGCTACAATTCTTAGGTGCTACCGAGACTGTTACCGGTTCAAAATTTTATTTACATAACAATGAGCATTCTTGGCTCATAGACTGCGGTCTGTATCAAGGGCTCAAGGATCTGCGTCGCAGAAATTGGCGACCTCTTCCGCTCGATTTAAAAGACCTGGATGCGGTGCTTCTGACGCATGCCCATATCGATCATTCAGGGTATCTTCCGATAATAGTCAGGGATGGTTTTAAAGGGCCGATTATTGCATCGGAACC
>JABGOS010000083.1 GCA_018645265.1 Deltaproteobacteria bacterium
TTGAAGCGGTCCAGGATATTGGTAAGAAGAAACCTGTGATAGCTTCTATGGGTTCTGTTGCAGCGAGTGGTGGTTACTATGTGGCCTGCGCAGCAGAGAAGATACTGGCGAACGCAGGTACAACAACGGGATCTATCGGGGTTCGATTAGAACACATCATGATTGGTGAACTTCTAGATTGGGCTAAAATTAAGCATGAGACGTTGAAGAGCGGCAAGCTCAAGAATATGATGCCGATAGATAAGCCGATATCACCGGAAGCCAGGAAGATTCTTCAAAGTGTCCTCGATGACATCCATGAGCAGTTCAAGAAGGTCGTAGTTGATTCCAGAAAATTGGATAAGAAGTTTATCGATGAGATTGCTGATGGAAGGATCTTCACAGGCGAGCAGGCTCTATCGTTAAAGCTCGTAGATCAGCTGGGCGGTTTTACATTGGCGATTCAGGAAGCTGCCAAGCTGGCAGAGATCGAAGGAGAGCCGAAATTGATCTACCCGAGAAAACATATGCGTTTCATTGAAAGAATTGTTTCTGAAACGCGTGCACTTATTTTTAGTGAAAAGATGATGAACTACTGGCAACCGATGCTCATGATTAAAACTAACGAAGCATCCTTGTAGTGAGTGGTGAAAAGTAGGTGTCGGACACTCAAATATCCGACTCGTTGGTTTTTTACCACACCTTGACAGGGAAAGGAGGCAAACCTTGAATAAGAGCGATCTGATAGAGAGTCTGGCTAAGAAATTACCCAATTTAGCTGGTAGGGATGTAGAGGTGATAGTAAACACAATCTTTGAGAGCATGACTGAATCTCTAAGGCAGGGCGACCGAATTGAGATTCGAGGCTTTGGAAGTTTTGAAGTGCGTACTCGTAAGCCGAGAATTGGAAGAAACCCAAAGACCGGAATGTCTGTAGAGGTCGGTGAAAGAAAGGTGCCTTTCTTCAAGGTTGGAAAGGAACTTCGTGAGCGAGTAAACAAGGCAGTGATATGAACCATATTTGGTCCCCATGGAGAATGGAGTTTATCGAGGATCTCCGCAGCAAGAATAGCGGCTGTGTCTTCTGCGAACTCGCAGAGGAGGGGGACGACAAGTCTAGTTTGATTCTTCATCGTGGTAAGACTTGTTATGTATTGATGAACAAATATCCATACAACAATGGTCACCTGTTGATAGTTCCATTCAAACATACCGGAACACTATCGGATCTTACTGCAGAGGAACATTCGGAGATGATGAAGCTCAGCACAAGTTCCGTTGAGGTGTTGAAGGGGTCACTAGAAGCTGATGGTTTTAACTGTGGCTTCAACCTAGGTAGGGCTGCGGGAGCTGGCATTGTGGATCATCTTCATATGCACGTTGTTCCGCGGTGGGTGGGTGATAGCAATTTTATGCCCATAATTGGTAATACGCGTTCAATGCCGGAGTACCTTGAGGCTACGTACGACCGTTTGATTGATGGATTTCAAGCTATCAAGTAAATATTTAGGAGGATGGGATGAAGCGACTAATATTTGCACTTATAATGGCCTTGCTCTTCTTCGTTCTTTTGAATTTCATCTATTGTAATCTCGATGATGCTACATTTGGCTATGTGGTAGCGTTCAAATTTAATATTCCTTATCTTCTCTCATTAAAATCCGTCCCCATACCTATGGGATTTGTCGTTCTTATAGCATTTTGCGTTGGAATGCTCGCGATTGCACTGCTGGAAGCTTTACCCTCTCTCTTCAAGACGCTGGAACTTAGATCAAAAAATAAAAAAATCAGACAGCTTGAAAGGGAACTTTCGGTGGTGAGACAAATATCGGAAAAGAAGGATAGCGATCTACCCGCGAAAACCCTTTCTTGATCGCTTAATCTTTTTTAATTTCACTTTATCCTTTCCATCGTCTTCTTCTACAAATTCTTTTTTCTTCTTTACCTTCTGGAGTTTTTCAAATTGCTTAGCTTTCGCTTCCACCTTTGTTGTCGGACTAGCTGAAAATTGCGATACCTGCCTTGCAGCCTCCAATGTTGCAACATCTGATTCGAGCTTATCGATCTCTGATTCGAGATCAGCCCCTTTGGATTCGTACATCTGATCTAGAAGAATTTCTAAATTTCTTAATGGAGAGGGGTTTGATTCCAATAGTGTTTTGATTCGCTGTTTTGCATCCTCTTTTATTATTATGAGACCATCGGTATCCCTGAAATCCTCTTTGAGAGTTGCAAAAAAACTGTAGAGTTGATCTTGGGACATCTTGCAGGATGGTACTATCGATAACTCAACTAATTCGTCCAAACCTTCATCGGTATACTTGCCTTCATTGATGAGCATAGCGTCGAAAGGAATATGGATTTCACCCTTAAAACGATAATCATCAAGTTTAAGGAACTCATCCTTGTTTAGAAGGTATGCATCCTCATCCTGCTTATATGGTTCAAAGACCTGCTTCCATGTTTCAATGTCGTAGCGCTCGGTATCAACGAAACCAGTCTCCCAGAGAGTGATAATATCCAGATTCGTATAATATACATGGTTTCCATCCTCGGTCTTCTCAAGCTGATCCCAAAGATGATCCATCACTCCGCCGCCATCGAGCATTAGTGCCATATTATTGCCTCCAAGTGATCGATTTTATGAATGTACCGCAAGAGTGTCAAACATTATGCCAAAAAAAACTCCGACTTTTGCCGGAGCTGAGTGATTATTATCGGTTGGTATTTATAGCGGGTTGCCCCATCTCACGCATTCTCCGATTCGGATATCTTCCTCGATAATCATGGAAGAGAACTCTAAGACCGTGATCATTTATCTTACCCTGTTTTTCAGTGAGTTGGTGTTCCTGCTTCTGTGTGTCGAGTATGCGTCCCTCAGCTTCTAATTTCTTCACCTCTCCCTTTTTTGCGAGGGAATGGCCGTGCATCTCCTGCGCCATATTCAGGTTTTTTTCCTTCTGATTGAGATGGTTTAGCTGATCGTCGGTCTCTATCTTGGACATGGTACTGCCATGCTCAATCTTATCCATCATGAGGTTTTTCTGGATGTCTATGATCTTGGACTGGTAGTAATAGCTGACGCCGGCTCCGATTGCCTGCGCGCCGGCTCCGATTGCGTCGCCGATGCCCATTCCAGTAGTCATTGACATGCTGCCGCCAGATATAGCCATTTGATAGGTCTCCTTAAATCACTTATCCGTAAAAATAATTATCACGCGATCTGGATGCACTGAATGCATCCGTTACAGCGATCTGTTTTGCACGTGCTGTTTTACCCGACTCCTTTATCTGGGCTATCCTAGCCTGTGTCGAGCCCTCCAACTTCATCATTCTTTCCTCATGTGAAACCTGCGCACGATGCATTTCCTGTTGAATATACATTCCGTTCTCTTGCACATCGAGCTGTCTCATGCCTACTTTCATCTTATGGCCTGAAATAGTCTCTTGGGCGTTATAATATGCTTTGCCTATCGCCTGTTGTGCAGCTATCTGCTTTCCCTGCAGGCCATAGTTAAAACCAGCAATCATGGTGTTGACGCCCATTTTACCGGCTTGTAGGCCACCTTGCCAGTTCATGAAGTTTTTCTTTTCACCTTCCTTGGTGAGCTTCATGCTGACATTCCCAAAAGGATTTCCCATGGCCAGGCCTGGTATCTGTGTCATGCCAGGAATATTGAAGCTACCTGGGCTCTTCGATGCAGCATATGGATTCGTATCTGTTTGTCCGCCACTAAACATTTTTTACCTCCCGTTATTGACCTTCCAACTGAGCCTGTGGTTTACCCATATTTCTAACCGGCCTTGGTACATCGGATTTAACATTTGTTTGAGCCTTTGCCATATTCAGATCAGCCCTTTTCCTGCCATTTTGGCCCTTCAACTTCTTTGAATAGAGATGGTCGAGTGCGATAGATGAACCCATCTGCGCTTTCATTTTTAGTGCACCTCTCATCTGGGACTTCTCATTCATGCGCTTTTGATAGCGTCCTCGGCTCTCGGCGTTGGCCATCGCTTCACGCTGCATATTAGCATTATCTGCAGCAGCTGCTTTTTGTTGAGCAGAGCTAACTCCCGAAATAATAGCTGTCGCTATTGCCGCGGCACCAGCAATGATTCCTGCTACCGCCGTGATACAACCCATTATGCCTATGAGACCAATCATCATATTGCTCCTCTTCTTCCGTATGTATTATCGGCTGAGAGGAAGCCGAAAGTTGCTAAATGAGGCTCTTTTTTTATCAATATATAATGATAGGAGGGGGAAGATCTAAATTGTAGTTATTTCAGTAACTTACAAAATGTTAGCAGGCTGGGAAATTCAGTGTTATCAGCTACATACGCCTTGATTCATAGTTTGTAGCGTGATAGCTGAGTCAAATGGCCAAACAACCCACTTCAAATGATGTTCTAACGCCAATGCTCAGACAGTATATGCAGATCAAGGATCAGTATCCAGATTCAATCCTTTTCTTTAGGTTGGGTGATTTTTATGAAATGTTCTATGATGACGCTAAGATAGCTTCGCATATATTAGATATTACTTTAACATCCAGAAACAAGAATAGCGCCAATCCAGTGCCGTTATGTGGCATTCCATATCATTCGGTTGAACCATACATTGCTAAGCTTTTAGAAAGTGGGAAGAAGATTGCAATATGTGATCAGATTGAGGATCCGAAATTTTCCAAGGGCATTGTGAAGAGGGATGTGACGAGGGTGATAACCCCCGGAGTGGTCGCCGATGGACTGGGACTTAACTCCTCTAGTGATAATTTTCTGGTGGGGTTGGTCGTCGATGAGAATAGATGGGGCATTGCTATCTGCGATATCTCTACCGGTCTCTTTCAGGCCACTGAATTTGATTCAACTGAGGTATTGTTCGAGGAATTGCTGAGGATAGGGGCGAAGGAGCTACTAATCGATTCAGGGTTAACTGATGGTTCTGGGCTATCCCTTCTTCTGAAGGAAAAATTGCCGAAAACATTGATATCCAGATATCCTTTCAAGCTGAATTCGGAGGAGATCAACCTCGATGGGTTGGATACAGGGGAGAAGTTCGCCGAAAGATACCCCATGGCAGCAAGGGCTGCCTCATACACTCTTTCCTATCTTAGGGAGACCCAGAAGAGCTCTTTAGGTCAGATAACATCGATTCAACCATATGAGATTGCCTCAGTTATGCGTTTGGATGAATCGACGATGAGAAATCTGGAGCTTACAAAAACACTTCTTGAAGGTGATCGGGAAGGGTCGCTGCTTTCAACTATCGATAGGACTTCCACAGCAGTCGGTGCGAGAAAGCTCAGAAGATGGCTCCTTTATCCGCTCAGAACTCCATCCAAGATCGATGAGAGGCTGGATGCTGTTGAAAGAATAATGACGGAACCGGAGTTCCTGCGAAGTATGCCTCAGATTATGACAGAGATCTATGATCTCGAGAGAATTACTGGCCGTGTCGGTGCAGGTGCTGCAAATGCTCGTGATTTGATCGCTCTGAAGGGATCGCTCGAAGCGGTGATGGAGCTTAAATCACTTATCAAAGGGACAGATGGTCTACTTGGCAATCTTCAAAAATCTATAGATACGTGTGAAAACTTAGTCGCTGAGATCGGTTCAATGATAGTAGATGAACCACCATTTTCACTCAGGGATGGGGGATTGATCAAAGGAGGTGTCTCTCAAGAACTCGATGAACTTTTGGAAATAGTTTCTGGAGGAAAAAGTTACATAGCGAAATTGGAATCCAAGGAGAAGAGGGAGACTGGCATCAATTCACTGAAGGTGCGTTTCAATAAGGTGTTCGGCTACTACTTGGAAGTCACACATGCCCATCGTGATAAGGTTCCGAATTACTACATTCGCAAGCAGACTCTTACTAATGCTGAAAGATACATCACGCCGGAGCTCAAAGAGTACGAGGAGAAGGTCCTGGGTGCGGAGGAGAAGGTCAAAGCTCTTGAGTATGAAATCTTCTCACAACTCAGGGAGGAAGTGGCAAAGGCCATTCCGAAACTTCAAAGAACTGCAGATGCTGTGGCTTCGATTGATGTCTTGCTTTCATTTGCAAGGCTGGCAGCGGAAAGTGATTACTGCAGACCGACAGTTGATGACTCTTCGGTGATAGATATCAAGGAGGGTAGACATCCGATCATCGAGAGGTTGAATCCGCTGGATAGGTTTATTCCAAATGATGCCTATATGGATGCCGATGAGAGCAGATTTATGATGATAACCGGGCCAAACATGGCAGGTAAATCAACCGTTATGCGACAAACTGCATTAGTCGTACTCATGGCCCAAATTGGATCATTCGTTCCGGCAACGAATGCTAGGATCGGAACCGTAGACAGGATATTCACGAGGGTCGGCGCTTCGGATGCACTTTCGAAAGGACAATCCACATTTATGGTTGAGATGGCTGAGGCATCGACGATTTTACGGGATGCCACGCAAAAGAGCCTCATAATCATCGACGAAATTGGTCGAGGAACATCGACTTTTGATGGATTGGCAATTGCGTGGGCAGTGGCTGAAGATATTCACGACAGGATTCAATCGAGAACGATGTTCGCTACTCATTATCATGAGCTCACCGAGCTTGCGCTGACGAAGAGTGGGATAAGGAATATGCAGATCGCTGTGAAGGAATGGAGCGATAACATTGTATTTTTGAGAAAACTCGTTCCTGGGGGAACTTCCAGGAGCTATGGTATTCAGGTTGCGAAGCTTGCAGGCCTTCCAGAGGCAGTAATAGAAAGGGCTGGTGAGGTTTTGGGAAATCTTGAGAGTAGCGAGTTCGATGAGGTGGGCAGGCCTCGGCTCGCAACGCATCATACAGATGAACAATCTGAGGATGCTCCAGCCCAATTTCAGCTCTTTACTAAAGCGGTTCCAAGTGAGGTCGTGTCAAAATTGGAAGCGGTGGACACAGCTTCCATAACCCCTTTAGAAGCGTTGAACATCCTGCATGAGTTGAAGGTGAAAATCTTAAGTTGAAGCGAATTGATCTAAATGCTAGAGTCTCGAGCATTATGAAAAAACACATTATATCGATATTGGTTTTCCTGGCGATCATCCTGTCCGTTCAGGGCGTTTATGCGCAGGCTTCATCCACTGAGGCATACGATAATGCCAAGATGTGCTACGCTGATGTAAAATCCAGCTCAAAGAAATCTGCAGACCGTAATGAATGGGAAAAATGCATCGATAAATTCGAGAAGGTCAACGCTGCTTTTCCAACTACAAAACGTGGTAAGGATGCTCTCTATAGCGCTGCAAGGCTGAGGCGAGAGCTCTATTTCAAAATTCATGACCTCAAGGATGTCGAATCGGCTATCAAGCTCTATAATCAGCTGATCAGGGAGTATCCGAAGAATGTCTTGGCCGATGATGCCCTATATCAAATTGCCGTTTTGAGACATAAGCCGATGATGGAAGATGATAAGGCGCGGCTCGCTTTAAATCATATCATGGAGAACTATCCAAAGGGTGATATGGTTCCTAAGGCGAAGATACTTCTAGCCTCTTTAGGTAAGCCGACTAAAGTTGAAGTGGCCGTTACACCAGTTGTTGCCAATGATGAAAATATCTCAGTGGCCGAACAGAAAGAGGTCGTAACAGCTGCTAATAAATCATATTTGGAAACCGATGTTGCCGGCCCACTCGATGGCGCTATCCTGTCTGCAGTCGATATCAAAGAGCAGCCACAGTCGACGACTGTTGAATTGAATTTCAATCGCCCGGTAGCCTATTCCTTGGAATTTACGGAGGAGGGCGTTAGAACTGGTTCATCTCCAAAACTGGATATGACACTTTCATATACAAAGCCTGCAGATGCTTTGGCCAAAGTGCTTCGAGTCGATTCCCCGTATCTTTCTTCGATAAAGATGAAGAAGAGGATCTTTGGTAGTGGCAGCAGGCTTTTGTTTACAATGAAGTCAGGCACCACGTATGAAGTTCTTCCCAAGAAGTCGAAGATCTCCGTAACTTTCAAAAGATCAGACAGCGCGCCCATCTCTCAGCCGGTGGTGGCTCCATCATCCGATGAGACTGTTGAAAATTCGTCAGATCTTAAAAAAAAAAGTTCACAATAGTAATTGATCCGGGTCACGGTGGAGATCAAAAAGGGGCGGTAGGTCCAAGGGGTACAAAAGAGAAGGATATCGCCCTGGCAATTTCCAAAAAAGTCGCCAATCAAATTAGGAAGAAAACTGGTGCCAGGGTATATTTGACCAGGTCTGGCGATAAGACCCTATCTCTTGAGGCTAGGGATAGCTTTGCAGTAAAAAAGAATGCGGATCTCTTTATCTCCATCCATGCCAATGCATCGACTAAGAGGAACATGTCGGGGATAGAGACGTACTATTTAAATAATGCAACGGATAGGGCAGCACAGAAACTCGCTTCGCGAGAAAATCGCGCGTCGAAGAAAAAAGTGTCGGACGTAGAACATATCCTTTCCACGATGCTTCAGAATGTGGACACAGTTGAATCTAGAAAGCTCGCGATAAAGGTCCAAGGATCGCTTATGAAGAGGATGAAGAAGAAGTATCCCGGCGTTAAGAATAGAAAAGTGCGTTCAGCGCTTTTCTATGTTCTAGTTGGAGCGAAATGTCCTGCGATTCTGGTTGAGACTTCATTTATTTCAAATCCTAGGGAGGAAAAGCTACTGAGGAATAAATATTATCAGGATCATCTTTCAATAGCTATAGCGGATGGCGTGAAACGCTACATGAGGACCCAATCAGCATCCTTATAAAATAATATGCCAATTGAATTGAATCATGAAGAGGTGTTTTCCAGAATAGCTGCTCTCGATTTTCGAGCGGATTCTGGCTTGGCTGTACAACAAGCTATCGATGAGAAGCTCACTTGGTTTGAGGGGGCACTGGCATCAGGTGGTGATGCTTTTGAAATCAATAATATTCACTCCAAGATTACGGATCATATCATTAACTCCCTAGTAGATTCGATGGGAGTATATAACAAAAACAAAGATAGGATAGCCATCCTTGCGCTGGGTGGATATGGGAGGCGAGAATACGGCCTCCACTGCGATATAGATCTGCTCTTTCTACATGACGGATCTGATGACTCAGTAATTAGTGATATAGCTGAGGGAGTTCTCTACCCATTTTGGAATTCCAGCGCCGAAATAGGGGGTGCTACTCGAACAATCGAGCAATGTAGGGATGTGATTGAGGATGACGTCAAGGCGCTCACAGCTATGATAGATGCAAGATTCGTTGCTGGAAATGAAATGCTTTATCATGATCTGATGAATTTAATCGCTGGTCATTTTGCAACTAAGAGATCTAAACAGAAATATTTTAGAGATAAGATCGCTGAGAGGGACGATCGCCTAAAGCGTTATGGGGATACTATATATCTCCTTCAACCGAACATCAAGGAAGGTGAAGGAGGCTTGCGCGATTTTCATACTTTAGATTGGATATCAAATGCGATTTCATTCTCTGAAAAGAAGGTGGACGCATTTCGAAGGTCGATTCCCAGGGAGAGAGCTCGATATGAACTCATCGAGTCATTGCGTTACATTTGGAAGATAAGAGATTGTCTGCATGTTATTGAGAAAAAAAGAGGGGACCGGCTGAGCGAGAATCTTCAGGGTGAAGTGGCAATACGTATGGGAATTTCATCAGGAAACGGTGTGAACCACACTGAAGAGTTGATGAGCTCATACTATGAGCATGCATTGAGGGTGCATCTTCTCTGTGATAGAGCTTTGGAGAGGATACGCAGGGTTCTTTTCCCAGGCAATACTGTAAGACGCTTATTTATGCGAAGGAAGTTGGAGGATGGAATTTATCTGACTGAGCATAAAACTTTATCGATAGAGGGTGCTTCAGCATTGGAGGATCATAAGAAGATATTAAAGGCATTTGCGTTCGCGAAGCGAAGATCTATCAAAATGGATCCTGAGACGAAGGATAATATAGCTCATCTTTCGAGTATTCCGGAGACAGTGAGATCGTCCGATGCAGTCAATCATATCTGGCAAGATATATTTTCAAATTATACCTCAATAGGTACTACGCTTCGCGATATGCATGAGTGTAATTATCTTACGAAATGGTTTCATGAAATGAAACCTATAATTAATCTCGTGCAGCATGACGGCTTTCATATCTACACTGCAGGTGAGCATTCAATTAGAACTGTTCATGAGATAGCTAAAATTCATTCTGGAAAGAAGGATATTGATCCGCACCTAAAGGATGCTTTATCAAAAGTAGGAAGGCCACATATTCTTATGCTCGCAGCTCTTCTGCATGATGTTGGGAAAGGTAGGGGGGGCGGGCACTCATCAAAGGGTGCGGTGCTAGCCTATGATATAGTAAAAGGCCTAGGGTATAGTGAGGAGGATGCAACCGATGTAGCATTTCTTGTAAAATACCATCTCACTATGGCAAAAATCGCTTTCAAAAGGGATATCAGTGATATAAATCTGCTGAATCGATTTGCGCAGTCATTCAAATCCCCAGAGATCCTCTCCATACTCTACATTTTGACATATGCCGATATAAAGGCAATTGGACCAAATGTGTGGAATGAATGGAAGGGGAGCCTCCTCTCAGATCTCTATCGCAATACGCTGGACTCCATGAGGGAGGGAGGGATAACGACCGAGGGGCGAAGATCTGAGACTGCGCACAAAAAAAGAGAAGCTCTGAAGATATTAGGAAAGACTACATCCGATAAGGATTTGGATGATCATCTGAATTCACTTCCTGAGCGATATCTCTTTCATACAACTCCGGAAACTATTTCCGCCCACATGATGATGTCCAGGGAGATAGATAGTGAGCCATTGTCGACGATTTCGAAGAGCGTTCCTGAGAAAGGATGCTCCGAATTTTCGATGGTCACCAAGGATAAGCCAGGTCTCTTTGCAGAGATTACTGGGGTTTTAGCCGCAGCAGGTGCTAATATCATTGATGCACAATTGTACACTTCCAAAAATGGTATCGCTATGGATGTGTTCCATATTACTGATTCCATGGATAGGCCATTTGAGAACCCTGAAAAATGGAAACAGATTCGCAAGGAAATGACAGATGTAGTACTCGGCGAAAGGGATATAGGCACTTTGTTTGAGGATAGGTTCAAGCCAACTATCATGAGTAAATCAGCTAGAGTTAATAGCGTGGAGGTCGCGGTCGATAATGATGTCTCAGAAACGGAGACGGTGATTGAAATTCATGCGAATGACAGGCAAGGCTTGCTCTATATTGTAGCCTCTACTCTTCGTGATCTACATCTAACGATAGATCGGGCCCGAATAACAACACATGTTGACCGTGTGATCGATGTCTTTTATATAAGGGATGAGGCTGGTGAGAAGGTCACCTCAACTGAGCATTTGGAAGAGATAAAATCGAGTTTAATTGAGAGATTAGAGGACTAAAAATGTTCTGGTATGTTGTGGGCGCGGTTTTCTTAGTGCTGCTCTTAGGATTTATGGTCGGTATTTTTATTATCGATCGTAGATATGAGAGGAAGAAGACTTCAGAGACCTTCAGCCCTGGGCTTAGGTTGGAGATAGAGCAGGAGAGGGAGGAAGGACTCGAGAGACATAATAAATTTAAAAAAGCGGTTGAAAGGGCGAAGCTGGCTGAAGATCCGGATAAAACGCTTCAATAAGCTCAATGGCTTTAGGTTGACGAACAGGAGATCTGCTGATATTTGCTAAAAAGTAACGATTAACAATGGATAGACTTAAAAAATGGCTCGCATAAAGATCTGCAAAGATAGGAATTGTAAAAACGCCGCTACAACGAAGGGATATTGTCGTCTACATTATCTCAGAAATTGGAGGGTGATTAAGGAAGTTGAGAGGGAACGCTCTGCGAAAAAGCTCAATGCTTACATCAATTACATCTGCAAAAAGCATCCAGATAGATATATGGACATCATAAAGGAGAATTTGCGCTCCTCTAATTTTGATAAGGATATCGAGCGCGAATTCGGTTTCGATGATCCGGAAGAACTCTCATTTGACGATTCCACCTACGAAGATGAAATCGAAAGATTGATCGACGAACTAAAGATTGAAAAAGGTTTCTAAACTAACCTGTAGTTATCACATTTTTACCTGAATAATATTATACACAAAACACACATTCAAGTTCGGTGAATGTTAGAGATAATTGGAACAGCTACTGGCTATCCTTAAGCCTTCTTTTTCTTCAGAGGTATCCAAATCAAGGCATAAGCAACTACTGCGAATACTAATATCGATAGCCAGCCTCCGTAATTTTCCTGTATACCTAGCTCAGCTGTTCCGAAGAAATACTGTGCTAAGGATGGTATCCCAAGAAGCACAAGACCTGCCAGGAGAACACCTGTTATAGCCTCCCCAGCAATGAAGCCGGAAGCTATCAGAATACCTTTTCCCTCCTGACCATCCTCGGCTATCCCCCTGCGTTTCGCAATGACATCGGCTATCCATTTGAAAGCGCCACCTACGAAAATTGCAAATGTAGTTTCAAAGGGAAGATACATGCCGACTGCAATGAGCATGGGTGCTGGTGCTTTCACAAGGATGAGTCCAAATGAAAAACACATGCCGATCACAACGAGTCCCCATGGCATCTCACCACTTACAATTCCAGTGGCAAGTTGAGCCATAAGACCTGCCTGCGGTGCAGGTAGCTCGGTGCCTCCAATGCCCATTCCTCCAGCAGCTATGTTGCCGTTATGTAAGATGATGATCGGAAATACTAAAACGAAGGCTACAAGAACCGTACCTATGATTTCACCAAGCTCCATCTTCCAAGGTGTGCCTCCAATGAGCTGTCCAACCTTGAGATCCTGAATCATATCACCCGACATACATGCGACACAGCAAACTACAGCCGCAACGCCTAATACGGCGGCGATACCTGGGATTCCCTTTACGCCGAAGAGAACCATAACTAGCGCAGCAATTATCAATGTAGAAAGCGTTAAACCGGAGACAGGTTGATTTGAATTCCCAACGAGACCTACGAGCCATCCGCCTACAGCTGCAAAGAGGAAGGCTGTAATTAGCATCACTACCGAGGCGACTATAGCACCTACGACATTGTCACAGAAATAGTAGTAGAGGAAGGCCATCGGTATAACTAAAACAATTGCACTGATGAAGATCCATTTGAGATTTAAATCTTTCTCCAATCTACCCTGTGGTTGGGATTGGGAGCCGCGTTTTGAAAAGATCCCACCGAGAGCATTCTTCAGTGAGCTACGGAGACCCCATAGGGTATATAATGATCCAACGAGCATTGCTCCAACTGCGACCGGTTGAATTAGGTTTTTCCACACGGTATATGTAACATCAGCATGACCAAGACGCACACCCTCTACGGCTAGCTGTTCCATCCCTCCTGGATTTACAAAGATGGCCAACGGTATGAGGACAAGCCAGGCAAGAACACCACCCGCAAAGTTAATACAGGCATACTTTGGACCGATAACATAGCCAACACCCAACAGTGCAGGAGA
Source organism: Deltaproteobacteria bacterium (assembly GCA_018645265.1). GTDB lineage: Bacteria > UBA10199 > UBA10199 > 2-02-FULL-44-16 > JAAZCA01 > JABGOS01. The sequence continues at coordinate 13,486 of JABGOS010000083.1, forward strand.
GGAGAGAGGTGAGTGAATTTCCATGCCTCCCTCATAGTGAATATCCGCCAGAGCCTGTTTCGAAGAATTATAATGATGAATGATCGAGCGTGGAAACGCTATAAACCATTCCATTCCCTCTTTGATGATCGGAAAACCACCCCAATTTTTGAGCATTTCAATCAGAACTCCGAGCCCCAGTGCGCCGAATACGTATTTCGCTCCGCTTGAGCCTTCCTGTCCAGATTTTACGATTTCATAACAAGCTAACCCCTCTGGAAATGGAAGATCGGCATCAACTACAAGAGTTCTCCTGAGTAGAATAACAAAAAGTATTCCGATTACTCCACCTATCAGGAGAATGATGGAGACTTCCCAGTAGTGGAATGTCGTCCAAAGTCGTTCACCCCCGACATTAACCATGACGAACGCCGGGATTGTGAAGATCGCTCCGGCAACGAGCGCTTCGCCCACGCTCGCAGTCGTTCTAGCTATATTCTGTTCAAGAATAGAGCCCCTAAGAAATGGGAGTCTAAAAACCGCTATAGATATAACAGCTGCAGGGAATGCCGCAGAAATTGTCATTCCAGCTTTGAGACCCAGGTATGCGTTAGCTGCACCCAGGACAACTGCCATCAAAACACCAAGAATTATGGCTTTGAGAGTAAACTCTGGAAGATTGGTTTTTTCAGGTACAAAAGGCTTGAATTCCTGTGTCATCACTTCCCCCCTTGATTTCATATAATGAAGATAATTATATGCTAATTGTCATTCGTAACTATGTGAATTATCGAGAAAAGTCAAATCCCCTTAAAAATCCAATTGTTCTTGCCTTTTTATGTTCCCGTGTTATGAAATGCAGTCTTTTCATGAACTTACATTTCATTAGGGAAGGGGGACACATGGCTGACAATGATATTCAATCAGTAACTGCTCTAATCAATGGCTATCTGGATGCCTATAACCAGGGGGATATCGACTCAATACAGAGTTCTGTTGCGAATGATTCGAATCTCGTCGCATACGGTACGGATGAGGGGGAGAGCTGGCATGGCTGGGAAGAATTCAGTCATAGCAGGAAGCGTTTCTTTCATGCGGTCGAAGAGGTCAGGTGGGAAAGGGGCAATCCAGTCATCCACTTTTCACAGGATGGAAATGTAGCATGGTTTTCTGAGGAACTGTCCGGCAATTTCAAGGTGGTAGGTAATGAGCATAAGTGCCCAATACGTTTTACAGGTGTTGCGGAGAAACGCGGCGAGTCCTGGAGAATAGTTCAGCTTCACAGGTCTGTCGCTGTTGAGGGATTTTCAGTGCCTTACCTTGAGACACATGGCGTACGCTTTGATTGATCGTTAACCAATTCATAAGGGGGAAGTGACGATGGCTAAACACGTACCTTACGTTCCTGAGAAGACTGACATGAAGGAACTTACCTTCAAGGCCGTTCTGCTCGGTATTGTGATGGCAGTTGTCCTGGGTGCAGCTAACGCATACCTGGGTCTAAAAGCCGGTGTGACCGTTGCAGCAGCATTTCCAGCTGCTGTAGTCGCAATGGCAGTACTTCGTATATTCAAAGGGTCAATTCTTGAGGAGAATATTGCGAGGACTACAGCAAGCGTTGGTGAAGCTCTAGTCGCAGGTGCAATATTCACAATCCCAGGTTTTGTCATAGCCGGAATCTGGAAGGAGTTTGGCACTGTAGGTCACTACCTGGAGACTACCGCTATCATGATGGTCGGTGGTATCTTGGGTGTTCTTTTTGTGACTCTCCTCAGACGCACGATGGTGGAAGAGGCGACATTGCCATTTCCAGAATCGGTAGCTGCAGCTGAAATTCATAAGGCAGGGAGATCTGGCGGTACCGGAGCAAAACTTCTTCTCGGCGCGATGACCGTTGGTGCACTGACAGAGATTTTTGCAAAGTTGCACCTCTTTGCTCATTCATGGGAAAAATTTATACACTTTTCAAAGAGTGCGGTTACGTTCGTAACCAGCAGAAACAATATTGTAACTCAAATTCCTGGTGGCGGTGGCTTCATGGCGAGCACGCCTGCAATCAGTCCCGCCTATCTAGGTGTCGGCTATATAATCGGTTCAAGACTCGCGAGTATTGTATTTGCTGGCGGCATCTTGGGTTGGGCACTTTTTATTCCGCTTCTGATGTATTTCACTGGACCGGAATTGGAAGCTCTAGTAGGCACGATGCCTGATGGGATTGGCACAACACCACTAGGTTGGGAAGCACTTACGTACCACGTTTGGAAATCCATGGTACGTCCTATCGCAGTGGGTGGCATGGTAGTCGGCGCTGCTTACACGCTTTGGAAGATGCGCAAGCAGCTTTTCGGTGGTATCGCGAGATCCTTCACCGATGTAAAGAAGGCTGCTGAAAGTGGTGAGGCTCAGAGTAGACTTGATAAGGATATCAACTTCAAAGTGATCTTCCCACTCGTGGGTATCTTTTTGATACTGATGGCAGCTCTTTATTACTATTACTGTGGCAGTACTGCAGGCGCACTTATCTCTGCAATGATTCTCGGTGTTGCTGGTTTCTTCTTTGCAGCGGTAGCAGGATATCTTGTTGGCCTTATAGGTTCATCCAACAACCCTGTTTCAGGACTTACGCTTTCGACACTCATTATAGCAGCTCTCCTGATGGTGGCTGTTGGTGTAACTGGTGCAGCCGGTGTTGCAGCAGCACTTGGTGTTGCAGCGGTAGTCTGTTGCTCTAGCGCAGTAGCTGGTGACATGCTCCAGGACATGAAGGTTGGACACATCCTCGGCGGTACTCCATGGAAGATGGAGGTCGGTGAAATTATAGGTGTGATCTTCGCTGGTGCGGTTCTTTTTCTCCCGCTCCTCGTTCTACATCAGGGTGACATTAATGCAGGCGGAACGGGTTTTGGTGGAAAGGCATTACCAGCACCACAGGCAGGTCTGATGGCGATGCTCGCAAAGGGTATTATAACTGGAAAGATGGCCTGGCCACTTCTGATGACTGGTGCCTTCATGTCAGTTGCACTGATATTGATTGGTGCGCCGAGCCCGATGTTGATCGCTGTTGGAATGTACTTACCAATCCATACAACTTTTGCAATTTTCACAGGTGGAGTAATCAAATACATCATAGAGGCGATTGCGAAGCGTAAAAAACTTAATGAACCACAGAAAATACGTGTGGATAACGCGGGCATATTGATTGCGTCCGGTTTTATCGCTGGAGAGGCTCTTCTTGGTCTTGTAATAGCAGCGTTGGCATTTTTCCACATAACTATGCCGCATATATTCGCAACTCCTGCAGCATGGACTGGCTATATAGTATTACTAATATTGGCGATAATCATGATTAAAGTACCACTTTCAAAGGCAGGTAGACCAGATGAAGCAGCACCACCAAGTGCAATGGGATAATATAGTACCGAAACAGATACTGGAATGGGAGGATGGCCCTGAAGAAAGGGCCGTCCTTCTAGTTCCACGTTTTAGGAAAGGGCCGCTTGCGAGATGGCTTCAGCCTAGATTGAAACGCCCTTTTATGCGAGTCTCTCTCGATGAGTTTGGCAGCTTTGTGTGGAAGAGAATAGATGGAAGGAGTAGCTATTCGGAACTTCATACGGCGATGACATCTCATTTTGGTGAGAAGCTTCAGGAGTCCGATGAGAGACTCCAGAAGTTTTTGACCACGCTTCAACATAATCAGTTTGCCGAACTCCTCATGCCAGTTGATGAAGATGTTGCAGAGACCAAACCTGCATAAATATTACTTTCCGCATGTATAAAAACGATCAAAAATACGTCTACATCCGAACCTTCGGTTGCCAGATGAACGAGCATGATTCGCGAAAGATCATCTTGATCTTGAAGGAGTTGGGCTTTGAGTCGACGGATGAACCTGAGAATGCTCAATTAATACTATTCAATACATGTACGATTAGGGAGAAAGCTCATCATAAGGCTATTAGCCAGATAGGTCGCACAACGATCTATAAGGAGAGAGATCCTAATACTATCATTGGAGTCTGTGGTTGTGTCGCACAGCAGGATAAGGAATCTCTGTTTGATAAGTATCCTCATCTCGATCTCGTTTTTGGTCCCGACCAGATCAACAAATTGCCTGAGCTCCTGGATCATGCACAGCGTAAAAAACGAGGTTTATCCGTTGAACTCGTGAATACACCGGAAGAATATACTTTTTTAGATCAGCTTCCTGAGGAGGTTGCTCCAGCATCAAGCTCCTTCGTATCGATTATGAAGGGCTGTAACTGCGCGTGTTCATACTGCATAGTACCTAGTGTGCGCGGTAAGGAAGTATGCCGTTCCCCAGAGGAGATCGTTGCGGAAATTGATCAACTTGCTAAACTTGGTAACCGCGAGGCAGTACTCCTCGGACAAAATGTTAATGCGTATCATTCGAAGCGATCCAACAGTTCTACAAAAGATGTCACTTTTGCCAAACTCATACGTCTGATATCGGATGAAACAGGAATTGATAGGATTCGTTTCACCTCGCCACACCCGAAGGATGTTGGGGAGGACCTTATTTTAGAATATGGACAGAACGAAAAACTCTGTCCCCACATCCATCTACCACTTCAATCGGGTGCAAACGAGACATTGAAGAGGATGAGGAGAGGGTATACAAGAGAACGCTATATTGAAATTGTAAGGGGGCTTCGCAAAGCAAGTCCTGATATCTCCATTACGACTGACCTGATAGTGGGTTTCTGTGGTGAGAGCGATGCTGATTTTCAGATGACATTTGAGCTGATGGAAGAGGTGGAGTTCGATTCAATATTTGCTTTTAAATATTCCCCAAGGCCTGGAACGTTCGCATACGAGCAGCTCCCAGATGATGTCGAAAAGGTTGTTAAGGAGGAGCGACTTGAGAAGATTTTGGCTCTTCAAAGGCTCATTTCAATGAAAAAGAACGAAGCCCTGATAGGTAAAGATGTCGAGGCCCTCGTGTATAGCTTGGATCGCATGAATAGAGGCCTCTTGACGGGGCGTATGCCTGATAACAGGATTATACATTTCTCTGGAAATCCTGACCTAATTGGGGATATAGTGCCTGTGAGAGTAACCGCAGCTCATAAAAATTCTCTTGCGGGGGAGATGATAGGATGAATGATAGAGATTCAAAGAACGGTGATGACTCACAAGTGAAGATGAAGGTCACAGGGCTTACCATCGATCCATTTACGAATATGCCTATAATCATTCTCAAGGATATGGATGAGAAGTGTGCATTGCCAATATGGATAGGTCTTATTGAGGCTAGCGCTATCGCTACAGAGCTTGAGCAGATAAAGCTTTCAAGGCCGATGACGCATGATCTTATCAAGAGCATATTGGAGACCACAAATGTTGAGGTGCTTCGGGTAGAGGTGAATGATCTTGCCGACAACACCTTTTATGCAAAGATATGGCTGAAGCGTTCAGCTGAAGAGATCGTTTTGGATTCACGTCCATCCGATGCCATTGCACTTGCTCTTCGAACGAAGGCACCGATCTTTGTCTCAAGACATGTCATTGAAAAATCCCGTAAGATCGACCTCTCTCAAGAAGATACCAACGAAGAGGAGAGTAGGAAGAAATGGACCGAAATTCTTGAGAATCTCTCACCGGAAGATTTTGGCAAGTACAAGATGTAGATTTTACTCCCAAGACAAAATCAGAGACAAATAATGGTAAACGTTAGGAATCAAAATATTAAGCGTGTGATGCGCTGGGCAGTGACGATATCGTATGCGGCGGTAGTCATGTATTTGTCGTTTATATTGCTTACAAATCAACCCAACCATCCTTATGCGGACAAGGTGAATCATGCTGTCGCATATTTCTTTCTTTCGATCATGATCAGATGGTCACTACGCTTAACGCCCTTGAGGGCTAAAAAAATAACACCCTATATCGCTGCACTGATTGCCACGCTCTATGGGGGTATGACAGAGATATTTCAGATATACATTCCATATCGGGATGCGGAATGGGCTGATGCGATTGCAAATGCTTTAGGGGCATTTACGGCGATACCTATTTCTGCACTATTAATAGAACTGAGAAATAAGTGGAGGAATATTTATGCACGGAGCTATTGAGGATAAAGTTCCTAATATTTCGGATTCAGCATATATCGCAAAGAATGCTACGGTGATCGGTGACGTTACGCTCGGTGATCAATCGAGTGTATGGTTTGGGGCAGTTGTCAGAGGTGATTGTTTGCCAATAAGGATAGGGGATAGGAGTAATATACAGGATCTATCCGTTCTCCACGTCGATTACACAAATGCACTTACGATAGGGAATGATGTAACGGTTGGGCACAGGGCGCTTCTTCATGGATGTACGATAGAGGATAACGTGCTCGTAGGAATGGGCGCTGTTATCATGAATGGCGCACATGTCGGTGAAGGCAGCATCATCGGTGCAGGCGCACTCATTACAGAAGGTATGAAAGTACCGCCGCGCTCATTGGTGATTGGAATGCCTGCTAAAGTAAAGAGGGAGATTACCGATGAACAACATCGCATGATCGTAGAATCTGCAAAGCACTACGCTGAAGGTATAGCGATATATCGCAAGAGTGACTGGTAGAGAATTATGCTCTTATCTAAATTCAAGAAACATATTTCAGAGGAAGGTATCATCGCAGATGGTGATGGCTTGGTTGTCGGTGTGTCTGGTGGAATCGATTCGATCGTCCTCCTCGATCTGATCGCAAGAGTTGCGAAGAAGATGTCGCTCAAGATTGTCGTTGCGCATGTCAATTATAATTTGAGGGGGAGGGAATCGGATAGGGATGAAAATATTGTTTTTGAGGCAGCAAATGAATATTCTATTCCAGTTGAGATTCTAAGGAAAAAACCCAGAGAGGGGAAAAACCTCCAAAATTCTGCTCGTGAAATTAGATTTAAATATTATCAAGATATTGCAAGCCGATATAATTTAGAGAGCGTCGCTACAGCACATCACATGGATGATCAGGCTGAAACGATACTCCTTCATATGATAAGGGGATCAGGACTTAGAGGGCTTGCTGGTATCCAATCGGTATCCAAAATGGGGGGGCTCAAGCTAATCAGACCCCTACTGCCTTTTTCAAAGTCTGAATTAGAGGAATATGCAAAGAAGCGGAAACTAAAATATGAAGTGGATTCTACTAATTTAAAATCTGACTATTCACGAAATTCCATTAGAAACGAACTTGTTCCAGCTCTCAAGAAGTTTAATCCAAGGATAGTGGAGTCTTTACATTCCATGTCCATTCGTATTGCGAGTGATGATGATGCCCTTGGCATGGTTGCAGATGAATCCTTTGAGGATGCTCTTATTAAGGAAGGGAAGGGGCTGCTCAGCATGTCGCGTGCGCCTGTTCAACTTCTTCCAAAGGGAATACGATACAGGGTGATGATGAAAGCCTTCGAGAGGGCCGCCGGTAGTTTAAAGGACCTTAACTCAGACCAGCTGGATAAGATAGATCGGATCACGCTTTCAAAAGAGGGGAAAGGATCCTACAGATTACCGAGTAGATGGAAGTTCGAAAGAAAAGGCGAGCTCCTCACTTTACGCAGGTGCAAGACAAAATGTGATAGGTAGCTAGAAAATGAGGTGAGTTTACAGAGCTCCAAGCTTGCTTTCTACAAAACTATTCCATATATTCATAAAAATTAGGTATCTAGGGAGGAATAAATGCCCATTAAGAAAAAACCGAATATGAAGCAGACACATAAGACCATAGCACTGTGGTTGATCATAGTGCTTATGGTTCTTTCAGTCCTTCACATTATGAATCAACCGGTTCAGCACGCTGAAAAAATCAGTTTTTCAGAGTTTCTGAGATCTATATCGAGCTCAGAGGTTGAGTCGGTCACGATTCAGCAGGATGACTATCGGGGTAAATTTAAGCCGGAATATAAGAGCGGTGCTAAGTTTGAGACTATAGGCCCAATCGACAGCGAGAGGGCGCTTGCCGCTCTTGAAAAGACGGATACCAAAATCGAATATTTGAAGAAGAGTGAGACACCCTTCTGGCAAACGATGCTCATATCCTGGCTGCCGATGCTCCTGCTCTTCGGCTTTTTCTTCTTCTCAATGCGTCAAATTCAGGTTGGTGGTGGAAAAGCAATGAGTTTTGGCCGTAGTAAGGCGAAACTGCTTGCCGACAATCAAAAGAAGATCACATTCGCAAATGTTGCGGGTGTAGAGGAAGCGAAGGATGAGCTGCGGGAGATCATCGCATTTCTACGTGAACCTAAAAAGTTTACTGTGCTGGGTGGAAGGATTCCTAAGGGTGTCCTGCTCATGGGGCCTCCAGGGTCGGGTAAAACGCTCTTGGCGCGAGCTGTTTCTGGTGAGGCGGGTGTGCCATTCTTTTCGATCTCAGGTTCTGATTTTGTCGAGATGTTTGTCGGCGTTGGAGCTGCACGTGTTCGTGATCTCTTCGATCAGGGTAAGAAGAATGCGCCTTGCATAGTATTCATAGATGAGATCGATGCTGTCGGTCGCCACCGCGGAGCAGGTCTAGGAGGTGGTCACGATGAGCGTGAACAGACCTTGAATCAGCTACTGGTTGAGATGGATGGCTTTGAGTCAAATGAAGGTGTCATAATCATGGCTGCAACAAACCGTCCTGATGTTTTGGATCCGGCGCTTCTTCGACCCGGTAGATTTGATAGGCGAGTCATCGTTCCACCGCCGGATGTAGGTGGGCGTGAAGCTATCCTCAAGGTTCATGCAGCAAATAAACCGTTAGCTGAGGATGTCAATCTCTCGACAATCGCCAGGGGGACACCAGGCTTTTCAGGCGCTGATCTTGAAAATGTTGTCAATGAAGCAGCTCTTCTTGCGGCAAGGGCCAGTAAAAAACTTCTGGAGATGAGCGATTTTGAGTTGGCAAAGGACAAGGTTCTCATGGGTACCGAGCGCAGGAGCATGATCATCTCAGATGATGAGAAGCAAAATACCGCCTACCACGAGGCTGGACATACGCTAGTTGCTAAACATCTTCCGGGAACCGATCCTATTCATAAGGTCACGATCATTCCTAGGGGAGCTGCTCTTGGTTTAACACAGCAATTGCCCACGGATGACCGCTACACACAGAATAAGCTGTTCTGCGAGAATAACATCGCAATTCTGATGGGTGGCAGGGCTGCGGAGGATTTGATATTTAATCAACCAACGACTGGCGCTGGAAATGATATCGAACGAGCCACTGGCCTTGCCAGGAAAATGGTCTGCGAATGGGGTATGAGTGAAAAAATGGGCCCGCTCGCCTTCGGGAAAAAGGAGGAGCAGATATTTCTTGGACGTGAGATGTCTAGACACACGGATTACAGTGAGGAGACAGCCAGGGATATCGATTCTGAGGTAAGACGATTTGTAACAGCTGGGTATGACAAGGCTAAGGAGATATGTTCCCAACATAAGGATCAAATCGAGAGATTGGCGCAAGCGCTATTGGAGCACGAATCCTTGACTGCAGACAATATCGATCAGGTTATGAGGGGAGAAACAATCGTCATGTCTAAGAAGAAGGATAGCTCTGACGGACCAGATGGTAAGGACAAATCAAAGGAAGAGAAGGAGGAGAAGAAGAAGGTAAAGAAAACCTCCACGAAGCCTGCAACTGATTCAGCATAGTTAAGATGAAGATCGGCACATATACATTAAATTCAAATCGAGTTGCCCTGATGGGCATAGTAAATGTTACCCCCGACTCCTTTTCGGACGGGGGTAATTTCTTAGTTGCTACCAGGGCTATCGAACATGCTCTGAAACTGGCAGAGAACGGAGCGGATATTCTCGACATTGGCGGGGAATCAACTAGGCCAGGTGCGGACGCTGTCGATCTCAAGGAAGAATTGAAGAGGGTTATTCCTGTTATAGAGGGAATAAGAAAATCTTCTAATGTTCCTATATCGATAGATACGAATAAGGCACCTGTAGCTAGGGAGGCGATAGAGGTTGGCGCTGATATGATCAATGACATCAGTGCTGGTAGGTTCGATGGAGAGATCTTTGAAGTGGCTAGGGTTTCAGAGAAACCAATCTGTCTTATGCATATGAAGGGGACACCGAGAAATATGCAGAACTCCACTTCGTATAATAACCTGCTTGCTGAAATAGCGAACTTTCTTGAGGACTCCGCGAAAGAGGCTGTAAAAGCAGGTATAGGGGCGGATAATGTAATATTGGATCCGGGGATTGGTTTTGGAAAGAGCCCTGAGGATAATTTAGATATTTTGCGTAATCTTAGTGTTTTTAAGAAGATAGGCTATCCTCTTCTTGTTGGTGCATCAAGAAAATCCTTTATAGGCAGTACATTAGACCTGAATGTTAAAGAAAGACTTGAAGCTACTTTAGGGACTATACCGGCCTCAATTGAGGGGGGAGCGGATATTCTTCGTCTACACGATGTACTTCAAGCAAAAAGATTTCTCGATATGTATTATCTACTAAGGTAATTACCCTCTGGCTAGTTTAGACTCTTCGCTGCATAGCTCTATTTACTTGATATTTCTGTCAATTTTATATATATCGCTGCATCTCTCAATGGGGAGATTTTTTGTTTATGGACAATAATCTTACACAGCTTTTCGGTACGGATGGGGTTCGTGGAATTGCGAATATGACCCCCATGGAGCCCGAGATTGCCCTAAAATTGGGCAGAGCCGTTGCAAACATATTCACAAACGGTACTCACAAACACAGAATCGTTATAGGGAAGGATACCCGTGTTTCCGGCTACATGCTGGAAACTGCTCTTGCATCAGGTATATGCTCAATGGGTGTCGATGTTATGTTGGTCGGTCCGCTTCCCACACCGGGAATTGCTTTTATCGCAAAATCTATGAGGGCAGATGCAGGAATTGTCATTTCAGCATCGCATAACGAATATTCTAACAATGGAATAAAGATCTTCGATAGTGACGGTTTTAAACTCTCTACCGATTATGAAAGAAGTATAGAACAGCTGGTTCAAAAGGATCTGGCAGGGATCAGCCGCCCAACCGGCAGTGAGATAGGTAAGGCGTTTAGAATTGAAGATGCAGCTGGGCGCTACATCCAATTTCTGAAGGAGGTTTTTCCCTATTCGGAAACTTTGGAAGGTCTGCGCTTAGTTGTCGATTGCGCAAATGGGGCTGGGTATCGAGTTGCACCGACGGTATTTCAAGAACTTGGTGCAGAAGTAATTGAGATTGGAACACATCCTGATGGCACTAACATAAACGATGGATGTGGTTCGCTTCATCCAAAGAAGATGTGTGAACTCGTTGAAAAATTTGGAGCTAATGCAGGTATTGCCCTCGATGGTGACGCCGATAGAGTTATCATGTGTGATGAAAAAGGGAGGATCGTTGATGGTGACGTCATCATGGCACTGGCAGCACTCGACCTTAAACGGCGCGGCAAATTGAATGGTAATACACTCGTAGCAACGATAATGAGCAACCTGGCACTGGATGCAGCCATGAGGGACAACGGAATCAACGTCGTAAGGACTCGTGTCGGTGATAGATATGTAATCGCTGCGATGCGCGAATGTGGGTATAACCTTGGTGGAGAGCAATCGGGGCATATGATATTCATGGATCATAACACGACCGGTGATGGCATCTTGGGGTCATTGAAGGTTCTTGCTGCAATGAGAAACAGTGGAAAGTCGCTGTCCGATCTTTCAAAGATATTCGACCCATATCCGCAGGTACAGGTCGATATAAACGTTCTTAAGAAGTGCAATCTTTCAACTATACCTGAGTTGAACAGGGCTATGCGTAGTTTTGAAGGCGAACTTGGTGCCGATGGTAGGCTTATTGTTCGCTATTCCGGAACTGAGAATGTTGCGAGAGTTCTCGTTGAAGGACCAAATCGCGATCGAATCAAGAATATGGCCAGTGAGCTTGCCGGCCTTATCTCGTCGCATCTTACCTAGATTATTTTGGAGGGCTGAAGTTGGTCTTACTCGGAGTAAATGTCGATCATGTTGCAACGATTAGGCAGGCCAGGGGAACATCGTATCCTGATCCTGTCGAAGCGGCAATTTGTTCAATACGCGGCGGAGCTGATCAAATTACAATTCACCTGAGAGAGGATCGGCGACATATTCAGGATTCTGATTTTGAAAGGATGAAGAGTTCTATTCAAGTGCCATTAAATCTCGAGATGGCTGCCTCAGAGGAAATTCTCAAAATAGCACTCAACACTTTGCCAGACACAGCGACGCTTGTTCCTGAGAAGAGGGAAGAGTTAACCACGGAGGGTGGCCTCGATGTTAATTCCAGCAGAGATCATCTAAAAGAAATTGTTTCACGTCTGACAGGTGCCGGCATAACTGTTAGCATGTTTATAGACCCTGACATCGAACAGATTGATGCGACCTTGGCAGTTGGCACGAATACCATCGAACTTCATACTGGTCGATATTGTGATGCGTTGGATGACATCTCAGCATCGAGGGAACTGGAAAGACTGATGGTGGCTACGAGATATGCTGCGAAGGCTGGTATGAGAGTGTGTGCGGGCCATGGTTTAAATTATGAAAATACTTCACGCGTTGTGGAAGCACTTCCAGCTGTAGTGGAATATAATATAGGCCATTCCATTATAGCTCGTTCCATACGTGTAGGAATTGAAAGAGCGGTTCATGAAATGAAGAATATCCTGGAGGGTAGGGTATGATTATAGGAATTGGTATCGATCTAATTGATGTCAGACGTTTTGAATCGATCATCTACAGATGGGGAAATCGATTTTTGAAGCGCCTCTTTACCGATCGTGAGATTAAATATTGCAACACGAAGAAGCATCCTGCTCAGCGATTTGCAACTAGGTATGCCGCGAAGCAAGCGTTCATGAAGGCACTTTTCCCGAGAGGGGAGAAGGGGATTCACTTCAAAGATATCGAGGTGGATCAGAAGAACAATCGTCCTGTTGTAAATCTCTATGGCAAGGCTAAGGGATCTGCCGAGAAGGCTGATATTAAGAATACCCACCTTATGCTTTCTCATGATGGTGACTATGGAATTGCGAATGTAGTTATAGAGGGATAACAGAATTGACCATAGGCCATTGACTGTCGACCTCTTGAGAATAAATTACGGTCCATAGTCAGTGGTTCTTTTTTATGAAACTCGTTACTGCACAACAGATGCGCGATTTGGATAGCCTGGCGATAAAGAGGCATCACATACCATCCCTTGAACTTATGGAGAAGGCTGGAAGTGGCATCGCCGATGCTGCGGAGCATTTAGCGAATAAGGAGAAGGGTGACGTTTTAATTATCTGTGGCAAGGGTAACAACGGTGGTGATGGACTCGTCGCAGCGAGACATCTTGTAAAGAGGGGTTATCCAGTATCAGTCGTTATCCTATCTCAGCAATCTTCTCTTTCGCCGGATGCGAAGGCAAATTGGGAACTCCTTGCACCTATCACCACCCATATATTTACAGCTGTCGATTGGCTTGAGATGAATTCACATCTGCATCTTTTTTCAAAGGCCTCGCTAATAATCGATGCGGTTTTAGGAACCGGTTTGAAAAATGATGTAACAGGGTTCGCTGCGCAGATTATTGAGTTAATCAATTCATGTGGCAAAAGAGTTCTCTCAGTCGATATACCATCCGGATTGTCAGCTGATACCGGTCATCCTCTTGGAGTGGCTGTAAAGGCAAATAATACGGTGACCTTCGGGCTTCCAAAGATAGGTCATGTAGTTGGAAGGGGAACTGAGCATTCCGGCGTCATAAAAATTGTTGATATTGGGATTCCACAATCCGAAGTCGACCTATTGGAATCCAAGCTCAACTTGATTGAGCCACTTTCGTTCAGGGAGTATTTCAGAAAAAGGGAACCTGATTCGCATAAGGGAACCTATGGTCATATCGCGGTATTCGCTGGATCGAAGGGACATCTCGGTGCTGGCTATCTATCATGCAAATCAGCCCTCAGATGCGGTTGTGGGCTGACGACCTACTGTATACCTGAAAAGGCCTTCGCATATTTCGATACGCGCTACTCGGAGGTTATGTGCGATATGATACCCGATCATGGTTCCTCGCATTTTCACACCGATGGACTTGAAGCTGCATTGAATGTTCTAAAGGCAATGAAGGCTGCATGTATAGGCCCAGCAATCGGCACTCAGGAGGAAACTAAGGCATTCGTGAATGCATTCGTCATGAAATGTGAAATACCGCTTGTAATCGATGCTGATGCCCTAAATCTTCTCGAACTCGCATCCCTCAGGAGGAGGTCTGTCGATACTGTCTTGACCCCTCATCCTGGTGAGATGTCCCGTCTCCTGGGAATCACTATTGAAGAGGTGCAGGGGAATAGGATTGATCTATCCAGCAAGCTTGCGAAGGACTATGGATGCTATGTTATTCTAAAAGGGATGAATACTGTTGTGGCGAGTCCTGAAGGAAGTATTGGCATAAACATAACAGGCAACCCTGGCATGGCTTCAGCTGGGATGGGGGACGCCCTCACAGGAATGATTACATCGTTCATATCGCAGGGTATCCCAGTATGGGAATCATCCCTTGCGGCGGTCTACATTCATGGATTGGCAGGAGATTTAGCTGCAAAAAAACACGGTGAGAGGGCACTCATAACGAGTGACCTGATTAAGGAAATCAGCAAGGTTATTAAAGAGTTAGAAGGTTAAAGCTATACCTTAGAGAAATTACATGAAACATTTAACCAAATCTCCTGAAGAGACTCAAAAGTTGGCGGAGGAATTTGCCCGGAATTTGAAGGGTGGAGAGATAATTCTTCTGAATGGAGACCTTGGCGCAGGGAAAACCTGCTTCGTTCAAGGGCTGGCGAGTGCCCTGGATATCCCTCCCACGGTTTATGTCAGATCACCGACATTCGCTCTGATCAATGAATATTTGGGTGGAAGGCTTTCACTCTATCATTTCGATTTTTATCGCTTGGGCGACCCATCTGAGTTGGATTCCCTGGGAATCGAGGAGTATCTTTTCAGCGATGGGGTGACAGCAATCGAATGGGCTGATAAGTTTCCGGATGAATTACCGGAGAATGCGATTTCAATCAACTTTCGTGTGATCGATGAGAACAGCAGGGAAATTAATTTTCTATAGATTTCAAGTCAGAGCGGCTTGAATTTTATTCTGTAAAGCGGAGGCATGATGTCAAAATATGACGTTGCAATTATAGGATCGGGACCTGGTGGGTATGTCGCTGCAGTCAGAGCGGCTCAACTGGGAGCGAAGGTCGCATTGATTGAACGTGATCAGATAGGTGGCGTCTGTCTGAACAAGGGCTGTATACCGACGAAGGCGATGATAGCATCAGCCCATCTTGCGAATCAACTCAAGGGCTCTAGTGAATTTGGAATCATGCTCAAGGGCGAGATACGTATCGACATGGAGATTATTCAGGAAAGAAAGAGAAAGATCGTATCGGCGTTGCAGACGGGAGTCGAGACACTCATCAAGGGTAACAAGATTGACCTTTTAAGAGGAACGGCATCATTCAAATCTAAGGATGAACTTTTAGTTGATGGTAAACCGGTTGAGGCAAAGAAGATCATCATAGCAGTTGGGTCTACGTGGATAGATCTACCCAATGTGAAGGTCGATGAAGATCGGATAGTAACTACAGATAGCGCGCTTAATTGGAATGATATTCCGAAGAGATTGGCGATTATCGGAGGTGGTGTAGTTGGGTGTGAATTCGCATGCATGATGAACTCGTTCGGTTCAAATGTCACAATTGTGGAGGCGATGCCTAACGTGTTACCTATGGTTGAAAAGTCGATATCGAGACTCCTGGAACGTCATATGAAGGCGAATGGTATCTCAATACATACCGCCACCACTCTAGAATCAGCAACCGTTGACGGCAATATTGTAAAACTCTCCTTGTCTGGAAATAAATCATTTGAGGCTGATAGGGTGCTCGTGGCTATTGGCAGAAAGCCATCGACATCGAATTTAAATCTGGAAGCTTCTGGAGTCGGCATTGACAGTAAGGGTTTTATCGAGATTGACAAGGGATTTAGGACTGCCAATAAAGATGTATTTGCTATTGGTGATGTCGTCGGTGGGTGCATGCTTGCACATGAGGCGAGTGCAGAAGGAACCGCGGTTGTAGAATCGATCTTTGGTGATGATCAAGTAACGGAACTGGGTCCTATACCTAAACCTATTTTTACTGATCCGGAAATCGCATCCGTTGGTAAAACTGCTGAAGAGTTAAAAAGTGATGGAATTGCATTCAAGACTGGTAGATTTCCCTTCGCAGCATCTGGAAAAGCGCTGTGCGATGGGAATATAGAAGGCCAGGTAATTCTGCATGCTGACGAAGAAGGAAAAATACTCGGAGTGCACATCTTTGGAGGTGGAGCGACCTCGTTGATATCTGAAGTCACATTGGCAATGAAGATGGGTTGCACGGCAAAGGATCTAGAAAACACTGTACATTCTCATCCCACACTTTCAGAGAGTGTTGCGGAAGCAGCAGCGGATGTATACGGTATGGCAATACATAAACTGGGTAGAAAGTAGTTGGCTCTATATGAATATCATTGTCCAAAAATATGGTGGTACATCGGTAGCAGATATTGACCGTATCAAGTCGGTTGCCTCTAGAATTGCATCTCGTGTGAAGGGTGGGGAGTCGATAGCCGTCGTACTTTCAGCTATGGCTGGTGAGACAAATGAACTTCTCAAGATGGCTTCCGGAGTGTCGGAAAATCCAAATCCACGCGATATGGATCTGCTCCTATCGACTGGCGAACAGATGAGCATAGCGATACTAGCTATGACCTTGAAGGAGATAGGAATCGATTGTGAAACATTCCTCGGACATCAGGCTGGTGTAATAACAGATGACAAACATGGGCGAGCCCGAATTAAACGAATGGATGTCACATCCGTGCAAGAAGCGCTGGATCAGGGAATGGTTGCAATCGTAGCTGGTTTTCAAGGTGTAAGTGAGTCTGGGGAGATCACGACAATAGGTCGAGGTGGCTCAGATACATCGGCAGTGGCTTTAGCTGCAGCACTGAATGCTGAACGCTGTGAAATCTTCACAGATGTGGATGGGATATACACAGCTGACCCGAATATCTGTTCCTCTGCAAAACTCCTTGATAGAACCTCGTATGAGGAGATGATGGAACTAGCCGATGCAGGTGCTAAGGTATTGCATACGAGAGCTGTGGAACTAGCTGCTAAGTATAGGGTCCCGCTTGAAGTTAGGTCATCCTTTGGAAATAAGAAGGGAACTATGGTGGTTCCAGAGGATGAGATTTCAGAAGGCACGATCGTTACAGGCATCACCTGTAATATCGATGAGGCA
>JABGOS010000095.1 GCA_018645265.1 Deltaproteobacteria bacterium
CAGAGAGGGATTCGTCCTTTTGCCGTAGGGTATCATCAGTTATCGATAGAAAATGGACAAATGAATTCATACGCCGCATCGATAATGCGGTTAAAGGACTTAGTAAAGCCGATAAAATATGTTTGATAACTCAACCTGCCTCATACGTTGCAGGTTCAATAGGAATTTGAGTGTAATCCAATGAGTGCACTGACTTTAACTGGGTTGACTATCTTTTTAGCGTACTATTGTGGGCGTGCGACGCTAAAGCTGAAGCTCCCTTCACTGATTGGTTATATGCTGCTGGGAGCGAGCATTGGATTGTCCGGCACTGGTTGGTTTGATGAGAAAGTCTTGCAATCGCTTGGATTTATAAATGAAATAGCTCTGGGATTTGTCGCGTTCAGCATCGGTTTGGAATTGAATTTTTCTTCACTCAGACAGCTTGGTAAAAGTATAATTATAATTATCCTCTCTGAATCTCTTGTAGCCTTCAGTGTGGTGCTCGTAGCAGTCTATGCCCTGACACAAGACTTGGCGTTATCCCTGATATTTGGTGCGATGGCACCGGCGAGCGCTCCCGCGGGAACTGTTGCCGTTATCCAGGAATTCAAAGCAAAGGGAACTCTGACGAAGGCGCTCTATGCGGTTGTCGGATTTGATGATGGTCTTGCAATAATTATCTTCGCGTTCGCTGCGTCAATAGCAAGAAATCTGTTGATACATGAGTCGAGTGGTCACGATATGCCCATCTTGCCAGGTTTGATAGTTGCGGCACGAGAGATTCTTTTTAGCTGCTTAGTTGGAGTGACGATGGGACTTATACTTCGTCAGCTGACTAAGATGGTCAAAGATGAGAGGGATATGACCATACTGACTTTTGCCGCGGTATTGGTGGCTTCAGGCATCTCGGCCAGTTTTCATCTTTCGCTTATTCTGACGAATATAGTGGTAGGTTTGACGCTGGTTAATACGCAGAAACACTCCATAGTTAGTAAAATATCAAACCAACTTTCAAATATTATGCCCCTTTTGTTCGTGCTCTTTTTTAGCCTCGCTGGTGCCCATTTGAATGTTCGTGCCTTACCATCTCTTGGATTGATAGGTATAGTCTATATACTTGGCAGATCATTTGGTTTGGTTGGAGGGGCTTGGTTGGGAGCCACTGTGGGTAGGGCTGAAGAAAAAATAAAAAAGTATCTTGGTATGGGAATACTTTCACAGGCTGGTGTTGCAATTGGTCTTTCACTTATAGTGAAACATGATTTCGATCAGATCGCATCCGCCCATGCCCGAGAGATAGGTGTGGCTGTGATCACTACGATTACAGCTACGAGTATTATTTTTGAAATCATTGGTCCAATTATGACGAAGATTGCTCTGTCCAGGGCCGGTGAGATTGAAATCTGAGTCGTCGAATAAATAATGCTATTCGGGGAAAACAAAAAAAGCCGGGAGATCAAAAAATCTTCCGGCTTTTCTGCGCTCCCGGGCGGGGCGCCGGTTCGCGGTTTCCACTCACCGGCACTTCAGCATTATACAAGAACAGTAGGAAGGTCGTCGAACACCGTGTCTCGCCGAAGGAGAATAACAAAAGAAAAAGGGATACCCTTTGGTATCCCTTTTCTTTTGGCGCTCCCAACGGGACTCGAACCCGTGTTTCTGCCTTGAGAGGGCAATGTCCTAGACCGCTAGACGATGGGAGCTTTATATTGATCAATCTCTCAAGTGGCTCGGGCAACTAACAAATAACCTGTTATTAATCAAGCACCTTTTGATGAGCTCAAACGCACCGATCATATACCGGTGCGTTTGCTTTATTTGAGTACGATCTAGTCCTCTAACCAATTGTTTTAAATAGATTTATGAGTGCTCGCGTAATTTAGGTCGTGTGTGGTGTGCAGGTGACATCACACCGATCTGCGCCCTCTGCAGGGTCGGAGTAGACGCAGGTTTGTCCTATCTCTATGCATGTCATGGTGAATTCTCCGCTGCAGCCGGTATCAGGATCGATTCCGACATCCGTGCCCGACACATCGACGCAATTTCCAAATTCACTCATATCCATGTCTATAGTGTTATCCTCGTTCCGAGTGAAAGTTCCGTTGAAGGTCAGGTTATCTTCTGAGACGCAGCTGCTTACCGTCAAAGTTCCGGTCTCGGAGTTTTCATCGATCCTACCACCCTCAGGGCAATCGCAGAGTTTAGTCTCTTCCTTCGCTATCGATGCTGAACCTTCGAGGCATCCATCTACGATATAGGAAAAGTTTTTCGCTGCATTCTCTATCTCCTCTTGAGTGGTCGAGTGTGTATAAGGCATTCCACAAGAGAGAGTGATTGCGATTCCAGTTAAGAGAAGTGAGTAGATCGCTATTGATAGTGTCTTTTTCATTTTGCCTTACCTTGACTCGCTACCGCGGCCTGGGCTTTGGCGATGGCGTCGGGATCACCTAAATAATAGTTCTTAATGGGTTTTAATGATTCATCCAGTTCGTAAACCAGTGGAACACCTGTTGGAATGTTGAGCTTTAAAATTTCATCATCGGAGATTTGATCCAGATGTTTGACGAGTGCCCTGAGACTATTGCCGTGCGCTGCTACTAAAACCTTCTGACCGGATTTGATAGCAGGAGCGATAGTCTCATGCCAGTACGGCAGGAATCTTGCTACCGTATCCTTCAGACATTCGGTGAGCGGTAGCTCACCCTTTGAAAGCGATGTATAGCGAGGATCGTTTCCAGGATATCTCTTATCGTCGGGTTTTAGCGGCGGGGGAGCTATTGCGTATGCGCGCCTCCAGATGAGAACCTGCTCATCGCCATGTTCCGCCGCCGTTTCAGCTTTGTTAAGTCCTTGAAGTGCTCCGTAGTGACGTTCATTGAGGCGCCAGGAGCGATGAACCGGAATCCACATCAGGTCCATCTCATCCTGAGTAATCCATAGAGTTCTTATTGCCCGTTTCAAAACTGATGTGAAGGCAATATCAAATGTGAAGCCGTCATTTTTGAGTGTTTGGCCAGCCAGTTTTGCTTCCGCTAACCCTTTTTCTGAAAGATCAACATCGGTCCAACCGGTGAAACGATTCTCCTTGTTCCAAACGCTCTCTCCATGTCTGAGTAAAACTACTTTGTACATTAGAATATCTCCTTATTTTTTCCAGGGTAAGTTAACCTTTTTAATCTTCTTCATCTTAAGTTTTCCAGTTTTTGGATCCCTATAAAATTGTCCCTCTTTTGGTTCGTAGCATTCCTTTGTTATGGGGTCTCGGCCATATCTACATGCGGTATTCTTTTTTGCAACGTACTTTGAAGAGGAGTGCTTTCTTTCCGTAACAGTTGGAGGTTTTACAGCAAACGATGTTGATGTTGCTGCAAAAGCAAAAACCACCAGGATAGCTGTTATAAATAGTTTTTTCATGTTGCTTCCCTTTGTTTGAGCGTACCCTATTTACCCATAAACGGTTTAAGTAGATCGATAGGCAGTGGGAAGATCGTAGTTGAATTGTTTTCTGTAGCCACTTCCGCTAACGTCTGCAGATATCGCATCTGCAGTGCCATTGGATGAGGCTCCATCATCTTCGCTGCCTCGACGAGCTTTGTTGCAGCCTGGAACTCCGCTTCCGCTCCGATGACCTTTGAGCGTCGTTCACGCTCCGCCTCGGCTTGACGTGCCATGGCGCGCTTCAACTGTTCAGTCAAGTCGACGTGCTTGATCTCTACATTCGACACCTTTATGCCCCAGGGGTCAGTTTGTTTGTCGAGAATCTCCTGGAGCTGTCCGTTGATCTCTTCACGTTTTGAGAGAAGATCATCGAGTTCATGTTGGCCGGTGATGCTTCTGAGTGTTGTCTGTGCCATCTGGCTGGTGGCGAATCCAAAATTTTCAACTTCTGTAATAGCTTTGTTGGGATCCATGATGCGAAAATAGATAACGGCGTTCACCTGAACGGATACATTATCCTTCGTTATGATATCCTGTGGTGGTACGTCCAGGGCTATCGTTCGGAGACTTGTCCTTACCATCTTGTCGATAGGTTTGAATACGAATATGATGCCAGGTCCCTTGGGTTTTCCAAGCAGCCTTCCTAGTCTGAATATAACACCGCGCTCATACTCTTTTAAAACCTTGATACATGACAGCAGATAGAACGCTACGAATACAATGACTATCAAATACGGTGTTGTTAGTGGCATTTATGCCTCCTTTTTGGTGGTTACCAATAAAGTCATTCCATTTACGATGGATACTTCAATTTTATCACCCTCGTGTAACTCCACGTCACTCATAGCATTCCATATTTCGCCATGAACCATCACCTTCCCAGAATTTTTATTCCAATTCAAGACTTCGCCCGTTGTACCTATCATGCCATCGCTGCCGGTGGCAGGCCTTCTCCTCCGGTTTTTCGATATTATGAATATTAGGAAAAGAGCTATGATCAAGGTTGAACCGACGAAGGAGTAAATTATGGGGAGTGAGACCCTCATAAACTCATATGGAGTTGAGAAGAGAATTAGGGAGCCGAGGAAAAGAGTTCCAAGCCCTCCTATAGTTAATAGTCCATAGCTCGTCACTTTTATTTCGGCGATCAGCATTGTAATACCCAAAACGATCAGTGCTACGCCAGCATAATTGGTAGGTAGAACCTGCAACCCAAAGAAGGCGAGAACCAGGCATACCGCTCCAGCTACACCTGGAAAACCGATTCCTGGGTGTGTGAATTCAAAGAGGAGTCCGTAGAATCCAAGCATCAGCAGTATGTAAGCGATATTGGGGTGAGCGAGTATGGCCAGCCACTTGAGTCTGAAATTTTTAGGTATCTCTACGATCTTCACATCATCCGTCTTAAATACGAACTTCTCATCGTGAAAACTAATCTCACGTCCGTTCAGCTTCTTTATAAGATCGGGTAGATCTGATGCTACCAAATCTATTACATTGAGCTTCAACGCTTGCGAATCCGTTACCGAAACACTTTTTACAACTGCATCGATAGCCCAGTTTGCATTTCGACCTCTGTCCCTCGCTATTCCTTGCACCCAAGCCTTGGTGTCGTTGAGAATCTTATCATCCATAGGCGCGCCAGGCTTTTTCTGATCTTTTACATCCTTCTCAGTGCGGATTTTTCGGAGCATCTCGCTCAATATGTCGGAAGATCCCTTCCTGTCTGACATCTGTACTGGATGTGCAGCTCCGATGTTCGTCGACGGCGCCATCGCAGCTACATTTGCAGCGAGCGTGATGAAAACACCAGCGCTTCCTGCCCGCGCACCTTTCGGTGCAACATATACGATGATTGGCACTTTTGCGTTCATGATGCGTTTGACGATCTTTCGGGTGGAACTCAAAAGCCCGCCGGGTGTGTCGAGTTCGATGATGAGGAAAGATGCGTCCTCCTCTTCAGCCTTTTCGATAGATGAGATAATATATTCAGCTGAAACTGGATTGATGATGTCATCATCCAAAACAATTCTGTAAGCTCTGTTGTCTGGGCTTTGAGATCCGATACAGATCCCTGCGATTCCGCCGAGAATTAGAAAAAATGAGACAATTGAGATTAACCGTTTCATAGATAGGTCGTAGATAATGCCCTAAAGGTGCATATGTCAATCGTATAACATGCTTGAAATCATTAAATATTTTCGCCTGGATGATTTAGGGCAACTATTTTATAAATATGCCGATAATTATGATAGGAGGCAGTTACGAAAGGTTTAAGAGATGCGCAAATACTTCATAATGATATCGATTGTTTTAATTTCACTCTGCTGCGTTTCAACTGTTTTCGCCGGCGGCGGTTGTCCAGATGGTGCGAACAGCTTGGAGGCTTATGCTGGATGTATGGCAGTGATGCCGGGAAATACAGGAACTATGTATCGCGGCAACCTGTCACAGCTGCATGATAATTCACATGCGAATGTTATAGCTGCTATGCAGGCAGCACCTGTGGTTCCGCCTCATGTAGTCTCTGGACCAGCCTATCATGTCGCTTCACCTGTCTACTACATGCCCTCGATGATGAACGTTGCCGCTTCACGGGCGTATCAGACTAATAATCACGGTGCGTTCTGGACCGTCTATATGATGAACAATGCATCGAGGTATCAATATCCTTGGTGGTAAAGCGTATTCCACCCCTGCCTTTCCTTGCCTGTCTGACAATCACACTGTATAATGATCGGGATGCGCCCTATAAAACCATTTGGGTTAGTACCAGGTGACAGGATCGGTATTGTCGCACCTGCTTCGGCCTATGAAAAAAGTGGATTGAAAAGGGGCATCGAGAAGCTCAAATGGTGGGGTTTTGATCCTGTTGTTCCGCGCAAGGTGATGAAGCACGCGCAAAGACCTTCTGACAAAGATAGAAATAAGAGATATGAAGAAAAGGCGAAGCTTCTTCTGAAGATGTTTCGTGATCCGAGCATTGCAGCAATTTTTTGTGCGGAGGGGGGATACGGTTCGATTGCGTTGATCCCGTATTTAGAAAAGGTCGATATCTCCAGCTTTCCTAAAATATTCGTAGGTTTTTCCGATATAACGATACTCCTGCTCTATTTCCTGGAGAAATATAGATGGGTCACGTTTCATGGTCCAACGGTTGCGCAGGAGATCTACAAAGGTATGCCACCTATTACGGAACTTGCGTTGCAGGAAGCGATAACGAAGCGGACGCGTTTGGGTGATATCTATGGAAAGGATCTTCATACGATAGCACCGGGTGAGGCGCAGGGTATTCTTGTTGGAGGTAATCTAACCAGGATGCTCCGAACCCTCGGTACACCCTTTGAGATAGAAACGAGGGATAGAATACTCTTCATTGAAGAATATGATGAAGGCCATATGAAAATCGAGGGTGATCTAAATCACCTTAAACTGGCAGGTAAGTTTAGCCGGATTAAAGGAATTGTCTTCTCCGAGATGAATAAATGTTTGCATGGCAAGCGGAGCGAGATGAACAGGTTCCTCAAACGTTATTTTAAGAAGGTGGACTTTCCAGTTCTCTACGGATTTCCTTCCGGTCACGGTGTGGACAATATTACGCTTCCCTTTGGAGTTAGGGCCAGAATATCCAGTGATCCGCCTCGCCTTATTTTGGATGAGAGTGCTGTGAGATAGATAGTAGTTTTCTAGAATTTCTTAGTCCTACCATATTGTCTGATGAACATCCCCGACTTTGCCTGTGAGCTTTGGTGTGAGATTCTGAGTTTGTCGTCTATGCAATATTCATCCGCGCAAGGAATGCATAACCATTCCTTACCCCTGATCCTTCTGTTTTCATGATTGTACCTTTCAACATCGGGCGCTGTCTTATTGCAAACTTCGCAAACGATTCTTATCTGGTCCTTGCGGATCTTGGCACTTTTCGACATGTGCTTCTCTTTGACCTTTTCACGAACCATATCTTTTTTGGATATTAGGCCCGCGTTTATCAAGGCCTGTTTCATCTGATCAGTCATACCGTAAAACCTCCATATACATCTTGCGCTTCAGGTCAGGAGTTAAAAATCATGACCGGGGCAGCAAGTTACTTTCTCCAAAACTCAGGCACTAGTAAAATCAGTACCGTGTATATCTCAAGCCTTCCAAGGATCATACAAAAAATCAAGAGTACCTTTCCCAGTAGCGGGATGGCGAAATAGTGTTCAGTTGGACCAACTATGCCCAGTCCCGGACCGATGTTCCCCAAGGTCGCAGCTACGGAGCTTAGGGAAGTGATCAGGTCCATTCCCATACCTGCCATGATGATCGATGAAACTACAAAGATGCACATATATAGGATGAAGAAACCGCCTATGCTCTCAAGTATATCCTTGTGAACAACTTTTCCTCCAAACTTTACCGATGCGAATGCCCTGGGATGAACGAGCCTGAATAGCTCGCGATAGGCATACTTAAATAGCAGGACTATTCTGACGATCTTTATAGAGCCGCCTGTCGAGCCAGCACACCCGCCGATAAACATAAATGTAAGCAGCATCAGTTGTAATACTATCGGCCATAGCTCAAAGTCGGCGGTGGCGAAGCCGGTCGTAGTCATGATCGATATCGATTGAAAGGCTCCATAACGGATGGAATCTACGACGCTCGTGTATGTTCCGCTGAGATACAGAATCGCGCTTAGCGCCAGGACCGAGGCGATGACTATGCCGAGGTAATATCTGAACTCACTGTTCTTCCAGTAAGCTTTTAGCTTTCCAGTGAGTGCTAGGTAATGCAGTGAGAAATTGGCACCTGCCAAGAACATGAAAACGATGATTATAATATCAATAGTGCCGCTATGAAATGCACCGACCGAAGCATTGCGAGTTGAAAATCCGCCGGTGGCCATCGTACCAAAGGTATGACAGAGGGCATCGAAGAGGGACATCCCCGCGATCATCAGCAGGAGGGTTTCGACTGCAGATAGCATGACATAAACGAGCCATAGCGTTGCAGCGGTTTCGCGTATGCGCGGTCTGAGCTTCTCCTTCGTTGGGCCTGGGGATTCGGCATGGAAGAGCTGCATGCCGCCAACGCCCAAGTAAGGCAATATCGCGACTGCTAGAACGATGATCCCCATGCCTCCCAGCCAATGCGTGAGACTTCTCCAGAAGAGTATTCCTTTACCTAGGCTTTCTATTGATACGGTGGCACCAAGGACAGATGCTCCTGTTGTCGTAAATCCGGATATCGATTCGAAGTAGCCGTTTATTAAATTTTCAAAATTCATAGGGCCGAAGATTTTAGCGATGAAAAAAGGCAGAGCACCGAAAAAACCGGCAGTCGCCCATCCTAGCGCTACGATCATCATGCCTTCTCGATGCGAAATGTCACCTTTGGAAGTTCGAAAAATAAGCGAAGATCCACCCGATATTGCTAACGTAATTCCCATGGCAATACATATTGGGACGAAGTCGCGACCATTATCTTGCCAAGCGAAGATAATCGGAGCGAGCATCGTAAGACCCACAAATAGATTTAGACGCGCCAATACGGCGAGGATGAGACTAAATCGCATTAAAAATACTCCAGCGTTACGGTTAGAAATTTCTCGAGTTTGGGAACTGCTTCCCTGCGTGCCATCAGTAAGACGTGATCCCCCGGTTCGATGATCGTGTTTCCCCAGGGTACGGTTATCTTTCCATTCCTCTTTATAGACAGAACAAGAACGTCCAACGGTAACTTCATTTTATGAATAGGTTGTCCTACAAGTGCTGAGGTTGCGAGGGCTTCGACTTCTATAATTTCTGCTCCACTTTGTAGCATCGATACGTGTAGGACCTTACCCTTTCTGATGAAGTGGAGAATCCTGTTGTTTGAAATCTGCCTCGGGTTGATAACCACATCAATTCCTATTGATGAGATCAGCGCTTGATAAGAACTCTTATGGGAGAGTGCAATTGCGAAGGGGCATCCCATCCTCTTTGCGAG
This sequence comes from Deltaproteobacteria bacterium, assembly GCA_018645265.1. GTDB lineage: Bacteria > UBA10199 > UBA10199 > 2-02-FULL-44-16 > JAAZCA01 > JABGOS01. Next base: position 9,391 of record JABGOS010000095.1, read on the forward strand.
TAGGGAGCTTATGATATTGTCCTCATCATCCTTCGTCACAGCTATGAAGGCATCCATCTTCTGGATATTCTCCTCCTGCAACACCTCCTGGTCGGTTCCCTGAGCATTTAGTATGACGCTCTTGTCGAGGTTTCTGCTGCAGACTGAACAGAGTTGAGGATCGGATTCGATAAGCTTTACATTCGCCCCTCGCTTTTCAAGTGCGGATGCGAGATTTCTGCCGATATAGCCACCGCCGAATATCATGATATCATCTATCTTCTGCCTCTTATATCCAAGGAGTTTCATTCCCTCTGTCGTATACTGGGAGTCGGCCGCAAAATAGACCACGTCATCGGTCTGAACTGAATCGTTACCCCTCGGTACAATAAGTTCATTGTTGCGTATAATTGCAGCAACTAAGAAATGCCCATCATCCCTCAAGCTGTTTAAGTCCTTTAGCTTTCTATCTATTAATGGACTCTCGCGTTTCACCTTCGTTCCTACGATCTTTACTCCTCCATCAAAAAAATCCAGGGTATCGAAAGCTCCTGGTACCTGAAGAACTTTTCGGATCGCTCTTGCAGCTTCCTTGTCGGGATTGATCAGGAGATCGATTCTCAAATTCTCCTGGAGTTTCTCCTCCTCAATATCAAATTCAGGATTCCGGATGCGAGCTATCCTTATCGCCTGTGGGGCTTCCATTCCGGCGAGTATCGTTGCGAGGAGGTTTGCCTCATCGCTGTTTGTAACTGCAATAACCATTTCGGCCTCGGATAGGCCGGCTTCCTGAAGTATGTGTGGCGCAGCGCCGTTGCCGAGGACGAATTTTACATCGAGGGATTCTTCAATCTCATCGATAACACGTTCATCCTTTTCGATGATGATGACCTCTTTTTTTTCAGTGATGAGTTGTTCGGCGATAAACTGTCCAATCTCACCGCCACCTATTATTAGAATGCTCACGAATTCTCCCCGGCAATATCGATGAATAAAAATTGCGATACTTCTAAAACTGAATTCCAATCATTGTATCCCTATAATTCAGTCGTTCAAGCAATAAAAAACCCCGCCTAGCAGGCGGGGTTTTGTGTGTCCAGGTTTAGTTTTTAGTGAGCTTCAGGCACTACGTTAGCGGCCTGGAGGCCCTTCGGTCCGTTGACTACTTCGAATTCAACTTTCTGTCCTTCTCTGAGAGTTTTGAAACCCTCTGATTGAACAGCTGAGAAGTGCACGAATACATCCTCGCCACCTTCCTCAGGCTCTATGAAACCGAATCCCTTTGCATCATTAAACCACTTTACCGTTCCCTTTGCCATACACATCCTTCCTTTCCTTCTTTGCCAGTAGCTTCAAGCGCAAAAACCATTTGCTGTGCCCGTCTCAACCGGCGGTAATGAAAAAATCTGAGGCACCCTATGACAACAGCCCGTCATGTGCAAGAAATATTTTTCTTTTTCAGCAAGTTATGGATTTGATATCTTTTCTATTCTCGATAGTAGGCCTTCAAACATCCTGAGATCGCGGTCGGTTAGCCCAGCCCTTCCAAATAACTTGTTGAATTGATTGATTATTTTTGATTTAACCGGATTGTCCTTTGAATCGGTGTATTTTAGTCCATCGAGGGTTTTGTCGAGTTTCTCCATGAGTGGCGCTGTTTTTTCTCTGCTGACGTAATGCCAATATTCGTTATCCTTGGATCCATCGGGTGATAATGTGATGGCGCTATATATCTCATAGCAAGCTATCATCACTGCCTGGGATAGGTTTAATGAGGGTAGTTCACCCGATGTTGGGATGGTGATGATGTGATCACACCTTGAAATATCCTCATTGGATAGGCCTGCATCCTCCTGGCCGAAGACCAGCGCTACGCTTCCCCTTTCAGCAAAATCGGTTATGGATGTCACCGCCTCGCTGATGCGCATATCGCGCCTTCTTGTGCGGCCAACCCTCCTCGTAAATGCGAATGTATTGGAGTGATCGTTTAGAGCTTCCTCTAGGTCGGAAAAAACCTTCGCTTTATCGAGTATATCCTTCGCATCTACCGCCCAGGCGTACGCTTCATCCGTTTTGTAGTGAATGGGATTTACGAGCCTTAAGTCATAAAAGCCGAAATTTTTCATGGCCCGCGCTACTGCGCCGATGTTGGCATCACCCTGTGGGGAGACGAGAACTATGGAGATCTTCTTCATCTTTGTGTGGTTAGTGGTGAAGAAGAAGATTGTCAACGAAGAGGATAGCTATTATATGAGGTGTGGAATTTCGACAACGGAGGATGAAATGGTTCAAGGCGTGGAGCGTAGAAAATTTGCTAGGTTGGATCTTGCCCTTACGATAAGCTATAAGGTGCTTGGACATAGTTCTGAACATTCTGTGGATCCGAGGGAGGGGATTTCCAGCGATATAAGCGTGGGTGGTATAAGACTTATGACACCTACGAAACTTGAGAATGGTACTATGCTCGAGTTGGAAATCATACTTGGAGAGGATCAGAAGCAGCTTGTACATGCCGAAGGTGAGGTTATGTGGCAGAACAAAATTTCAAGTACCAGCTATGAGACAGGCGTTCAGATCAAAGGGATGCCATCCGATGATAAGAGCAAGTTTATGCAATTTGTTTTCGATCAGATGGCGAAGGTAGTAACTTAATGGTTTGAGAAATCATCTGAAATAACCGAAAGTTAGCCGGCGATCATATTTTATGAGCAACTTTTTTGTCGGGGATGCGATAAGGGGGGTGCATGAATAAACGCTCCTATTATGACATAATTCAGGTCGCATCTGATGCTTCGCAGGAGGTTATCTCCTCCGCGTATCGCACCATAATGACGCGCTTGAAAAAGCATCCCGACCTCGGTGGTGATACTGAGGAGGCGGTTCTCATCAACGAGGCTTATGAGACGCTTTCAGATCCTAAACTCAGGGCCGAGTATGATAGGTCGCTTGAGAACTCTGCCCCCGCTTTCAGTTCTGTAATCAAAAATGAGCAGAGGAACATTGAAAGAAGGCGTGCCACCAGAAGGGATGTGAATGCCGTCGTATCGTTTTGTCTGGGACATGATCAAAATTGGCATTCAGCTCGTGTTAAGGATCTTTCCGTTCTCGGAGTGAGGCTTCAGTCTCACCAGTCATTTGAAGTTGGACAACATCTAATTATCGTTCCGTCGAATTTGGCATCAGCCGCAATACATGGAACGGTAAAATGGAAGAGGATGTTCCACCCCTCCACGTTCGAAAGGGTCTATGAGGCCGGTATCGAATTTTCAGATCAAATATCGGATATCGAAGATAGAATATCTTAAATTGCTTTAGGTTTTAAAATTACCCCACTGCCAGAGCGTCCATCGATTTTGGTGATAAGTGGCTTCCTAAGTTTGATCATCTTAACGTAGTCTAATTCCTTCACGACTTTCTGTGAGTTCAGCCATTCCCAATCCAGCTTGTTTTGTTTGTCCGTCATGTCGATCGATATATAACCAATTCTACACGATGCGATGTTATGGAAGAAATGTGTTCCCTGTGATGGTTCGACGTTAAGTTCCTCTGTAGATATTTCGCATATAACCTTCGCATGGGAGATTTGAGAGTACGAAACCGGAATTCCTAGCAATGGGTTTGCAGTCCCCCATCTTCCAAAGCCGATCAATATATAGTTCAAGCCCTTCGATATCATAGTAGTATTCAGTTTTCCAATCTCGGCTGCAATTTCTGATGTCTTCTTTATGTCGAAGTCCTCTCGCTTTACGAATATCAAGTGTTTGATGTTGTCGAATAGTCCATTTCCCATTGCCTTGTTGGATAGGAGTAGGCACCGTTTATCATCAGTGCGATCGATACAGACCTCTTCCGCTTCCTCTCCTGTAACGAGTGGTCTTATCTGAAGGAATGCAAATGAAGCAGGGCTTCCATCCTTTGATAGATTTGCTGCATACTCCACCTCCACGGGGCATCCCATTCCTGACGATCCAATTTCAAGTACGGACTCGATGATCTTGGGAATAGGATATTCAGATCCGCTCAAGATTCTCTTGAAGGTCAAAATTCGCTGACCATCTCGGAGCGTTCCTTCATATATCACATCATCCTCTGGTGAGTATACAGCGCCAAGCCTTGGTAGCGGACCGTTCTTCTCCGCACGTTTTAATTCAAGTGATGCCAGTGTACCATGTTCATTTGTAGAGAGCGCGCGATCAGCTCTGTGAAGGTCTATTGCATCAAACATTCGTTGCGAATTCATAAGAATATCTTTTGTCTTTGAATATTGCGGCAGGATGTTCGGGTATTTCGGTGAAAAACGGAGAGCCTTTTCACCCCTCATGGCGGTGGTGCCGAGCCCCATTACCAATTGGGAGACGCCATCCTCCGGCTTTAAATATCCAACAGGAAAGAAGTTGTAGGACTGCGCCACCCCAGCAATGTCTGGGTAGAAATAGTGGCCATGGGCATGCCCCGCAACTTGCTGAATGATCACAGCCATCTTTTCACTCTCAACGGCGATACCATTTGCTTCCATGTAAGCTTTTGGGTTTGAAAAGAAGGTCGATGCATAGACGAGCTTGATTGCGGAGAGGAACTGCCTCAGTCTCTCCTCAAAATTTGTCTGATTGTTCGGTATAAGATACGTAGCGTAAAGTCCCGCAAAGGGTTGAGAGAGCGAGTCTTCCGATAGGGAGGATGAACGTATCGCCAGCGGCTGTGTGATCTTCTTCAGAAAAGCAGCGAGTTCGCCAACGAGTTTCGTGCCGAGCTCCGCCTCAAGAAATGCGCTCGCTATCACCGAATCAGTCTTCTCCTCCATTGCGATTTTATAAAGATGATTCTTCTCCAGGAAACGATCGAACACTTCGGTTCCGAGGGCGGCAGTCTGAGGTACATAGATGTTGTACTTGCTAAGTCGTTCTTCGATGTCGGGCCTCATGAGAAGTTTGCTCATGAAGGCGATTCCACGACCCTTTCCACCGATGGAGCCTCCTCCGAACCTGATAAACGGCGTTGTGAGTTCGAAATCCCTTTCAGAGAACTGACTTATTCTAGCTTTGCGTCTTTTTTTGCGTGCCAGTTCCAACCCACCCTTGATTTTATTTCGAATGTCATCGGTAGATTTAAAATCGGAGTACTTCATTGGCCTTAGTTCTGCTGCCAAGCCGAACTCGCCTCTAGCGAAGAGCCAGTGGGAGAAGTGGTTCTTTTTTCCATGAAACACGATGGACTCATCCGGTACTGAATCCAGAACTCTTTCCATCTCACGCCTGTTGCGAGCCCTTCCAACCTCCTTGCCATTCGGAAGGTAGAATATAAAATCTCCGAACCCAAAATGGTTGAGTATGAATTTTCTCAGCTCCTGCAGAAGGTGGGGTGAGTTCTTATCGGCGAAAGATGCACCGAGGGATGCAGCCCTGTAAGCTTGTATCGAATCTTTAGATTGAAGCAAAACTGGAATATTAGGATTGTCCTTTTTGACGAGCTTTGTGAATGCGAAGCCGGCTTCGATATCAGGTTCTCCAGCCTTTGGGAAACGCCTGTCACTTATGATGCCCAAGACGTTATCATGGTATTTCTTATAGAGGGTTACCGCCTCCTCGTACGTTTCGGCTAAGAGGATTTTCGGTCGACTCGTCATCCTCAGAACCTTCTCTTCGTCGCTGGCCCCCTCAGCTATCAGTGATCTAGTTTGTTCAAGAATCTCCGTGTAGATCAGGGGGAGGTAGGTGCTGTAAAACTGTGGGGAATCCTCCACGAGTATGATGACCCTGGCGTTCTCCTCCAGGCAATCATGTGGTGCATTTAAAATATCTTCAAAATATTTGATGATTGCCAAAAAAAGCCTGGCGTCTCCATGCCAGAAAAAGACTTTATCAACATTCGAAGGACATTTCATTTTTGAGATAGAGGAGAGCCTTCCCGTCTCAGAGGTAAGGATTGCGATGGGTAGGCTGGGAGACAGCTCCTTTATCCTCATAGCCATCTTGTAGATGTTTGTTTTTTTCCCGACTCTGATTCCGGTGACCACCAAATCGAAATGTTTTTTCTGGATCAGTTTGATGGCTTCTTTGGCTGTCGATACCCGCGTGACTATCGGTGCATTCGTTAGGTGTAAGAGGGCGTAATCATCCGATATTCTATCGGAGATGAGACCTTCCTCCTCCATGATATAGAGATCATATTCGCTGGATACCAGCAGAATCTTGAGAATCCTACTCAGCATGAACGTATTTCTTTCGTGCGTAGCGACCATGGTTTAATTAAATAAAACAAAATTATGCGATTGGCCAGCCTATTTCTGGATAGGTATCAGTTGAATAGTGGACCTCCCAGGGGGGTTCCCTGGTAGGGGCCTTCGTGATTATCATCACCCGACTGCTGTTGATCCTGCGATGGTGATGGAGTCGACTGTGTTGGTGGTTCACCCATTCCTACGTCGTTAGGGATGCATGAATAAACTTCCTCGTTATCTAGCGAGAACGATATCAACCTCAACCCCTCATCACATTGTATATCTTCCACCCCATCATCGTAGATGATCATCAACCAGGCAGCTTCAGCCCTTATGCAAAAGAGAGCTATGGTGAGTAGAATCGCTATCGATAGAATTTTCTGAGTAAACGTTCTCATATAGTTTTCCCTTTAGACCTCCAAGCGTATTCCAATGCAAGAGCCATTCCATTTAGTGCGCTAGCCATAAAATATAGTTAATGAGCGTAAATCGTTGTTATAGGTGTGTTTAATGGGGTAAGGTTATGTCATATCGATAATATATGCCAATTTGATGACGATTCGATGGGTGGCGTGACTCCTGTTCCTCTTTTTGAGTTGCGGGATCTGAAGGCATATGATTTCCTGTATCCTTCATAAATAAACTATTCCAACGCAGGGGGAAAAGATGGACAAATTGAATATAAGAAAATCTGAAGAGATGTGGGACGAGGCGCTGGATCTCGTTCCGGGCGGAGTGCTAGGCATCAGACGCCCTTACAACTTTGTACCGGGTGAATATCCCCTTTTTCTCACGAGAGGAAAGGCGGGGCATGTCTGGGATGTGGATGGAAATGAATATATAGATCTTCTCTGCGCCTATGGACCGATCATCATCGGTCATAGGGAGGAGGAGATAGATGAGGCTGTTACAGAACAGATGAAAAAAGGGTTCTGTTTTAACCTCTGTCAACCCTGGCAGAACAAGCTTGCAAAGAAAATGAGGGAGCTCATACCGTGTGCGGAACAGAGTTTCTTTGTGAAGACTGGTTCAGATGCGACGACTTCCGCCGTCAGGATTGCAAGGGGTTTTACCAAGAGGACAAAGATCCTGCGTTGCGGCTATCATGGTTGGCACGACTGGTGTTCCGAGGTTCATGGTGGAATTCCAGAAGCGGCCTACAAGGATACTCTTGAGTTTAAATATAATGATCTATCCTCCCTAGAGAAACTCCTCGATGGAAACAAGGGTGACGTTGCTGCGATTATCATCACCCCGGTAGGACATCCTTTGGCAAAGCCGGTGGAAGTTCCGAAGGATGGGTTCCTTGAGGGTGTAAGAAGTCTAGCAGATAAGCATAAGGCGGTCCTGGTCTTCGATGAGATTAGAACCGGCTTCAGGGTTTCCTTAGGTGGTGCAGGTCTCAGGTTTGGCGTTGAGCCCGACATCGCCCTTTTTGGTAAGGCGATGGCGAACGGGTATCCGATTGCTGCAGTTTGTGGAAAAAGAAATATCATGAAGGTACTGGCCGATGCGGAGGTTTTCATCTCATCGACATTTTTTCCAAATAGCATGGAGATGGTTGCAGCTTTAAAGACTATTGAAATTCTTGAGAGGGAGCGTGTCTGCGATCAAATATGGGAGCGCGGGCTGGTCTTTCAATCTGAATTGAGTGCGGTCGTCGAGGCTTCTGGGGCGCATGCCAGCTTTTCAGGAATACCTCCCATGCCATATATAACCTTCGATTCTGATCCGGAGAAGAAGTATAAGGAGCGCAGAAAGCTCTTCTTCACCCAGGCGATAAGAAGAGGATTATTCATGCAGCCATATCATCATTCATATATAGCTTTTCGGCATACGGATGAGGATTTAAAGCGTGCCATCGAAATAATTCGCGATTCCCTTGATATTGTTGCTAAAGAGATCCCCTGATCAATAAAATTGAGATAGATAGGCTATTTTGCTGATAGGACGGCTTTTTGCCCGTCTGCACGGCGATTTTCTGTATATTCCATTACAATTAATCAAGTAAAATCAAGCCATTGAATGAGTTATTATATATTTAGCAACTTTTTCCATTTTTTGACGAGAAAGAGAATGTAGGGGGAGATTTGTTTATCTGTACGGTTTGTTTGAAAGGAGAGGGAAGATGGTTTTATCAGCGGGAGAGGTGAAAGAACCGAGAGGATCCTCATTTTGGGCTGCACAGCTATTACAGCAGCAGAAGAACTGTGGAAAGCCAGATGATGATGGCGGATTCGGTTACGATAAAGATCCTGAAAAACAGTCAACTTGCAAAGATTATGTCTATCAGTGCGTAGCTCAGGGTAGGTTCGGCTATAGCGAGTTTCAACTCGTTCCTGAATCTGGAGCTTCTCAGAGTTTTGCAAGTTATGAGGAGTGTGTCCTTCCCGATGTAATTAAATACATGGTCGCTCAGGGTCCTGCGGGGTCCCCTCTATTCAAGCCACAGTTGAAACCGAAGCCGGTAGTGGTGGAGAAACCGAAGGATTTTACAGTTCGCTTGGCGGATGAGAAGGCTTATACAACTTTGGGGCTCGATTCCAAGAAGTTCAATGTCTATTACATCGATCCGGATGAGGATCTTGTTTTCGTGGATAACGTCGCAGTCGAAGGTCAGAAGGGCTTCGCGCCTGACAGATATAAAAAGGGCGGCGACATGATCGTCAGGCTTTCACAGGTGCAGGCGAAGGGTAGTGGCTATCCCCGTGTGAAATTGGCTCTGACCGCTGCTAAGGATGAAGGTCTACAAGCCTTTATGAAGAGATGGGGTATTACTACTCTCGAGGGAACCGATCCCACCAAGGTCGTTGAATATGTAAAGTTTGCGAAAGCGAGCCTGCCTAGATTTATTAAGTTGTTTGAGGCTGGAGAACTTGATCAGGCGATAACGCTCTATAAGATTTTTTTGGTAAAGGCTCAGGCGATGTATATGCCAACCGATAGCAAGGGTTCTTTCTTATACAGCAATGAAATGAAACCAGACGGAACTTATGGCATGAGGAATTCCATCGTCGATACAGCATGGAAGGGTGCCGTTCCGACACTCATTCTCAGTTCGCTTGGCGATGGCAGATATCTCCTTCCGCTCGTAATAGCAAAAAAACAATCCGATGCTGGTGATGTGGTCAATATGGAGGATTCCATTAGAATGGTGGTCGTCCTCAATCCTACAGTAGAGATCTTAAAACTCGATGGAATTCGTCAGCTTGGTTACGCCACAGCCATCAAGAATCTTATTGAAACTATGAGTAAGATCAGGGGAACCAGCGCTGCTACGGTTTCGGTCCTGACAACAGCAATATCCCAGCTGGAAGAGTATCTGTCGAAGACCGCTGCAAGTATAAAGGATGCTCCTCTATTTGGTGTTGGTGATACGGTATATGGTGTCTTTAAACGTGAGGATATTCTAGCGAAGATCGCTGAACTGAGAAGTGATCTCTGTGTTGCAATGGCGCAGAAAATTATCAGTTCAGCGAAAGTTAAAAAGTTGAAGGGTAGTGCTTTAGAGAAAAAATTTGCTGAGATTCGTGCGATTCCCGGCAAAGTTGGTATCAGCGCGGCGAACTTCTCGTCAGTCAGTGCTAGATTAGAAGCTGAGATCAAGTCCTATATGCAGGGTGAGTATGTTGTTAAGGTGAAGGAGCAGATCTCTCTTGCAAGAGCACGGGTTACCGAGAAGCCATTAAAAGGTGTGAGTGTTATTCAACTTTATACGAATGATGAGTGGATTGAATATATTGAAAAAGCCCTTTCCAACGCGGCTGATCTGGCCAGTAAAGGTAAGATGCTGGACGTGGTAGTTGAGGGTGTAGGTGCAGGAACTGTTATGGAGGAGATAAAGAAAATCGGTAGTATGGCGCATAAGCGAAGAGCGGAAGCTTTTCTAAGTCGTACAGAACCGATCTTGGATAGCGCGAAGACATCACAGTACAGTGATTGGTTTAAACAAACGTTGGGCTATGTAAAAGCCGCCCACGCCACGCTTAGCAAAGCTACGATGATTCAGGAATCAGCTAAGAGCGAACTGCTTGCAAAAATTGAAGGCAAGCATGTTGAGATTTATGAAACAAGGATCAAACAGCTCTTTAGGTTAGCTCAGAGATGGATCGACCAGGGAACTTTGCAGAGTAAGGATGTAATTCAAGGCAAGGTCTCAGAACTTATGACGCTGGCTAGGAAGGTTCATGCCGAGGCAAAGGCTGCTGGCCTTGTAAAGTTTGATGAGGCCGGCGAGTTGATGAAAGGTATCGCTGAAAGAGAAAATCTCACTTTCAAGGCGAACTTGGAGGAGATGAAAACGGCAGGTGTGAAGTTTGTTGAGGATCTTGAGTCTAAGGTCGGTAAGGATTACATGGAGACAGCTGGCAAGGGTCTTCTCGGTTATCCGACCGTCGCTGAAAATGCTGAATTGATCAATATCAATCGCAAACTCGATAAGGTTCTTGAAGAGGCAACCAAGGCCGGTATGTTGGATACATATGCTGATGTTGTACAGGCCCTGAGGAATAGAGCCTATAAGGCTTACTTTGATCACCATGTAGCTATGGTTGTTAAGATGATCAGCAGTCCTGATCCACAGAGTGCTCTCACTTTAAAGGATGACTGGCTTGAGGGTTCTAAAGGAGTTTTCTTCCATCTTAAGATGGCAGGTGAATATGCCAAGGCCAGCTTTGGAGGAAAGGCTTTATTCGACAAGGAAACAGTAGATGCGATGAATAATGAGATTATGCAGAAGAAGGTGGATGCCTATTTTAAGGACGCGGAACGTTTCAGAAGTGCGGCAAAGATAAAAGCCCAAGGTATTAGAACGCTCAAGGCGGAAGACGCCTTTGACGCAGCGGAACTCTTCTTTGCGAAGGCTATGGAGAGGATTGGTCAAGCTATAGGGGTCGCAATGGAGCTTGATGACGCGATTCGTGAAGCTGCGGAAGGTAAATTTAATGATGCTGTAATTACTATAACTACGGAGCGTCAGCACTATCTAACACAGACGATGCAGAAGATTAAGGAACAGATCGATTCCGTACTCGCTAACCAAAAGGCTGGCTGGCAGGATGTTGTAAAACAGCAGTTGGATAAGTTGGAGAAGGTTCTCAATACGCCTTTCGATTCGAGTGATCCTGATGATTCTCGTATTTTGTTAAAAGTTGATGGTGGTGGTTATCAGAAAAACCATGAGCTCTTTCTGAAGGTTAAAGCATATGTTGAAGAGGCGTTGAAACCGAAGGCGGTGAAGCCTGAAGATCCTGCTGCTAAAGAATAGTATGTGACTAAAACGTAATAAGACCCGCATATCGCTACAGGGTATGCGGGTTTTTTTGTGTCCTGTTGTTGCTAGGTCTTACAGTTGGACTCGATCTCGATCTTAATCTCGACCTTAATCTGATTCACCATCCTTGACACTTCGTTCGCATCGCCACATAAGTTTTGTCATGCCAACGAAAAAAACAAATGATCAACATCTCCTCGGTGTCCACTGCTCGATCTCCGGGGGTATATATAATGCTCCAATAGAGGGTGCAAAGTTGGGTTGTCGGGCGATTCAACTTTTTACCGGAAGCAATCAGAGGTGGGCCTCCAAAGATATAAGTGATGATGATGCAGCTCGTTTCAAGGATGAAATGAAGGCTGGTGGAATCGAAGTTGCCTTCTCCCATACTACATACCTTATCAACCTTGCTGCACCTGATAAGGAGATTCTAAAAAAATCTATCGATACGATGGCGGGGGAACTCGGGAGATGTTCGTTGCTGGACATTCCTTTTGCGGTTTTGCATCCAGGTTCTCCGAAGGAGAAGGGTGCGGATTGGGGAATCAAGCGTATAGCGGATTCGATAAATGCAATTTTTGATAAAACTCATATGTTGAAAAGTAAAATTGCGCTCGAGACAACTGCGGGGCAGGGATCCTCCATCGGTTCAAGATTTGAAGAGCTAGCAAGGATACGCGAACTGGTGGATGACAAATCTCGGATAGGTTTCTGTTTGGATACATGTCACATTTTCTCTGCTGGATATGAGCTTCGCGGCGAGAACGGTTATAAGAAAACTTGGAAGGAGTTTCGGGATTTTATCGGAATGGAAGATCTTCTGGCCATTCATCTGAATGATTCAAAATTCAATATCGGCCTGCACAAGGACCGACATGCAAATATAGGCGAAGGCGAGATCGGCGATGCTGGGTTTGCTAATATAATGAACGATCCTAAGCTCGTGAAGATTCCAATGGTGCTTGAAACACCTAAGGGTGATAACGCCGCAAAGCAGGACTCTAAAAACCTCCGAAAGTTACTCTCCTTAGTCACCGTATAAAAAAGTGTCCGACACTTTTACGTTGTTATAAATATAAATAATGTCATTTAGACATATCGCCTTCTCAACTCATTCCATATCAAAAACATAACCTTCTGATATTATTGATAAATAAAGCAGCAACTTTCTTCAGAATCTGCCGATAAATCATATGTAGCAAATTTGGGGAGTATTTAACTTTGGGAGGAGTTAATATGTCATTCAAAGTCGATGAAAGCCGCCTGGTTTGTTCAGAAGAAAATCGAGTTCTCGAAGATATCTTCGGTGGAGTATCTATCAGTACTGAAGATGCAATTGCCCTGGCTAAGGAGCAGGAGGTTGAAGCACGAACCTCTGCTGTGGTTCCCGAATCGGGATTTTCTGAAGTCACTATGGATGCCGAAGTTTTCGATATTGATTTGGGTCTGCTTTTGGGCATCTTTGGAAAGGGTCCCATAAAAGGTGAAGAGGGAAGTCGTGATATTGATCCAGGGTTTTTTGTCGATGTTGGTCCAGGTTACGATGTAGACCCTGGAATGTTAAAAGATTTTGGTCCTGGTTACAACGTAGATCCCGGTATCTATAGGGATATTGATCCAGGTTTTTATTTGGGCGATCCCTCTGCAATATTGGGGTTACGTTCAGAATTAGTAGATCCTTATACTATGGGTATGGACTCACTTCTCTTAGATGTGATTGGTCAGGCCGAAAAGGATGGCGAAGCGGTTGATGGAAATATGGCGAGGATGCGTGATTCCCTAATACGTCAATATGCGCTTGCTGAACAGGAGCCGTTGTTTAAGACTGATACGATGACTGGTCGTATTATGGAATGTGGCTTCGGCTGTGTGGGAGTTGAAGTTACATGGTAGTAATTCATTTTTGTTTGAATGTGCTTATTCCCTGGGATCACAATCCCGGGGATTTTTTTATCCAAATAAGCGTCCGACGCTTATTGAGTGGAGGTGTTTATTTAGATGAACAGATGTTCAGATGTATAGATACTGATATCGTCGATGTTGCCGTAACTATGCGATATATCGTATCGAAGAGGTGGCACGTCGTTTGCTTTATAAAAAATATTTATGAAGCTGGCAGGTAGGTTCGGCAGATATATATTGATCGAGAAGATTGCATCCGGTGGTACCGCCGAGGTGTACAAGGCCCTTCAGGATTCCAAAAGCGGTTTTGCAAAACAGGTTGCGATAAAAAGGCTCTTTCCCGCCTGGAAGGAGAATGAAGAGATGTGCGAACTCCTCTTCGATGAGGCCAGGGCCCTTATGAATCTCCAGCATCAGTCGATCGCACAGATCCTAGATTACGATATAGTCGGTGGTATACCCTTCATCGCGATGGAGTACGTCGATGGAATGGATCTTTCAAGACTGCTCAACCGTCTTATCCTCATGGGACGACCGATTGAGCTTCCACATCTACTCTATGTCATACAACAGATACTTCTGGCGTTAGATTTTGCCCATAATGCGAAGGATGATTCGGGAAGGAGCCTCAAGATAATTCACAGGGATATTTCTCCAGCTAACATCCTACTGTCGTGGTACGGCGAAGTGAAACTTACGGATTTTGGTATTGCGAAGGGCGTTCACAGATCCAGACTTACGAAAATTGGGCAGATCAGAGGGAAGTATTCATACATGTCCCCTGAGCAAGCCGCTGGAAAGGAGTTAGATTATAGATCAGATTTGTATTCGCTAAGTGTAATAATGTTGGAGCTATCGATCGCAGAGCGACTCTTCTCTTATCCAAACGATCTGCAGATATTGGAATTTGTAAAAAACTATCAATTACCTAAGGGCGTTGTTGAAAGGGTTCCGGAAAAATTGAGGTCTGTAATTAGAAAGGGAATAAACAGGAAGCCGGATGGAAGATATCAGGATGCGCAGGGGATGTTGAAGCGTATAAAGACGATATCAAAGGATGTGGGAATTTCGAATAGCGTGGATTTCTCAACATATCTCAAGGGTGAGTTTATGTCGGGATCTAGCTGTGATGAGTTGAATGAAAGGAATGAGGGTTCGCGTGTTACCAAAGAGTATGTTGAATTAAGATATACGAAGAAGGTTTTTAAGGTCCTGATTGCGTTATTGGTGTTATTCCTAACTCTATCAGTTTCCACTCATAATATTCAACATGTTGCCGATGCTGTTACGATAAAAAAGGTTAAGGAGAAAAAAGTGAGAATCGGCACTCCCAAAGGGCCTGAAGTGCAAGGGGCGATAGCAATAGATAGTGATCCTTCTGGAGCTCACGGTTATTTGATGTTGGGCGATAAGAAGATTGATATTAAGACGCCGTACTCCATTGAAGATGTTTCACTTGAGAATGATGTTAGAGGTTTCGTTCAGTTGGTCAGTGATAATTATCACCCATCAAATGATGAGTTTAGTTTGAGCGAATCCAATACTGTGTTTGTTAAAAAATATATTCTGCAACCAATAGTTATGTCGAAATTATCAGTTAATGCCAGGCCCTGGGGTATCGTTGAAATTCCGGGGTACATTTCAAATCGTGAAACTCCTCTGCATTCTATAAAACTGAACCCTGGAACACACCTGGTTAAGGTGATTCATCCTCCTACGAATGGGAGGATTAGCAAGCGAATCAATTTAACGGAAGGTGGGCACAGGCGATGTGCTGCAAATTTCGAAGGAACACCCTCTCTTAGCTGCAGATAGATGGACTGCCTAAAAATCGAGCTACCTGCTTTGATTTGGTGCAGGTTGGCAGTTTCGCTACGGCGATATGCTTATACATATTGGCTACTTACATTGCGTCATTGTTGGCATGTGAAATGCTATCCTCTGCCTGCATGAGATATGTGAGATCCGTCTCAATCTTCATCATGATATTTTTATGTGCCGTCACCATAGATGGCCATGCCTCAGCAATCGAACGAAGTGGTGATCAGAGAGGTCATTCTGACAGGTATGAGAAGATTCTTTTGGATGAAATGGGTTTACTGCAGGATGCAACACGAATGGATGGGGTTGCTAAATATATAGGGGAGGTGGGTGCTGATTATCTTAGGGGCGCTATTTTCAATAGGGCTGCAGGGTGGATAATTGAATCAGTAGATGAATTGAAGGGTTTAAAAGGGAGGGGTGAGTCAGCTGAGCATTTCATATCAGCATTGAAGGAGGATGCGGAACTAAGCATTCAAGTTAGGAAAGGTATAGAAAGAAGGATACGCGATCAATTGCATGACATTGCGAGGCGGGTGATAGCCGATAAGATATTTGGAGATATATCTGATGGAACGAAGATGAACGAGGCACTCGATATAGCCGACCGCGCAACAAGAGAGATCGAAACCAACATGGGCGATCGCATAGATGCGATTGCTGGGTCACTGTTCACATCTGTTATCGAAAGAATGGATGAAATAGTGGTGTCGCAAATGTTCGATGCCAAAGCGGAATTGCAGGGAGTAAACGATTTAGTGTCGGGCGCCTTCGCACAGGGCGATATCTCAGATAATATATCCAGGGCGATGGGTGAGATGATAGGGGAGGGTGCTGTATCGAGTATCCGTCAGAGAATTAGGGAATCACTTGAAGGGAGTTTGTCGCCCGATCTCTTGAACGTGCTGACAGAGAGTCCAAAAGCTCTAGAGGAATACCTTGCAAGAAACCCCAAAAACCTTCCCATGGGGTCGCTGGATGAGATCGCTAACTCAGTTCTGAATTTTCCATCAATCAAATTTCCAACACCAGCCTATGCATCTATTCTGGCAGCTAGCGCTGCTGGTCATTTCGCTCGGGCCTTCAAGGGGGTTTTTGTTGATCCTTACGAGTTGAGAAGGGGAACTGAGGTCGTGCGCGTTATGGTATGGCAGATAGAAAATAAGGAGGCGATAAACTTGAGCCTCATGCAGATAGGGTCGATTGTCGATGGGCTTATTCCGAATCTCAATCTCAGTCTTTCTGTAGAGGGTTTGAAGGACAAACTGTCAGCTCCTCTTGATCGTATTAATAAGTTGAACGAGAGTATAGAGGGTATGCTTTCAACTCCGTTTGATGAAATTAAAGGGGAGGTTGCTGGATTTTCCCAGGAGATGATCGGTTCGTTAGAAGAGGTTCAATCATATCTTAACGATCAAAGTATTCTAAGCGTTAGGGAGGATGTAAAAAATAGTCTGGCGGATATCTCCTCTGTAGATGATGTAGTCAGCGAATTCAGCGAGAATATTTTAGATCCTATGGCCTCTATTGGTGAAGATATTCTTAATGTTGATGGTATAGCGTTCGACGAAATGAGTTCTCTAGGTCCATTGGCTGATATTGTGGATGAAGAGCTTATCCCCTCCAGCTACCTCCCGTTCTCAAAGGAGCTGGATCCAGTGCTTCTTCATAATGGGGAATACTATTCCGAGATAACAGATCTTATGATCCCTGGGGTAGGGATCGATTTTAAATTTACAAGGATATATCGTGGCGCATCACGTTTTTTGGGAGAACTCGGGTGGAGGTGGACACATTCCTATGCCGAGAGGGTCCTGCCCTGGAAAGATGGATTTACGTACATAGATGGAGAGGGCAGGAAGTTCTATATAAAAAAGGCGGCAGGTAAATATATTCCTCCACCTGAGTTGTTTGTTGATTTCAAGGTGTTCCCCAGCGGAGGTTATTCGATTCGGGCTGACGATGGCATTGTCACCAAATTTAATAATCTGGGACTTCCGATGGAGAAGGAGGATAGGTATAAGAATCGCATTGAGTTTCGATATAATCGAAACGGCCTTTTAAAAGAGGTTCTCGATACGTACGGACGAAGTATAATTCTAAGTAGAAGGGATGATGGGCTCATTGATTCCATTGAGGATTATGTGGGGCGGAAGGTCAGCTTTAAATATAATAAACACAAGGAGCTTATAGGCGTGTCGACCCCGGTGACGGACAATTATCCTCAAGGTAAAAGCACTGCATACAGATATGAGAGGGGACATGACGATCTTTACCGTTCACACCTCATTACGATGGTGGTCGATCCCAAGGGGCAAGTCTTCCTTAAGAATAGGTATGATTCCAAAGGGCGTGTCACCGAACAACAGTACGGAGAGCGCCCCTGGGTAAAGGTGAGGTATGGTGAAGATGGCATCGAAACCTCTGTCATGGATAGTATGGGTGTGGAGAGGTTGTACCAGCATGACGAATGTGGTCACATTGTTGGTGTTTACAAACTTGATGCTGGTGAAAGAATTTTGATTCGCTCCTACGGCTACGATGAAATGGGGAGGAGAATGTCGGCATGTCAACCCTCTGGGAGGTGTGTGCGCTATAGTTATGATAATAGTTTTCGATGGCCTGTAAAAATTGAAACGGTTCCTCCGGACGGAGAGCGATCAAGGATTATTACGATAAAGAGGGAGTCTGTTTTTGGAAGGCCTCTTCGTATCGTAGACGCCACGGGTAGAGCAACAGCATTCTATTATTCTAAGGGGTGGCCCCACGATCTCATTAGGACCAGCTCCACTCTAAAATCTGACAGCGTCAATCGTATTCAAGAATTATACTCATATAACGGGTGTGGTATGTTGATAGAACATGTGGATTCTGGCGGTTATTCAAGAAAATATGAATACTATCCATCAAAGGATCCTGATGGTGACCTTAACCTTGTTAACTCCTCTCGCTTTGATGATGTGACCGCGTGTGGATATCTAAAATCTATCGATGACGGAGGTGTGGAGAGCTTCAAGTATGATCCTGTTGGCAATGTTCTGGCGATTGAAAGAAGGGACTCCAGTCTAGAACTCTTCGGCGTGAATAATTTAAATCAGATAGTAGCTGAAGACCTGCCTGGAGAGGCTCCGAGGTTATATGCCTTTGACGCTAACGATAACATGATCAGATCCATAACGGTCGATGGCGATCGTGAGATCTCACAGAGGCTGGAGTATGATGTATTGGATAATCTTACAGTCATGCAGAGGGAAGTCAGTGAAGGTGTATTTGCAAGTACGCAATACAGGTACGATCAATTGGGTCGGCTCGTTGGTATTACATATCCTGAGGGTAACCGTAAGGAGTATGAGTACTATTGGAATGATCGTTTGAAATGCATTGTTCGCGGAGCAGGAACGCTTACTATGAGTAAGGAATGTTATGAATATGACATTGATGGTGATGTGTTGAGAGAGATTGATGGAATTGGAGCAGTGACCTCCTTCGAGCGAAATGATTTCGGTGAAGTGACGGCAATTATAGATCCCTTGGGTAATAAGGAGATGTACAGGAGGAATGGGGGCGGTAGGGTGGTAGAAAAGACTCATCGCGACAGCATGGGTGTTTTGCTTTCAAAGACTGAATATGAATATGGAATTTTTAATAGGCCAGTTAGGGAGATAAAGTATTTGTGGAATAATGATTGTAAGCGATCGAGAAGAGTAGTTACGCAATATGATTATAATAATTCTGGGTACGTTGTCGCTATAACCGATCCTGCGGGTGGTGTTACACAGTTTAAACGCGATAGGTATGGAAGGGTAGTATCTATTGTGGATGCGACGTCCGTGGAGAGAACTTTCGTTAGGGATGCATTGGGTAATATAACGGATGAATATTTTAACTCTGATGGGGAGAAGTTGAAGTTGATCCGCAGGGAGTTTGATGATGCAGGTAGGCTTCTAGCTTATAACTATGGAACAGGGGAATCGTGGCGTATGACGTACGATGGTGTTGGTAATATTGTTTCAATCCAAAATCCATACGAAGCTAAAACTGAATATGTGCACGATGATTTGGGTAGAACGACTTCTGTTGTAAGGAAGATCGATGGGGAGACTCTGGTTTCTAAATATGTATGGAATTTGAATGGGGATCTGGTGAAGGCGGTGAATGCCTTAGATGAAGAGATAGATTACAGCTATGATGCCTTGGGTCGATTGGTTCTGGAAAAGTATTATGACGGGTCGAAGAGGCGATTGATATATGACGATGCCGACAACATCGTTGGTATAGTAGGAAGGGGAGGGAGGAGTATCTCAATTGTCGTGGATAAGATGGGACAGGTAATCTCAAGATCCGCAACTGCTGAGCTTAGCTGGATTCCACATGTAAAACAGAAATTTGAGTATGATGGTATGGGCAGACTTCTCAAAGCCGTTGATGGTGATGTGGAAAACAATTTCATTTATGACTCCATGTCCAGACGGATTGCTGAAAAAAACGGTAAGCGGTGGACCATCAATGGATATAGTGACTTGGGAGAACTGATATCCTTGAGGGATCCGGTAGGGCGCACCTTTTATAGGACATACGATGCGGCCGGAAGGCTTAAGGGGGTTTTGTATGATAAGAAGAGAATACTTTCATTTTATTATGATGCG
Organism: Deltaproteobacteria bacterium; assembly: GCA_018645265.1. Taxonomy (GTDB): domain Bacteria; phylum UBA10199; class UBA10199; order 2-02-FULL-44-16; family JAAZCA01; genus JABGOS01. The sequence continues at coordinate 29,228 of JABGOS010000095.1, forward strand.
ACAGGGGGTTTGAAGGAGCAGTCCTTTGGCGATGACATGTCTTTGGAGATTGAGGGGGATAGGTGGGGGCGTGTTCTTCAGAGAAACTATTTTCGTGGCAATGGTATAAGCATGGGATGGCATGAAATTCACCGCGATGATCAGGGTGGGGTGGATTTTGAAATTGGAAGATACGATGTGAAGAGGAAATTTGAGCGTGATCCATTGGGGAGGTTGGTGGGTGTTGTGGATAGCGCCAAGCATTCTGAAAATTCCCTGATCAGGGAGTGGCTGTATGATCTGGATGATCTTGGTAATGTCGTAAACGACCATGTGGTTGAGTATGATAGTGGGCAGGTCATTGGAATTGATGATAGGGTTTTTAAATATGATGCTTTGGGTCGTCTGGTTTGGACGATGAGTGGGACGGTGTATACCGATTATTCATATGATGCTTTCGATAGGCTGGTTGGAGTTTCAACAAATGGTATTCAGAAGAGCTTTACATGGAGTGACTGGAACCTCCTCGTGGAGGATGCGCCCCAGGAATCATTTACATACGTACACTATGATGGATCCAATGCGCCTCTTGCATATATTGGTGCTGAGGATGTCAGTTATTTTCAGACCGATAGGTTGGGTTCAGTTACGGGTGTAGTTACCGGTGATGGTAAGAAAATGGCGCAGTGTGAATATGATCCCTATGGAAATAGATATGAGTGTGAAGATTTCAACCGTCCATTCTGTTTTACGGGACAAATATGTGATGGGGATCCAAACCTTATCTATATGCGTTATCGACATTACGATCCTGTGACCGGTCGTTTTCTTACACCTGATCCATTGGGTCTTAAGATGTCGCTTCATACTGAGTTCAATGTGCATGCCACTCCCGGTATCTCATATCATAAAATGCAGGGGGGAGCATCGCATCTGACATTTGCAAATAGGAGTTCCAGTGTATCGGGAGGGTACGGAGTATATCCCTTTAACAGAACTTACTATGACGGTAGTGACCAGCTTGGGGGTGAGCTGAACCTTTATCTCTACGCAAAAGCCGACCCGAGTAGGTATGTAGATCCCTTGGGCCTGGCGAGCCTTATCTTCGATCGCTCGGATGAGAGGATCTATCTTCGGGATCGCAATGAGGTGGATATTATGGAATTTCGCGCTACTAACTACGCGGCGAACCCGATTGCCGATCCATTTCTAGTTGGTGGTAATGGTCCCTTCCCTGATGGATCCTATCCTGTCAGTGTTCCCAGGTTTTATTCCGAGGAATATAGGCGATCATTCTATGAAAGGTACGAGCTGGGAAGATTGGTGCCTGGAGAGAGTCGTGCAAATGGAAAGTATTGGAAAAAATATCCTCAGGATAAACGCAACTACAGTATAGCATTTGGAAGGGTAAGGTTGAGAGCTGGGTTCGGGGTTGGTGAGGCAGCGTGGGAGCGGCAACTATTCATACATGGCGGGCGTCATAACTATCGTGCGAGAACGCTTGGGTGTATTCGTGTCGATGATCGGGATCTCGATGATATGGCAGCGCTGTATATCATCCAT
>JABGOS010000040.1 GCA_018645265.1 Deltaproteobacteria bacterium
TACCCCCGATACTGCTAGGGTGGACCAACTTAAGGGCTTTGCTACGAAGGATACTGAGCGGGTAACGGAGAGGACCTTTCTAGAAGGTACGCCCGAGGATTATGGCGATGATGAATTAGGCGAAGTGGACATTGAAGGGATTGACACAGCTGATGATGTCGAAGACATCGAATATCCTGAAGATGTCGAGGGCATTGAATACACTGACGAGGACAAAGCACTTAAAGGGCTTTCTGAAAAATAATTCATAAAATTCTAAAAAGTGTCCGACACCTTTTTCGTGTAAATTAGGCTTATAAAACAGTACGTTATAACTCCTTGATTTATAGCAACATTTTGTGGCCTTTGCCGATAATGTGAGTGCTGTTCATCTTTATCGACGAGGGTTTATGGGTTATTCACCTACAGGAATGCGAGCGGGTTGCATGGGTACATTGACTGTACCTTACCGAGCTTTCATTCCACCATCCGGACCTTTTGTAAGATCACCATCGCAGATTTCTTTTTCAAGTTTTGCACCAAATCTTCTTTTCGCTGTGGATCAAGGACTTAGAAGCGCATGTCGAAGATTCAGTTCCGGTGCACAAAATATCTACAATAGTATCGCCATTCGTACTGGAGATGTAACGACCGCGATGGGACCTGTCGGAGTTGAGAATACAGCGATGCTCGGTAGTTTCGTTATGGCGGGCGCGGTTGCGACGGCACTTGGAGGTAGTGGGGCGGCATCGTTATCGGCTGTAGTCCCTGGCCTTGGTTTCGGCGGTACTGAAGATGAAGGGTACTCTTTATTTATTGAATCCCTCCCTGAGTGGGTCTCCCAAAAAATTAAGAGCCTTGGGGATGTTGCGGAAAGGCCCCTCTACGCGATGTATAAAAATGTCGGGGGTGCCAACCTGAGGGAGGTTCTAATAAGGTTGATGATCATGGGAACAACTTATAATGGAGTTGTTGAATCATTCTTTGTTTCAATGGAGAAGCTTCGTCAAAGACAGATCGAGGGTAATATTTATCAGATGATGAGGGAATTTTCAAAGTATGGCGAGGTGTTTGGCCTCGTTCATCAGGTTATGAGAACTGCCGATTTTATTGATTTTGGTATTCCTGTGACAGATGTCGAACGTACCTTTGCAGCGGTATCCTCCAGGGAGATGAATTATAAGTTTTGGCTCATACATGATGGAGGTAAAATCCTTAGGAGGGCGAGGGAGCTCGGTATTCAAAGAGTTGAGGCGGACTGCTATTCAAGAAGTACCAGGACGGTATTTGAAATTAAGTCTGCTTTTCATGGTTTCAAGGGTGAGGCTGTGGATCTGTTGATGAAGCTTCATACCTCTAACGATTGGATGATAGATACAAGTGGTGTAAAAGAGGAGACGCTTAATGTCATGGTTAGGTTGTATAATCAGATATCCAGATTGGGCGCAGCTGTTAAAGTTGGAATCTTTGACAGCGTAGAGCTGCATCTTACCTCACCAAGTAGAATTCCTCAGCGAGTCGTAGATCTCATTCATGCATTGGTGCCAAATGCGAAGGTCTATAGGTATGGAGGAATATTCAGGAAGAGAAATGAAGCTGTCGAACTTAAGGACTCCAGTCAATTTGAGTGGGTTCGTGAGGATGACGGTGGAGTGAAGTATAAAAGAATTGGTGTTGGATCGTGGAATCATAGCGCCAATGGTGTGGGAGGGGGCTCTTCATATGATAGTTTCTCGGATGAGCTGGGTTTTCAGCTACAGGAACTCTTGGGCGCAGGTAAGAAGGTTAACGGATCGTTGAGAAAAAGGGTTAGAAGGGGACTGTATTCACTTGTCGAGAGGTTGAATCAGGCGAGTAAGGATCTGGAAGCTTTGTCGATGCCAGGTGATCTAGCCAGTTTTCCGGATATAGCGCTGGATATAGCGGATGCTGTTTCTGACTCCATAAAACCTCCTGCCGAGATAGGTGATAGGGTGGAATATGTTAAGAAACTGCATATGCTATATCAAATGACCGTGGCTATGGAATCAGCGTTGGTTGCTCTTTCAACTATGGCTGATCTGTTCCTCGAGTATAGCACTGGTATCTCTGATGATGATGTTGTATCCACTCATATCTATGATGCGGTTGTTCCAATTGCTCAGCACATGCGTAGAATAGTGGAGAGCGAAGATATTAGTATTCACATGATTTCAGAATTGAGTTATTTTATCGATATTACTAACAGGATGTTGACCGAAACATTGTCTAAAGGGGCTTATCCAGGGGAACACCCCCCAAGAACAATATGGGCGGTGTTGAATCGTCAAGATGGTGTGCTCGACTGATTGGACAAAAAAGTGTCCGACACCTTTTCGAAAAAGTGTCGGACACCTTCTAAATTATAATTGTTAGACTTTTCGGTTATTTTATAAAGTCCTTCAAAACACTATTCAAACTTGGTTCGCCTATTTCATCGAGATCATAATACACTCGCATTGACGGCTTATCGAGTTTGATCACACGGCGAATATCAATTGGGCTTCCGATAAGGATCAAATCGCACGGTGTTGCTTTGATCGACTCTTCCAGATCTTTCAACTGATCTTCATAATAACCTAAGGCTGGAATCAACTTTCCAAGGTTAGGGTATTTTGCGTATGCGTCTTTAATTGATCCAACGGCATACTGTCTCGGGTCGACTATTTCCTTAGCTTCGAATTCATCTGCGGCTACCATTCCTGCACCGAAAGTCATGCCACCGTGTGTTAGCGTCGGACCGTCTTCGACTACAAGTACCGATTTGCCTTTTACACCGGCTGGATCATCAACTGATAGCTTGGATGCACCTTTGATTACTTTCGCGCCTGGATTAAAATGTTTGATGTTATCGAGTACAATATTTAACTGTTCCGCGCTAGCTTGCTTGTATTTATTGATTACGAGAACGTCTGCAGTGAGAAAATTCGTTTCTCCGGGATAATAACTTCTCTCATGTCCGGGACGAAGCGGATCCAGAACTGTTATTTCGAGATCAGGTGCGATAAAGGACATGTCGTTGTTGCCACCGTCCCAAATTATTATATCGGCTTCCTTTTCCGCCTGACGGACGATTGCTTCGTAGTCAACGCCAGCGTAGACGACAAGACCGTTGTCTATATACGGCTCATACTCCTCACGCTCTTCGATCGTACAGTTGTGCCGATCTAAATCTTCATATGACGCGAATCTCTGAACAGCCTGTTCGGCCAAATCGCCGTACGGCATCGGATGCCTTATCGCGACAACCTTTTTTCCAGTTTCCTTTAAAATTGAGACGATCTTTCTTGAAGTCTGGCTCTTTCCGCAGCCGGTCCTGACGGCGCAGACGGAGATGACCGGAACGTTTGCTTTGATCTGGGTTTTGTCGGGGGAGAGTAGAACGTAGTTTGCACCAGCCGCCAATACCTGTGAACCTTTCTGCATCACATATTCATGGGATACATCGCTGTATGAGAATACTACGATGTCTATCTTCTCATCCTTTATTATCTTTGAAAGATCCTCCTCAGGCAGGATTGGAATCCCCTTTGGATAATCCTTTCCTGAAAGTGATGGCGGATAATTTCTTCCTTCAATATTAGGTATTTGTGTTGCCGTGAATGCAACAACCTCGAACTCATCATTACCCTTGAAATAAGTGTTAAAATTATGAAAGTCCCTGCCAGCTGCACCCATTATAACTACGCGTTTTTTAGCCATTTTTGTCTCCTCCTTAAGGAGCGAAATTTCTATCAACCTGAGGAGGAAAAGGCAAGTCTAGTGATATTATGGCGATTTATGAAGAAATTAGCTTGGGTGAGATCCCGCCGAAGAGGACGTCGATTAGGCCGTCTACCATGGCATCTCTGCTTATATTAGCGTTTTTAAAAATATGGCTTTGTGTCAGGATCTCCCTGACACCGCCGAGTGCTATACATGATGCTACCTTCGGGTCTACATCCCTGACCAAACCAAATGATATGCCGAGCTGAATCGATGATTGGATTCTGGTTATCAGCTTATTGTAGAACTCCTTTAGCCTCTTCTGTGTTTCCTCGTCGAGCCCCACTGCTTCATTAAAGAGTATCTGTCCCACCTCCGGCTTTTGAAGAACTGCATCCACGACGCGTTCAACATTTTTTTTCATCTGAGCAGCAGGGGTGAGGTCAGCCGACATCTCTATTGTTTTTATCTGTGATCCGATGTGCTCCGTGAATTCATCAAGAATTGACTGAAAGATCTCATGTTTGCTTTTGAAATAGAGGTAAAATGTACCTCTGGCTACACTGGCCTCATCGATGATGTGGCTGATGGAGGTCGAGTGATAACCGC
>JABGOS010000044.1 GCA_018645265.1 Deltaproteobacteria bacterium
GGGGGTATCCCAATCACCATCACTTTCCACAGATTCACCATCTTCGAATCCCGTTTCAGTTTCGGCTAGCACGGGTACTGCCGGCTCCGATTCAATTCCGCATTCCGCTTCAAGTAGATAGGCAAACTGTTTTTCTGGAGAAGCTCCGTAGTCATAGCTGACCTCCTTGCCAAGACACTCTGACAACGCTCTATTATAGACATCCTCCATGGCTCTTCTTTCGGCTTTGACTGAATCATACTCATGAACCACTTTACTCGGAGCAGCAGCGCCTTCTTCATCTTCATCCTGCACTGCAGTTTCTCCCCTTGCATCAGCAACGACTTCATCACGTCTAACATCTCTAGCAGAGAAGTATAACTGAAACTGTTCAATTGAACCTGTTGTAGCATTAAAATCTAACCGATAGCTCAGCTTAAAATGGTGGTTGTCACTGATTTCCTTTTGAACCTTATCCAAAGTCTCACGAAGCGCTAGTTGATCAGATGGTTTTCTATTTGAAGAAAAATAAGTATATAGAGCATAGATTGTTGCTTGAACGGGTTCGGTATTCGCACCACAAATCCGAGCAAACTGCTGAATATATGCTTCATATTCTAACATATCACCTGCTGCCTTTGCGGAATCGCCCATACCAGCCGCACTCCACCGATCGACAAGATCCCCCTCCATTTCTGCTGCAACACTATCTCCAAGATCCGCCCTCACCAACTCCCTCAAGTGCATCAGTGTCGTAGCTGCAGCAACTGGATTTCTCTTGGCCAGTTCAACGAGGACATCCAGACGTCTATTTGGATCACCTATTCCATTTATAATGCTCGCCGCAACCCTAGAGCCCTTATCGTCGGAAGCAACTTTCTCTAAAACAGCAACTATAAAGGGAAGATTTCTGTACACTGAACAGCGAACGATAAAGGGCAAGTGACCCCTACGACTTATCAAGGAGCTAGCAACTCTATCCACATCTTCGGAATCCCATGAGGACAGTTCGACATGAACACCAAGACTTGGTCCAAAAGCACGATCGATTCGACCTCTCGCATATCTTTGAACTTTCATTTCAGCTGAATCAACACCGACAAACCCTGTTTGTTCATCATCTATAACTTCATCCATAAAATGAACTGGATCAGCTGAAATAGCGCCACTGACTAATCCCTCTATTGCAGCTCCGCCATGCTGCCTAAACTCCTGATATTCCTCAGGTGACACAACTTCCTCACATTTTTGAGAACTAGGCTCCCTGCAAGGGATAATTTTAACCTGTACCATCACTCCTCCCAACATAAGTTGATGCCCCCATCAATTAGATATTCCCTTAAGAGCCACAGCATCACCTGCACTCTCTCATAGATTATCGGCTGAAATAAGGGCCGTGTTACTTGGGGGAGGCAATAAGTGTGTACTGCAGTATACACCTAAGAGCGATATCGATATTTAGATAATAATAACAATAAGATAGGATTAATACATTCAACCGTCCAAGGGTGCTAACCATGATTTGTGGCCCTCGAAAGGGCGTTGCTAGCGGCTGCCGAGAGCTTCTTCATGCGTTTCTGGGCAAGATATGATTCTCGAAGTCTAGCATTATACTCCAACTCACTTGCCAATAAACGCCCATCATCTACAGCTTCAATCCCCATTTTTTCCGATTTCAACACAACTAAAGGATCTTTATTCGCTCTCAATTTGGGTAGCTATTTCTTCATATCCTTCTTCAGCTCCTTGATCTCTTTCTCCGCCTCCTCCATCTGTCTCTTGGCAGCATCGATCTTATCCTCAAGAACCTCCATCTTAGCTTCTTTTTTGATTTTCTCCTCATCAACCGCCTTCTCAACCCCCATCGCCTTTACCTTAGTCTTATACTCCTCTTCTGTCTGAACATTCTCCTCAGTCTCCACCATCTGTTCAGCTTTGACCAACTTCAAACCAGCACCAAAAGCCTTAGCCTCATTCAAGTTATTGAATGGTTCAAGCCACTGTTTTAAACCGGCCATAACTGCCGCCACATTATCCGATTTAAAGACCTCCTTAGGAAATCTAAAACCGAGCATTACAGTTACCCTGGAGTGCCGCTTCTCCGACTGTCTACTATCGGGAATATAAACATCTGGAGTTATGAGTTTGAGATAGATCGTGTTTCTAAAATATTTCAACTCCGCAACCGCAAGAACATCGCCCCTCTGCAGATATCCATAAGGCCTTCCCCTCCTGGTCGTAATCTTATCATTCTTATCCAGATGCACGACCACCCCTCTATAATCATATTCCTGCCAAGAAATAAAATGGCGAGCGCGCTCCATAGGGATTCCACCCTTTTTCAGGACAACGAATCCTCGAAGGGCATCCATCTGAAAAGGATCGTGAGCTGTCAGAAGAGATTTATTCTCCGCCGCTGCTGGATAGTTGCTGGCAACCATTTTCCTAACATTTGCAGACACCTTCGCTGAAGCGGTTGATATACAAAATACGAACATCAGTGCCCATGGAATAGTTATAAATATTTTTTTCATACATTCTCTCCCCTTAAACCGTCAGACATTATTTATGCACGTCATTCTTAAAAAGTTTTTAACGCAGCCAAAAGCTCAGGATGATCAATTGAATGATCCTCCAACGAAATTCCACCCTTAATAGCCTCCCAAGCCTGCCTAAGACTCATAGCACCAGCCCTCGGTCCTGCAGGATGACCGAAGACACCCCTACCTGGAACCATCGCAAAGTCTATATTCTTAATTTTTTCATACATCGACGGAAGGCTACCTGCCCAATCACTACCACCGGGAACGGGAAGCGAACTCAGGATATTCGAAAGCGGCTTGGTACATTCACTCACATTATCCAGAACCTCATCGTCCGGCGTTTTCATTCGTTCACCAAAACCAGGCATAATTATGGCATCACATCCAGCTAGACGTTGCAGCTTTGTCATCACCTTACTTCCTACGCCGAACCAAGGATGCATCGTCATAGGCGCAATACAATCGAAATGAGCTACGATAGGCACCGATGCATTCTTACGAAGCATCCTCACAGCGGACAGACCGATTGCGAGGACATTAACCATCACCATATTCACATCGTTCTCTACGGCTATATCATGAAGTCTAAGCAGATCATCCACCTCACCTGTAATATTTGCTATAAATGCTTTAGGCTCCCCAGTTTTCTCCTCCGCCTTCTTCCTCGCGCGACCTACAAGCTCGACCCTTCTCTTAAATGGCGAATAATCGGGATCCGCTAACATCTCATCATCCTTAGCAACATCCAAACCACCGAGCCAGCTCTCGTAGGCCAGCTTTGTAAAACTCTCCGGATCCAAACCCACGTTGGGCTTAACCACTCCGAAGAACATAGGGCGGTCATGAACATTAAGTATCTTTCGCAAACCACCAACACCGAATGCCGGCCCCTGAAAATCAGCCAGATAGGCGCTCGGAAATTCTATGTCGATAAGCTTTATCGCCGTGATGCCATGGCTGAAGAAAGCACCCTCACCCATCGCCACGGTAAGAAGGTTTGGAATCGCCGTTCCAAAGTTATGATAGGGATGCGCGATCCTCACCTTCACCCTTAGATAGGAGGAAACTCCCTCAGCATTTGTATAGAAGGCTGATATGCTCGATTTATCGAGCACATCGAGTGAAATTACTTTAGCAGCATACTGCGGCCGAAAGTCCTCTTCGACGCCCGGCCTCTTCCACTGAGCCGTCGATGTTTCCTGGCAGAGATGCGCTGCTGCTTCAAGTGGATCAAGAAGGGTTTCGAATATATACTCAAAGATCACGTGAGACTCACGATCGATCTCAGACTCCTTCTTTAGAAAACCCTGTATATCAGATTTCTTCATATGTATTATTAAATCTCAACCTAACTGCCAATTACCTTCACAAAAACCTTACGCCCCTCACGTGGGCCATCAAGCTCTGCAAAAAATATCGACTGCCACTGGCCGAGCATCATCTCACCCGATGATACGGGAACGGTCTCCGAAGCATTCATATAGAGTGCCATGAGATGCATGCGTCCGTTGGGACGCCCATCAATCGTATCCTCATCATGAAGATACGTTCCCGACGGAACTGCATTCTCAAGAAACTCCTCCATATCCTTCTGAAGCTTTTCACATTTTTCTGCTATGGTTACGGATGCAGTTGTATGATTGCTGTACACATTCAGAAGGCCTTCGCGAATTTCACTTTCCCCAAATGCAGATTTAACAGCATCCGTTATATCGATAAACTCCATAGGTTTCTTTGTATCTATAGAAATTGTCTTGAGATAGCTCTTCATGATTTTCTCTCTATGATATACTTCGCTAGAAGCCTCAAGGGTTCCGCCTTTTCATCAAAGATTGACAGTCCTGATATTGCCCTCTCAATCAGGTCGGCAGATCTTTTTTTCGACTCATCAAGGCCTATTAAGGAGGGAAAGGTAGATTTGAGGTTCCCTTGATCACTACCCACATCCTTACCCAGCAGCTCCTGATCGCCCTCTATATCGAGAATGTCATCAGCTATCTGAAAGGCGAGCCCGATATCCCTTCCATAATTGTCGAGAGCCTCGATCTGATCCTCGGTAGCTCCACAGAGCTTTGCCCCTGCAGTACATGAAAACCTAAGGAGAGCTCCAGTCTTCAACATATGGAGATGTGTGAGTTCAGCTTCATCGATCTTGCGATTCGTCGAATCGATATCGATGATCTGTCCTCCCGTCATACCTCTTCCGCCGGACGCATGAGCAAGGTCACTAACCACTGACAAAATATTTTCCTGATTTGAAGAGTTACATGCACCAGCCAAAACGGAAAATGCCTCTACTAGAAGGGCGTCGCCCGATAGTATAGCGTGAGCTTCACCAAAGACCTTGTGATTTGTGGGCTTACCCCTACGCAAGGAGTCATCATCCATAGCTGGAAGATCATCATGAATGAGAGAAAAGGTATGAACCATCTCGATTGCAACCGCTGCAGGCATCACCATATCGTGCGACCCACCGACAGCCTCTGCACCTGCAAAAACGAGTATCGGACGAAGCCTCTTTCCGCCAGCCTCGAGACTGTAGTTCATAGCCTTCTGCAGCGTCTCAGGAATCCCGGAATCCCCTATCGACTTGGACATCTCCGCCTCAACAAGAGCCTTCCTATCTTTCAAATATGATTTTAGTTCCATAATTTCCCTATTTAGGTTCAAAGGACGTAACCTTAATGTCACCGCCCGCGTCCTTCACCAACTTCTCAATTTTTCCTTTGGCATCATCCAACTTATTTTCACATTCACGAACAAGCTTGATACCCTTCTCAAACTCAGTGAGGGAAGCATCGAGAGAGATATCTCCACCCTCCAATTTCTTCACAACCCCTTCGAGTTCGGACATAGAATTTTCAAACGTCTTTTTTTCCGCCATCATTCCTCCCTGAATAACCGGCAAACCGGCGTCATATCTAGCCTAGAAGGCTTCCAATGGTCAATCAATTACTTTCGATACCTTTGCAAGCGCGCTACCCTTATGAAAACGTAATTTCAGCGCATCCCCAACCTTCAGGGGTTTCGATGATTTTATAACACTACCCTTTGAATCCTCAGCGACAGAATACCCCTTCGCCAACACGCCGAGCGGTGAAAGATGGTCCATATTGCTCGCAAGCTTTGCAAGATGCTGCACCCGCGTTTCATATGTCGACTTCATGACGAATGCCAAACGTTGACTAAGAGCATCGATACTTCTCATGAGATCAGGAAAACGCCTTCTTGGATCACGAATACGACCGGCAACTTTTCCCAACTCCTGAAACCTTCTGTGTAAACCCTGTTTCAAGGCATAGACGAGCTGCTTTTTTCTATCAGCGATCGTATTTAACAATTCTGAACGAACCGGGACCACCATTTCAGCAGCAGCTGATGGCGTAGGAGCTCTTAGATCAGCTACAAAATCTGAAATCGTAAAATCTATCTCGTGGCCTACGGCGGATATTATAGGTAATTCCGACGCGGCGATCGCACGTGCAACGACCTCCTCATTGAAAGCCCAAAGGTCCTCAATAGACCCACCACCCCTGCCTATGATCAGAACATCCAGATCCGCAATACCATTCATCGCCCGAATAGCATCAGCAATCTCCCCTGCAGATTCATTGCCCTGCACCCTAACCGGATAGAGGAGGATTTCAATATTTGGAAACCTCCTCGTCATCACATGTACGATATCACGGATAGCCGCACCGGTTGGTGATGTTATAACACCAACTTTACGAGGGAGATATGGGATAGGCTGCTTTCGTTCAGCGCTGAATAAACCCTCCGCCTGCAGTTTTTTCTTCAGCTGTTCGAATGCAAGTTGTAGAGCACCGATTCCCTTCGGTTCGATGTGATCGATTATAATGGAATAGTATCCAGCGGGACCGTACACATCGAGGGAACCGTGACACACAACTTCAAGTCCATCCTTCAATTCAAACGGGATCCTTCTTGAAGCTGCATTAAATATTACGGAGCGAACCTTATTCTTCTCATCCTTAAGAGCAAAATAATAGTGACGGCCGGTGCGATTTCTAAAATCCGTAACCTCACCACAGATCCAAACATCCTTAAAATTTCTTTCAATGAGAGTTTTCAAATCTCCTGTAATTTCACTGACTGAAAATATATGGGGAGTTTTCACTTCAGGTTGAGATTCAGGCTTCGGTTGAGATTCAGGCTGAGGAGGAACTATCTTCACACCAGTCTCAACCCTAGCTTTAGCTCCTGGTTGATACGCATCCATAAGCATCGGTGCCTTCTTTGCCTTACGCGCCTTCTGTGGTGTCTTACGTGCCTGACGCTTCTTTGGCTTTGAGGTCGATGTCTCAGTAGATTCATCTGGTCCAAATATGTTGAACTGTTCTTGTTTCATTGATTATTAAGATCAAGATTAAGATTAAGGTTAAGGTTAAGGCTGGGGATTATAACCTCTCAGACTTAACCTCAACTTTAGTCTTAGCCTTAGTCTTAGTCTTAGTCTTAGTCTTAGTCTTAGCCTCAGTCTTAGTCTTAGCCTCAGTCTTAGTCTTAGTCTTGGCCTTAACCTTCGTCTTAATCTTAGCCTTACCCTCAGTCTTGGTGTTTTTTCTCACCCTACCTACCGCCCTCTTCATCCTAGCACGACCCTTACCTGTGGGACTCTTCGTCCCACCCTTTCGTCCTTCCAGAAGCGATTGGATCTGAGTCTTCGTCGAAGACTCCCCCGTCAGAACCTTAAACTCATTTTCCACCCCATCACGACTCATCTCTATACCATAGCGCTTTACGAGAGTTGATATTTCATCAAACTTCTCCTCCACCGAATTTCTGACGGACCAAAACCCCAGCTTCGCAGCCTCAATTCTATTTCTTAAGAGAAGGGGATTCAATGAAAAGAATTTTTCATCATCCGCTCTTGGTTCAATGAGTATAATATCACCCTGGAAAGCATCATTTCTTTTGTAATTCTCCATCGCTACTTCGAGCCTCGAGTGAAAGAAGGCACGCAAAATTTGATTGAATATAGCCAAAATACCACTGGAGGAGAGCGACCCCTCTGCCCTATCCCTGCTAAAACCGTCGACAAACTCCTTCGGGGTATAGGGTCTGAATGGGTTGTAACATATAATCAGCTCCGCCCCTTTATCCACAGCTATATCGATATTTGCCGTTTGCTGCACTCCGCCATCCACATAATCTACACCATTGATAGTTGCGGGTTTATAAAATCCTGGCAATGCAGTAGATGCCTGGATCGCTTCAGAGATTGTAAGGGAGGTATTCTCGTCCGGACCGAAAACGACCCGCTTCGCACCATCCAAACGCATAGCGGATATATAAAGCTGTTTTCCCGACAGCTTCTGTGTCTTTTTAAAATCGTTCGTTAGACCGTTTCTTTCAATATTTTTTCTGATGTACATCTCAATTGCGCTATTATCAAAAACCCCAGATGGCAGCAGCTCAAAGAAGGATGGAAAATCCTCACTTCCCATCTCCTTAAGTATTGGAGCCATCATATCCTCATAGGTATCTATCGTAGGCTTCTCCAAGAACTTCCAGATATTGGAGAGAAGCCCCTCTGTCCACTCAGGATACCGATTCGCTAAACGAACCAATCTTCCAGGAAGCAATCCCGCAATCTTCGCAAAGAACTTCATCGGTCTAACTATAAGTTCCGCTACATTAGGACGATAGTAGTGCCAGGCATTCAAAGGGGAGAAGTGATGGGAGGTTCCATCTAAGCTCTTCAGAATTGACTCAGGGGAAATACCACCGATGAGAGGTGCCGCCAAAAGGCTTCCTGAGCTGATACCGACATAAATATCAAAATCATTGACGCTGAAGTTCACGAAGTAATCGTTTAGAGCCTTTAAACCTCCAGCCTTGAACGAACCTCCGGTCACAGCACCGCCAGCCAGTATAAGTGCCTTAGCCCCTTTCTCTCTCCTATCCTGGGGTTTACTCTTTTGAACGATTGTTATGCCCATTTACTATTGGGAAACCCTTATTGAGTGACCATTATATCAAATCGAGTGTTATAGGATCTGAAGAAGGCACGCAATTCATTGAATTTACTTACATCGTAACCTTCAGGAACAAAAAGATCGAAAACGATTCTACCTCCTATAGGTATTATCAGAGGATATCCTATCACGTTTCTAACCTTTGCCGGCAGATCAGACCACACACCAGGTTTTTGACTTCTTAGACTATGAATCGCTGGGATGGTTTTCTTTTTATCAGCTATTTTTATCGACCACTTATCACGGGAGACATCCATATGTATAATATTGAACGACTCATTGATTATAATAACGTTAATGACTTTATATCCTGGCACCAGTTTATCCAGCCTAGGATCATAGCTAGCATCTATTATAAAGCCCATCGTGCCAACTGTCGCGCCACCCATCACCTGCATAATCCGCTTCTTCTTGGCGTCTGCGCCAGGAACAAAGAGAAGTAGAAGGAAAAGCACTGCACATACTCGAAAAATTTTAGCTTTCATCAAATCTCCTTTAATCCAACGATATTTCGGGATGTTAGCGGCATTAGGAATTCTTGTAAAGTGATGGATTAGTGACAAAAGATTATAAATTACAAAAGCTTGTAGATGATTCAGCTATTTACTAGCCAGCTCACTTCCAACCGAATGCGCTTTCATCTCATCGATAAAATGACATGCCGCAAAGAAGCCGTCGCCATATTTATCAAGCTGTGGCTCTTGAGACTTACATACATCCTTTGCATAGGGACATCTAGGATGGAAGGAACATCCGGAGGGAGGATCTATGGGTGAAGGAACATCACCCTTCAAAACAATCCGTTCGCGCTTAGCGTCTGGATCCGGAACAGGAATCGCCGAAACTAGAGCCTGTGTGTACGGATGCCTTGCTTCGCAAAGCTCGCTAGCTGGAAACATCTCCATGATCTGTCCTAAATACATCACGGCAATTCTATCACTAATATGTTCAACTACTTTCAGATCATGGGAGATAAAAAGATATGTTAGCGAAAAACGATCCTTCAAATCCTCAAGAAGGTTTAATATTTCACCACGGATAGAAACATCCAGTGCGGATACAGGCTCATCTGCAATAACTAACTTTGGAGTCAGAATGATTGCACGTGCAATTCCAACCCGCTGTCTCTGTCCACCTGAAAATTCATGAGGATAACGCCCATATGCCTTCTCATTCAAGCCTACCAATTTCAAAAGATCCATGACGCGATCACGTCTCTCCTTGGAGGAAGTCACCTTATGAACCAGAAGGGGCTCCCCTATGATATCACCGACTGACATCCTTGGGTTCAGCGAGGCATATGGATCCTGAAAGACAACCTGCATACTCTTTCGTATTGGGCGAAGCTTAGACTGGGGCATCGTCGTTATATCCTGTCCATCGAAGATAATCTTTCCAGCATCAGGATCGATAAGCCTAAGAATCAACATTCCAAGCGTTGATTTACCACAGCCACTTTCACCTACGAGCCCCAACACTTCACCGCGATCTATCGAGATATCGACTCCACGCACAGCCTGAACGCGCGCAACCTCTCTACCAAGGATTCCACCCCTGATTGGAAAACCCTTAGTAAGATTCTGTATATTTAATAAACTCTCGCTCATAAAATACCTTAAGTTGTGGGTCTAACGATCCCCCTTGCTTATCCCTAAGCGTAAAAACATCTAACCAACCTACCCACATTACATGGATCCTCAGATACAGCTTCACCTCTACAGCGATCCTTAACCTTTTCACACCTGTCGGCAAATGCACACCCCATAGGCAAGTTGCTGAGACTAGGAACCACGCCTGGTATAGTCGGCAACCTCTTTCCCTCAGTTCCCTTTTCGAAGGATGGAATAGATTTCAACAAACCCTGAGTATATGGATGTTTCGGATCGTTGAAGATCTGCTGCGCGGTTCCCACTTCAACAAATTTACCAGCATACATAACCGCAATTTGATCCGCCATCTCCGCAACAACACCAAGGTCGTGGGTAACAAAGATGATCGCCATACCCAGTTCCCTCTGTAGCTCTCTCATCAGATCTAGAATCTGAGCCTGGATTGTAACATCTAGCGCAGTCGTAGGCTCATCAGCAATCAATATATCGGGTGTGCATGATAGGGCCATCGCGATCATCGCTCGCTGCCTCATTCCTCCCGACAGCTGGTGAGGATACTCGCGCATCCTCTGCTCAGGTGCAGGAATCCCTACGAGCTCCAACATACGAATTGTCCGTTCCTTCACCTGTTTGTTCGACCCGCCTTCATGGAGAGCTATCGCCTCCCCAATTTGGTTGCCTATGGTATAGACGGGATTAAGTGAAGTCATAGGCTCCTGAAAGATCATCCCGATCCTCTTCCCTCTAATTCGCCTCATCTCTTCATTCGACAGCTTCAACAGATCACGTTCTCCTTGAACATCATTGAACATGATTTCACCCTGAACAATTCTACCTGGAGGTTCAGGAATTAAACGCATTAACGAAAGTGACATTACGCTTTTTCCACAACCGCTCTCACCAACGATACAGAGGGTCTTTCCCTTATCCAGATTGAACGTCGCACCATCGACAGCCTTCACCACACCTTCGTCGGTGAAAAACTGTGTCGTCAGATTTCTTACTTGCAACAAGGTCATAAAATCGATTCCCTATTGAAACACCCAATCATCAGTTACCAACTCAAGTCTTCATATTCGGATCAATCGCATCACGCAACGCTTCACCTATCAAATTATAAGCCATGATGGTTACAAAAATCGCAGAGCCTGGTACCAAAGTCAACCACCAGCCGATATCCATGTATTCCTGGGCCTCAGAGAGCATACTACCCCAACTAGCGGTTGATGCTGGAACGCCAAAGCCTAAAAAGGATAGGGCCGCTTCGGCCAAAATAGCGGATGCTACACCGAATGATACTGATACAAGCACTGGCGCCAGTGCATGAGGTAGGATATGTCTCCACATAATCCTTCCATCACGAGCTCCGGAAACAACAGCAGCATGAACGAACTGACGCCCCCTCACCTTCAAACATTCACCCCTCACCAGCCTCGCTATGCCGGTCCAACCGGTGATACCGATGACCACCATTATGTTGAATATCGAAGGGCCCACAAAGGCCAATACTGTTAGGATCAAGAAGAAGGTTGGGAAGCAGGTCATAATCTCTATCAATCTAGATATGATCATATCAGCCCAACCGCCGAAATATCCTGCAAGCAGTCCGAATATAATTCCTATAATTGCAGCGATACCTATGGCAACCACACCTACTGACAGCGATATCCTTGAACCCCAAATGAGCTGCGAAACTATATCCCTCCCATCACCGTCGGTACCCAATAGGTGCTTCTTTGTCGGTGGTGATAGCACTGAGTCGAGATCGTACGTCGTGGGTCCAAAGGGGATAGGTGGATTGATGAACCACAGGTCACCCGAGCTACTATCTTTGATCACATCCAACTCAGACAGCGTTAATGAAGCCTTATCAAATATAGGCATCGACCATTCGCCAGCATGGCGCATCAGGATCGGGCGCTCATTTGCAATGAAGGGAGCCAAAAGAGCGATGACAACCAATGCCGCAACGACAAAAAGGCTCACGACTGCAAGGCGGCTCTTCTTAAACTGTCGCCATATCATAGATGCATATGTTTGACGTTCGTTTACCAAAAGTTATCCCTCACGCTTATCAAATGTAATCCTGGGATCTACCACCTTATACATAACGTCTGACAATAGAATGCTCACCAACGTCAACATGGCAGAGATTGTTGCAATCGCCATAATGACTGGATAGTCCCTCGATAAAATCGATTCAAAACCAAGTCTTCCCATACCTGGTATTGAGAAAATCTGTTCAATAATAACACTACCACCGAGTAGCGCTGGAAGCAGCGTACCCATAAGCGTCAGTATTGGTATCAAAGCGTTCCTGACACCATGCTTCATAATAACGCGCCATTCAGAAAGCCCCTTCGCTCTGGCCGTGCGTATATAATCTTGCCGTATAACCTCGAGCATCGATGCTCTTGTAAATCTGGATAGAAATGCAAATCCCCCATATGTCAGACACACTATGGGCAAAATAAGATGCCATGAAATGTTCATCACAATTTCATACCATGGCAGTTTATCCGCTCCATGAGAGAGTATCCCAGTTATGGGGAGCCAGTTCAGGTAGTCACCACTGCCAAATATTACCATCAGCATAATGGCGACCCAAAATGAGGGTAGCGAATAAAAAACCAGAAGCACCACTGAGACAACTCTATCAGCAACCCCCCTGGGCTTGACTGCCGTGTAGATTCCAAGCGGTACTGAAATGATGTATATGATAAATATCGTAATGATATTCAAAAGGAGAGTGATCGGAAGCGCTTCCCATATCTTCTCCATGACAGGACGATGATCGCGATAGGAATTTCCGAAATCCAAAGTTACAGCCCTCTGCACCCAACGCAGAAACTGCACTGGCAGAGGTTTATCCAAACCATAGAGCTTCTTAGTCTCCTCCACTATGGACTTCGCAGATCCTTCGTTCATAGAGGATGACTCCGCCGACTGCGACATGAGCGTCGCGGGGTCACCAGGAGCCAGATGTACTACCGCAAAGGTAATCACGATGATGCCAAGCAACGTTGGAATCATGAGAAGCAATCTTTTTAGAACATATGATGCCATTTCTTAATTTACCCCTCCCTGATCATACGTTTTGCCATGAATACCACAATTACCATTCCTTCAAGATTGGCCAAGGCCCTACCTTCCAATCCTCTATATTAGGACCTATTTTATAATCGATCACATTTTTAAAACGCCTAGCTATAGCCATATTGTCTGACAACACGTACAAATAAGTACATGGCTGTTCGTAATGGAGTATCTTCTGAAATTCACCATAGATCGCAGCACGTTTTTTAGAATCGAATTCACCCCTCGCCTTTTCCAACAATTCATCAGCATGTGCATTATCGAAACCAAAATAATTGATACCTTTACCCAACTGCGATGAATGCCAGCTCGTATACGGGTCCTCCACAAGAGGAATACTAAATCCCAGGGATATAGCATCAAAATCTCTATTGATCAGACGCCCTATCATTGCCCCCCACTCCATCTGCATCAGCTCCATCTCTATACCTACACGGGCGAGCTCCTCCCTCAAATACGAAGTAACCGTCCTGCTAAACTTCTCTCCAGATCTAAAGAGCACCGAAAACTTAAATGGCACCCCATCCTTTTCGCGTACGCCGTCACCATCGATATCGACCCAGCCCGCTTCCTCAAGAAGTTTTATTGCTCCCTCAGGATCATAAGGATACGGTTTTATCCTCTCGTCGTAATTTAGACCGAAACGATAGAAAGGCCCCGTTATAACCTCACCCTTACCATAGAAGAGCTTATCCAAAATCTTCTTGCGATCTATGAGCATGCTCATAGCGACCCTCACACGTCGATCACTGAATAGAGCTCTTTTAGAATTCCAGCCAAGTAGAGTATTGTTTGGTGGATAGAATTCATGCTTTGTAAACTTATCCTTGAAAGCCGGATCATCAGTCTGATACATCGTCTGGGTCAGGGATATCTTCGCTTTATCTATCGCACCCTTTTTAAGAAGCTGAAACGCGGTAACCTTGTTGGGAATAATTCTAAACGCAAGCCCCTCAACACCAGGTTTCTTTCCAAAATAATTATCATTGCGAGCGAGCTCTACCCTTTCTCCCCTACTCCATTTCACGAACTTAAATGGTCCTGATCCAACAGGGTTCATGTTGGCTGGATTCGTGTTGAAAGTATCCAGATCCTTAAAGATATGTTTCGGGAGAATCTTAACCAACCCTATTACTGATTCAGCCTTAAAATACGGCTTCGAAAAGAAAAACCTTGCAGCATTCTCTCCGACCCGCTCCACCTTCACAAAATCCTTGAAATAATTTCTGATGGTAGCTGCATCCACGCGCTTATCCTGGGCAGCTTCAAACGTAAATATGACGTCATCTATCGTCAACGGCTTACCATCATGCCAAGTCGCGCCCTCCTCAATCCAGAATGTGTATGACAGATGGTCGGGTGAGACCTCCCAACGCTTTGCCAAACCAGGCTCCAATTCCAAAGTCTCATCATCGTACTCAAGCAGGGAATCGAACAAATAATACGTAATAATATGCGAAGACATCTCCCTAACCATAAAGGGATTTAACGTCGTGGGATCCATTGCAATTTTTTCGACGAGGACTTTTGGATTTCTAGCAAGGGTATAGTCGCACGATGACATACCCACCATCATCGACGATGCCAATAAGAACATCACTATGAGATACCGAAGACCTCTCATCAGCGACTCTCTGATAAATAATCCAAATTGGTTGTTTTTCTACGACGACCCTTAACGGGTGTAAAAATTGCGGGATCGATATCGCCAGAGAATGCAACATCCACATATTCAACAACGGCCTTTGCATTCCTTTGCGGAAAGACCACTTCAACATGATATGGAAAATCGATCCCCGCCTGACTCCTGTAATCATCGTACTTTGCGATATAGTCGATTTTTTCTCCATCATCGCCGTACTGCACACATTCGCGAACCAGCATTTTTCTAACGTCAGCACGGATACGCAACAACCCACCATCTGCGATAAATAATCCCTCCCCCTTCTTTCCAAACTGCGTAATTTTTAGACCATCCTTAACGGGGGGAAGCCCGGTAATTACGGATACAAGATCGGCAACATCCATATCAAACTTTAAAAGACGCTGAAGATTTTTTCGAACTGATCTACCCTTATACAATTTATTTTTAGCAGGAAGATACAACCAAAGATGTTCGCCATCACTTCCAATTTTAGCCCAGACGTCAGCCAATGAGTCCATCGCATCAATCCTAATTCTATTAGGCCTTATTACAATGAGGGCGGCTTCAGTGTCACGTGACTCACTCTCATCCGACACGGATAGCTTCACCAGAGCTTTTATGGAATGCGTCTTCCTACTGAACTCCTCAACCTTCAGCTGTAGTTTTTCTGAGGCCTTACTAACTCTCCCAACTTCACCTGTAACAACCCGAGGAGGCTTTTTTGCACAACCGGATAGAAAAAGGAAAATTACCGCAATAAGAATTGGCAACAATCTTCTCACTTCAACTCCTCCAACTTGGATCGAATGCGACCTACCACCTCACCATCAGGATCTTGTTTCGCTTCCTCCCCCTTGAGGGCTTTTTGAAAATAGCGTTTGGCCTCCACGTTATTCCCAAGCTCCATAAGGACTATACCGATATGCTCCAGTATAGCTACTTCGCCAGGGGCAAGCTCTATAGCCTGCATGAGATATTTGAGAGCCTTCTCTGGATCCCCTCTCTTGTAGTATACCCACCCCAAGCTATCCGTTATATATCCATCACCTGGCTTTAGAACGAGAGCTCTCTGCACCATCTTCAAGGCCTTATCCAGCTTTTCACCACGATCGGCGTAACTGTATCCTATATAATTGAGCGCATTTGCATTCTGCGGATTAATCTTCAAAACCTTCTTCATTGCGTCAACAGCATCATCACGCATCTTCATTCTTTCATAGAGAATTGAAAGTAAGAAAATTATTTTTTCATCATCCGGAAGTTCACTATGCCCTTGCTGCAAAACTTCAAGAGCAGTATCATTTCTTCCTTCCTCTTCCAGGAGTGCAGCTAGGTATTCATAGAACTCCGGAACATCATTTTTCTCCTTGATAGCAGCGCGGAGGACATCCTCTGCCGAACGATATTGCTTGGAGGTTCTATAGATTGACGCAATATATAATCTCGACTCCTTATAAAAACCCGAGTTCAAAGGCACTTTCGACAGCTCATCTATAGCCATTTCAACATTGCCCATACTCTCATATAGTATACCGAGATAGTATCTAATCTTATCAGCTTCGGGGTTCATCTTGAGAATGCGTTGGAAGATCTCAATAGCTCTTTCATTTTGTTTCAGCTCATAGTTGATAAGGGCAATTCTCAACAGGGCGCCCAAATCCTCATGATCTATATCCACAATGTCATCGTATATTTTTAGGGCCTTTTTCAGTTCTCCCTGTTTCAGATAGAGCTGCGCAAGAGCACCCAGAACTGGAATATTTCCCGGGTCTATTGATAGCGCCTCCCTGTACTGACGAATAGCTCTGCCAGGACGATTTAAATTCTTTTCATAGACCGAACCTATCAGATAATGCGCCATCACAGCATCCGGGTTTACCTTTAAAAGGCTTTTCAAACTCCTGATAGCCTTATCAAACTTGTTCATTCCTACACATTGTTTGGCTAAGATGAGATAGGCGTCCTCACGTTTTGGATCCTGGTGAATGACATCCTCCACAAGTTTCGCGGCCGCCGCGTACTTCTCCTGTGCAGAATAAAGCTGCGCCAGAAAGACCTTTGCATCGAGCATAGTACCATCCAGCTCTACCGCAGTTTCACATGCTTCAACCGCAGCCTCCCCCTTCCTCATCTGAACGAGATTCTGCGCTAAGAGGTAATAAAAGAAGGCCTGTTTCGGCTCCTCCTCTATTAATTTTCTGAGTTTTTCGGTCGATTTACGAGCATCCCCATCCATAGCAAGCATATCAGCCCTTAGAAACTGATAATAGGGATCCTTATCCTCATCTATCTTGGATATTTTTACGGGCTTCTTGGCCGCGCAAGCGACCATCGAGGTCAACAAAATGAATGTTATAATCAGTTTAAATGGACGCACCAACTCCCCCAAAAAGCCTATAGTTTCAAGGAACTATAGCATCGACCCGGCGGAATGCAAGAAATTGCCTAGCATCCAACTTCGAAGCAGATCAGAAATTCACTATTTCCCTTTGCTCCCTTAATTGGAGATGCGGTGACGCCGATCTCTCTCCAGCCAAGCCGAACGCCCAAAGCCCTCACCCTCTCCACTGCCTGTTCGTGGAGCTTTGGATCCTTAATTATACCACCCTTTCCTACCGACTCCTTACCCAGTTCAAACTGAGGTTTGATAAGCGCGACTATCTGTGAGCTATCGGCTAACACTATCTGAATCGCCGAAAAAACCTTTTCCAGCGAGATAAAGGATACATCTATGACTACCATCTCTATAGGATCTGAAATGAGCTTTCGATCGATCGTTCTAATATTCGTTCTATCATGAATGACCACCCTACTATCCCGCGCAACACTTGTGGCAAGCTGTCCATATCCCACATCGACAGCATAAACTTTGGCTGCACCACTTTTCAGGAGACAGTCGGTAAAACCACCTGTGGAAGCACCTACATCCATGCAGATCTTTCCTTTCACATCACACTGAAATTCCTTCAGGGCATGCTCAAGTTTCACCCCACCCCTCCCGACGTAAGGATGGTCATCCCCCTTAACTCTAACATTCGCATCAGGATTCACTTGTTGACCGGCTTTTGTCACCGGCACATCATCCACGAGGACGCAGCCCGCCATTATAACAGCTTGAGCCTTTTGCAAGGTGGGCGCTAATCCTTGTTCTACTAGGAGCTCGTCAATTCTCTGCTTTTTTCGTTTTGAGTGCATAGTGATTGAAGTCTTATGTCATGGGTTTAGAGTTAAAACAAAACCCCTTTCCTAGATACAGATAGAAAAGGGGTTTCACGTAAAACTCATAATGCAGGACCCACAAACCTATAGGTCCTGAAGGATCTCTTTTTTCTTCGCTTTATATTCTTTTTTGCTGATCAGGCCTTCTTTGTGAAGCTCTTCAAGTTTTTTCAAACGCCCCTTCACGTCGTTGCCCGTAGTATCGGCGGCGAGAATCTCCGCTTCCTCTTTTGCTGCGACCTTCTCCTTCTTTTTCTTTTGATAAGCGGCCTCCATCCCCTTGGCCTCTCTCTCATCCGAAACTGCAGCATCCGCGGGAGCGGGAACAGCCATCGGCATTTTCTCGCCCGACATCGTAACGCCTTCCCTAACTTCCTCTTTCTTTTCGACCTGTTTTACATAGTTGTAGTTTAGGTCGAGAATAACCTCATCCGTGTCATTCACAGCTAACATCTGGCCTGGCTGAAGATCAAGGTTGACCCTGAGCCCCCTAGCCCTAGCGACTGCTTTACGTTCGTTGCCACGTTTATCAACATCACCGGTGACCTTCGCAAACAGCTTCTTAAACTTAACATGCAGCATATTTCCCTGCACCCAGCACACCGCAATATTGATGCGGTCATTCCTCAAAATGAAGATAGGGTTCTTGTTAAGATAGGAAATCACCACCTCTTCCATAGGTGTCGCCTGCTTGAAAGCCTGCACCATAGCTGGCACAAGAAACTCTATAGCATACTCGCTGAAGACCTCCTGAGTATCGGCTTCCTTCTTTATAATATAGGTACGGGAGAGCTTGATAGACTCAAGCGCAGCCCTCAAACCTTTTTCATTAAGCGTCACCGGATGCGTCATTCCTCTTGTCTCAGCAACACTACCCTTAACCTCTTTCAACTTCACGTAATTGAAGCGACGGTTGTTAACAATATAGGTCGTCTTCGCCGCCCAGGCGGTTGTTGAAAAAACGCAGACAGCGAGTAATGCAAAAACTATTCTCTTCATGAAAAACACCCTCCTTAAGGATATACTACAAGTACAAGCTTGGAGACGCCTATCCCATAACCATGCGATTGTCTACGGTTTTTTCATGCGGGAAAGATCATGATACTTCAATACGTCCAAAAAGTGTCCGACACCTATTGGATAAGGAAACGCCAGCGATCAACCTGGAAAGATTCTTATATAACTAACAATATCAATGTGTTAATTGAATAACATGGGATACCATCATGTATGTATTGTAACTTGATAACTGCTATGGCACATTATTCCCCGCGTCTGTGAGCAAACGAACAAGGAGAGGCACTATGGATGAACAGAACATTCCTGTAGCGAAACCCGTTGAAAGCAACAAGCCAGCCGAGCAAGCTCCGCAGGGGCCAACGAGTCAAGCGAGCAGCAAAGCGATGGCTGCGCTTATCCTTGGAATACTTGCCCTCGTCTGCATGGGTTTTCTGACAGGCATCCCAGCGATCATCATCGGAAAAATGGAGCTCAAGGATATCAAGGAGGGCAAATCACCGAAGGAAGGCGAAGGAATTGCCAAAGTAGGTTTTATACTCGGAATAGTAGGAACTGTTCTGACGTGCCTCGTTATGCTATTAGGGTTTGCCCTCTTTTTCCTCGGCATCTCCGCGGGCATGATGGACGGTTTGCAGGAGGCAGCACTTTCAATTTAAGTTTGTTTCGGAAACTAAATCATGCGCGTCATCTCAGGAAAAGCCAAAGGCCATAAACTCGTTGCCCCAAAATCGGCGAAGGTCCGTCCTGCGCTCGATCAGGTCAAGGAAGCTATATTCAACATATTATATGATGTATCCAGCGCTCAGGTGCTCGACCTTTTTGCGGGATCCGGTTCGATAGGTATAGAGGCATTATCGAGGGGGGCATTTCATGCGGTGTTTGTTGAAGAATGGGGACCTGCCATTGAATGCATAAGAAGAAACTTACAACACTGTAAGCTAACTGATGGCGCAACTATAATGAAGATGCCGGTACACCTTGCGATAAAAACTTTGAACAAGAAAGACAGACCATTCGACCTTATATTCGTCGACCCCCCCTATGAGAAGGATCTAGTAAATAAAACCTTAGATCAGCTCGCAAATTCCGTGCTCGTTGATGAAAACACCATGATCATAGTCGAACATCACCCGCATGAACCGATCGACGAACCAAAAACCCTCATCTTGACCGACAGCCGCAAATATGGTCAAACCGACATCTCATTCCTAAAAAGGCAATCTTAAAGAGGGGTTAGCATGCAAAATCAAGCTATCTGCGCAGGGAGCTTCGATCCGCCAACCATCGGTCATTTGAATATCATAGGGCGCGGTTTAAAGATATTCGATAAGTTGATTGTGGCAGTCGCCATCAACACATCGAAAGATCCCATATTCACACCTCAGGAACGCGTTGAAATGCTGGAAGAGATCTTCAAGGACCAAGAAAATGTTGAGATAGACGCATTCGAAGGCTTGCTCGTAAATTATGCGAAGAAGAGAGGCACGAATACGATTCTAAGAGGACTTAGAAACCTCGGCGACTACGAATACGAATCTCAGATGGCATTGGTCAACAAGACCCTGGATTCCGATATAGAAATTTTATATATGATGACTGAAGGTAAGTATGCACACTTAAGCTCCTCCATCATCAAGGAGGTAATCACCTTCGGCGGAAGCGGTTGCGGAATGATCCATCCGATGGTTGCAGGACGTTTAAAAGAAAAACTATTGAAGGAATCCAAATAACAGAGCCAAACCTAAAAGGGTATATAGATGATAAAATTATCTCAGCGTGCAGAAAGGCTAGCTCCATCTGCCACACTTGCAATGGCTGCGAAGGCCAACAAGATGCGGAAGGACGGAATAGATGTAATCAGTTTTGCAACGGGTGAGCCGGATTTTGACACACCGGAAAATATCAGAAACACAGGGATGCAGGCTATCGATGAAGGTTTCACTAGATACACACCAAGCGCGGGCATTCCCGAACTTCGCAATTCAATCGCAAGAAAGCTCAAGAAGGATAACGATCTATCTTATAACAATGATGAGATTGTTGTAACATGCGGCGCCAAACAAGCTATCTACAACGCTCTGCAAGTGTTAGTCGATGCTGGTGATGAAGTCCTAATCCCGGCTCCTTACTGGGTATCTTATCCGGAGCAAGTGAAGCTTGCAGATGGCACACCGGTTATCATCCCTACCGACGTCAATAGCTCCTTCAAGATCAATCCGGAAATAGTTGAGAAGCACCTTACAAAAAATACTAAGGTAATAATCCTAAATTCTCCATCGAACCCCACGGGCAGCGCCTATACCCCTGATGAGCTTGCAAGTCTTGGCGAATTCCTGGTGAAACATAAGATCACAATTATATCCGATGAGATTTATGAGAAACTCGTATACGGTGATTTTTTTCAGAAATCGATAGCCACAGCATGTCCGGGTGCACGTGATTCTACGATAGTCATCAACGGAGTATCTAAGGCATATGCAATGACCGGATGGAGAATGGGTTATGCAGCCGGTCCAAGAAATGTCATATCGAAGATGGCGTCATTGGTCGGACAACAGAATTCCGGAATACCAGCCTTCGTCCAGCTGGCTTGTATCGAGGCACTTGAAGGCCCTCAGGTTGAAATTGAAAGAATGAAAGCGGAGTTTAAATCGAGGCGAGACTTCATGCTGGAATCTCTCCTTAGAATTCCAGGAATAGTCTGTCCTGTTCCCTCAGGAACATTTTACCTCTTCCCCGACGTGTCCTCTTACTTTAACGAAAGCAAGGGAGTTGCAGATTCAACAGCACTAGCCGAATACTTACTCACTGAAGCACATATAGCGACGGTAAGCGGAGATGCATTTGGGTCGCCCGGCAACATTCGTTTCTCGTACGCCAATTCAATGAACAATATAAAAACAGGCATGGAACGTTTATCCACAGCCCTCAAGCAATTAAAATAAAAGGAGTTGAAAAATGAATTACTGGAATACAATAGATGAGTTAAAAAAAGCCTGCGAGGGCTCACTTGAAATTGATGGCGACAGCTTAATAATAAAGGATGAATCGCGTTTTAGAAATGAATCCACAGAAAAACTGGTATGGAACGCTGTCTTTTCTGGAAATGAAGAGGTACAAAACGTATCTCGTTGGATCATCTGGGAAGCCTCGCAAAACTTGGGCTGTCCATCTTCATCCATCCACGATCTATACATGTCTAGGGCGGATGATTTTTGGAAAGATATGACAGTTCCAGCAATAAACATTCGTGGAATAACCTATGACGTATCGAGAACGATCTTTAAAACTCTTAAAAAGCACAATGCTGCAGCCTGCATATTCGAAATTGCAAAATCGGAGATGGCCTACACCGACCAACGCCCATCGGAATACGTGACATGCGTGCTCGGTGCCGCCATTCGAGAAGGATGGAAATACCCGGTCTTCATTCAGGGGGATCATTTCCAGACGAATATTAAAAAATTCGCAACTGATCCTGAATCCGAAAAGAGCATCATCAAAGATTTGATCACCGAGGCGGCCGCTGCTGGCTTCTACAACATAGATATCGACACATCCACTCTCGTCGATCTCACAAAACCAACAACCGCCGAGCAACAGAAACTCAACTACGAAGTGGCCGCAGAGATCACAAAACACGTACGCAGCTGCGAGCCGAAAGGTGTTACAATATCCGTCGGCGGCGAAATTGGCGAGGTGGGTTCTGAAAACTCGACACCTGAAGAATTGATCGCCTTTATGGAAGGGTATAACAATACCCTTGGCACTGGTATAACCGGTATCAGTAAGATCTCCATTCAAACCGGTACGAGTCACGGAGGAGTACCCCTACCGGATGGTTCGATCGCAGAGGTGGCACTTGATTTCGACGTAATCGATAAGCTTGGTGACCTAGCGCGCAAGCAATTCCGTTTCGGCGGTGTCGTTCAGCACGGCGCATCTACACTTCCAGAATCATCATTCGACAACTTTCCAAAGCACCAGGCAATCGAGGTACACCTGGCCACCGGATTTCAGAATACAATAATTGACTCCACGAACTTTCCAAAAAATCTAAAGACTGAGATATATGAGTGGCTTGATAAGAACTGTGCCTCCGAGAAAAAGCCGGATCAAACGAATGAACAGTTTTATTACAAAACCAGAAAAAAGGCATTCGGGGTATTCAAGAGAAAGCTCTGGTCTCTCACCGACAATACGAAGGGTGCGATTATGAGTGAACTCGCACGTCAGTTCGATATGCTATTTTCGAAACTCGGCATCAGCGACAAAGCTGAGCTGATAAATAAATATGTAACACCCACCGCAGTACACCACGCATTCCCTAAAACAGGCCAGGACACCAAGGTTGCTCTGGAGGTGGATGACAACCCGAACGCCGACTAGGAAGATATATATGAAATCATAGATATTTAAACCCGACTCTCAGAGAGTCGGGTTTTTTTTATTATGGTGAATTAGCAACTTCAGGTAACCCAAATACCGATACAGACTGCGGGCAGCAACACAAATGGGAGGACGTATGGGCGCCATAAAAATCGACCATCCCGTTCAAAATATCGATCACACGATAGAGGAGCTCGCTAGAATCGCAGACAAGCTACATCTCGGTAACGATGACCTGGGCGAACTTCTACACGAGGTGCTCAAGAAACCAACAGCCCCACAACCAATCGGACAACTTTCATCTATTTTTAGATACAGAAACAGGAACAAAACAAAATAAGTGTCGGACACTTATTTATTAGCACCCTGTGGTTGGAATTTTCTTCCGAGCCAATGTCTCACATCGTCTATACCCGCATACACGCACGGCGTAATGAGCAACGTACAGAAAGTGGCGAAGAGAAGGCCCCATCCAATTGCAAGCGCCATCGGTTCCAGGAATGGATCAGAACCCATAAGTCCATATGCAACCGGAAGCAACCCTACGACCGTGGTAATGGTTGTGAGAAGTATAGGACGAAGCCGTATACGTGCAGCCTCTATAATTGCATCACGAAGCTGCTTTCCGCCGGCTAACTCCTTATTGATAAAATCAATCAGAACGATGGAGTTGTTGACGACAACACCAGCTAACCCCACAGCACCAACCATTGCTAGGAAGCTCTTCGGCTCCATATGAAACAGGAACGCCCAGGCAATCCCTACGAACCCATAAGGTACCGCAATCATGACGATCAGGGGCTGCATCAGCGACTGAAACTGGAATGCCAACACAATAAAGATAACCAGCACCGCCGCAACCATGGCAATTTTCAGACTCGCCAAAGATTCCTGCGTGCGCTCCCACTCGCCACCGTAATTTAGCATCACACCGGGATAGGATTTCTCAATCTCCTTGAAATATCCTTGAACATTTTCCGTAACACCCATCGATGTAGCTTCTTTCTCATCGACCATCGCTGTCACCACTATAGTTCGCTTGCGATCATAGTGATGGATAGCATTGATACCGGGCGCCGATTCAAACTTTGCAACCTGAGTAATTGGAATTAAGTTTCCCTTTCCATTGGGAATCATCACCTCTTTCAACGCACCTTCTTTATAGCGATAGATATCGGGATATCTAACCCTCACATCTATCTCCTCATCGGATTTCTTAATCGTCGTCGCTATTGCACCCTCGAAGGCTGCACGTACCGACAACGCTATATCTTCTACACTGAGACCCGCTCTAGAAGCTGCCATCTCATCGACCACCACTCGAACCTCGTCCTTTCCAACCTCATAGCTATCCCTAACGTCGGAAACACCCGCTATTGCTGCAAGATATCCCTTAATCTTCTCAGCGACTATATTCAGCTCTTCATATTTATCACCGCGTATACGAACCACGATCGGCTCACCAACCGGAGGCCCATGTCGAACCTTTGAAAAGGTCAGCTCCTTAAATCCCTTCACATCCTTCGTCTTTTCACGCAGACTCTCGATTATTTCATCAGCAGTCATACTTCTCTGAGAGCTCGGTTTCAAAAAGACAATTATTTGCCCTACATGACTGGACCGCTCGCTGAACGGATCGATATCATCCTGCTGAGAGATACCCACCTGAGTTACATAATCATCCCATTCACTCTTGGGCACGGAGGCCACCGCCTCCTCCAGGGACTGCATCATCTTTTCCGTGACCTCAACCGGCGTACCTACCGGCGCCTTAACCCTTATGAAGAATGATTCAATGCCCTTCTGAGGAAAGAGAACGAATGGGATATGAACTAAGCCAATATAAAATGACACACCAAAGAAAACCGCGACCACGCTCAAAACCTTCCAGCGACGTCTGATCAACCAACCCAAGAACATTGCATATCTATTGGCAACGCGTGAAAACCATCTCGTAAACTGCCCTGTATGCAACTTTTGAAATAACTTGCCCTTCGGCAATCTTTCAAGAGAAACCAGGTGGGAAGGTAGGATTATAAAGGCCTCAACCAGCGATGAAATAAGCGCAACGATAACGATGAGAGGTATATACATTATGAACTTACCCATGATACCGGTCATGAACATCATCGGTGCAAATGCCGCCACAGTAGTAATCACAGTGGCAATAACGGGGCGCCACACTTCGTATGCCCCCTTTACAGCCGCATCGTTTGGATCCATCCCCCCTTCAATGTGGCGATGTACATTCTCTGAAATAATAATCGCATCATCTACTATCATTCCAAGCACCATGATCAGACCAAACATAGTAATAAGATTGATAGTAAGCCCCGAATAGGACATCACGATGAATGTCGTCAGAAACGCCATCGGTATACCAAGTGCCGTTGCTATAGCTATTCGAGAACTCAAGAAAAGGAAGAGACACATCAGAACCAGAATGATTCCAATCCAACCGTTGTTTACCAGAACATTCAGGCGCCTCTTCACATAATAGGAAAAATCGTTGATAAGTGATATCTCAAGATTATCCGGAGCGGCCTTTTTATATTCCTCCACTATCTTACGGACATCGTTTACGACCTCTATAGCATCCCCGCGCTCCTTCTTCACAACAACGAGGTTGATAGCCCTGGTGCCATTAGCACGCTGAATGATGGATATCTGTTCAAAGGTATCGGAAACATCTGCGATATCCTTCACCTGAACCCAGTGTCCAGTATCATTTGCACGAAGCACGACAGGCGCAACGCCGCTGGCGGAATCGAATTCACCAGTAGTGCGAATTATGCTCTCCTTAGAACCAGTGATTACCGTACCGCCAGGAATACTGACATTCTGTTCCCTAAGAGCTGCCACAACCTCAGGCAGTGAGAGATAGTAATCGTTAATCTTCTCTGGATCCACCTCAACCCATACTTCGCGGTCGCGCCAACCTGAGCGAGTTGCCTTCGCTACATGCGGCATATCCAGGATCTTCGTCTCGAGGATGCGCGCATGCTCTACAAGTTCATCGAGCGGCATATCGCTCGACAGCGATACTTCAACCACAGGACGATTGCGCGTCTCTATTTCAGTGACTATCGGTTTATCCTTCATATCGGATGGAAGATCATCCGCACGATCGACAGCACGTTGGATATCGCTAACAACCTTTCGCTTGTCGGGAGCGTCCGGCTCTATCTCAAGCGACAACATGGAGCGACCCTCTATGGAGGATGAAACCATCTCCTTTATATCACCAACCTCCTTCAGCTCCTTCTCAATAGGAATTGTAATGAGCTTTTCAATCTCCTGAGGAGTAGCGCCAGGATAGCTTGCGGTAACCATCACTAGATCGAGTTGAATATTTGGAAAGACATCACGATTCAAACTCGTAAGCGACATAGTTCCGGCTACCAAAACCAGAATGGTGAGAAGGTTTACAAAGAGAGGTTGATTAACGAAGAATGAAAATATTTTTTTCATATTTGCCCTATAGGAAGTTTTCAAACTAGCAATATGGGTCGACTATTTCCCCGCAACAATCGAACCATCAGCGAGCCAAAGTCCCAAAACAGAATTCTGATAATCGAGCCACGACTCTATCAGATGCCGTTCGGCAGATACGGCGTCGTTCTGGTATTGAACCATCACATACGAAGAGGACCTGCCCATATGATAATTCTTCATCTCCTCTCTAACCTTCGCAACCTGCAGCTCAAGAACTTTTCGACTGGTCACTACAATTCTCTGTCTAGAACCAACTTCAGCGACCAATCTTGAAATTTCATTCAGGATCTTATTTTCCAAATCTTTAAGCGCGTACAATGCCCCCGCCTTCTCGGCTGTGGTGCGTCTCGTATCGGCACGAGCAGCGCGGTTCTCAAGGGGAATACTAAAATTCAAGCCAACCCTTACGTTGGGGCTGTCCATATCGCTGACGGCCCTACTGTAACTGGGGTCTATATCATTTAACTCCAGACTCGAAACCAAATCCAGCTTCGGCCAGCGAACGTTTTTTGCAACTTTCAAGCGAACGTTTAGACGATTTAAATTTTTTCTTAGAGCTTGATAATCGCCTCTTCGCTCAAAAGCGGCGTTAATCCTTTCATCATCGGCCATACCAGGATTTTCAAATGGAGGATCCTTACGAGTAACCTGCACGAAAACATCTGGATCATATTCAAGATCCCGACGGAGGCTCTCAAGAGTCGTCCTCTCCATCTCCTGCAAATTCATGAGCTCATCCTCACGGTTTAATAGATTGGCTCTCGCCGCAAGAAGATCCGTCTCCTCAGCTGTTCCGAGCCTTCTTTCCTCCCTGGTAGTCGAAAGAAAATCCCTAGCGAATCTCACCGCTTTCTTCTGAGCTACGATGTGTTTTCTGACGAAAACTAGAGACCAGTAGTTCCTCAAAGCTTGATAAACCTGCAAGTCTATCTTTCGCCTCAAATCGCTATCGGAAGCTTCATATGCCAGTTTTGCCTGCTTAACCCCCAACCGATCATTCATACCAAAGGCGTTCTGCATCAGAGGTTGTGCCAACGAAACCCCTAGAATCGGCTCATAGAGAGCTTGAGAGGGAATGATCTGCACCCCACCAACGGCAGCATTGAAGGTCTGGCTCCTCGTGTTGGCCCATGAAAGACCCAACCTAGTACCACTTGGAATCTCCTTCGATAGAGAAAGATTCCATAGCCATGTATCCGTGCGATCCCCAAATAAACTGGAAGTCTGTTTGCTGTTATCATACTGATATGAACCACTCATAGCCAAATTGGTATCGAAGACACTCTTGGCAGTTGGAATACCCTCCTTCGTCTCAGCCACACCCATCTCAGCTTGTTTGATTCCAAAACTTCTCTCGATAACAAGATTTACAATCTCATCCTGATCCAACGTCTGAGATTTAGCAGGAACTTCCGCTGACACATCGACAGCGTAGGATAAAATCAATACCGTAAGAAACAGTGCAACAGTGTTAAAAAACGCTCTCATTATAGACCTCCGGTTCGAATGAAATCTGCTAGCACCTGCCAGAAATTATTGCAAGAACCTCTTGATTTAGCTGAGCTTTTCACGGGTTTAATAGAGTTAAGATCGAAAATTAGCGGCTATAGCTCTTTTTCACCAAAGACATCGGCTGAAAAGATCTCGATAATCGTATCCGGATCCTTCCAGGCATCCGCAGGCAGTCCTGCCTTATGGCATGTATTCTCAAGAAAGGCATCCCTATCCCAACCGTACTCTGTCGCAACCTGTGGAAGCAACACACCTTGATACATTCCACGCCGCATGAGAATACCGTGTTTTCCAACCTCTATTTCGCTAATATCCTTTATTCGCTGCATCGGACTCAGTACAGAAATTTCTATATCAACATCCTTAAGCTCCTCAGATGTAACGCCATTGAATCTCGAATCCTGTACTGCCGCTGCAATAGCCATCTCGCGAATCGTCTCCACAAGTGGGCCGCTTCCGATCATATTACCGATACAGCCTCGCAGTCGCCCCCTCTTATGTAGGGTAACAAAGGCGCCACACTCTTCACCCAGAATACCCTCCGAAGGAGGAAGCCCCACACGTGTATTATCAGCGAGATATTTCCCTATCGTATCTCTGGCAAGTTTGAGCAAGATCTGTTTCTCATTCGTTGTAAGATCCATTTTCATCCCCTTCCAAGACGATAAC
>JABGOS010000026.1 GCA_018645265.1 Deltaproteobacteria bacterium
GATAGCGCCTTAGAGTTTCGCTCAAGTGTGCACGGATATGCTCCGAGTCGCATCGTTGCACCTTTGTTGAACACGGCCTTCTGCTCCTCCATGAGGTTGATGACAGGATGGGGCGTGTTTTCATCAAATTCAATGCTGTTGGCAGATTCTAGACCACAGACATTTCGTGCAAATTCTACTACAGCTAACTGCATACCCAAACAAATGCCGTAATACGGGATTCGGTTTTCTCTGGCGTATTTAGCTGAGTAGATCTTTCCTTCAACTCCTCTTTCGCCAAAACCTCCAGGGACCAAAATTCCATCGACATCGCCGAGGAGTTTATTTCCAGCATCCTTCTCAAGTCCTTCGGCATCGATGAATTTTAAGTTTACATCTACGTTGTTTACTACCCCGGCGTGTTTTAAAGCTTCATTCAAACTCTTATAGGAATCTATCAAATGAACATATTTACCTACGATGCCAATGGTCACTTCACCGCTTGGATTCTTGGCCGTCTTGCATAATTTTTCCCACTTCGAAAGATCGGGAGTCTTTGTCCATATTCCGAGGAGTTCCACGATCTTCTCATCCAAATTTTCCATGTGCAGCATGAGCGGGACATCGTATATGTTCTCAACATCCTTCGCTGTGATCACAGAATCGACAGGGACGTTGCAGAAGAGGGAGATCTTCGACTTGATTTCCTTTGAAAGATCCTGGCCTGCACGGCATAGAAGGATGTCCGGTTGAATACCGATCTCTCTAAGCTTCTGAACGCTATGCTGAGTTGGTTTGGTCTTAAGCTCATCAGAACCCGTGATGTAGGGTACCAATGTCAAATGTATATAAATGACATTATCCCTTCCTACATCGAGCTTGAATTGCCTTATAGCCTCTAGGAAGGGGAGACTTTCGATATCGCCGACTGTGCCACCTATTTCCACTATGACTAAATCTACATCGGAGGTTACCTTCATTACTGAAGACTTGATCTCGTCAGTGATATGCGGGATTACTTGAACGGTCCTCCCTAGGTAGTCTCCACGACGCTCCTTCTGGATTACCGAGTCGTAGATCTTTCCGGTAGTGAAGTTGTTTAGTTTGGTCATCGTTGCGCTTGTGAAGCGTTCATAATGACCGAGGTCAAGATCCGTTTCAGCGCCGTCATCTGTTACAAAAACTTCACCATGTTGGAAGGGACTCATCGTTCCCGGATCCACATTGATGTAAGGATCAAATTTTTGAAGTGTGACGGTAAGACCGCGGCTTTCCAAAAGGGCGCCGATAGAAGCTGCAGCGATACCTTTGCCGAGGCCAGAAACAACACCGCCGGTGACGAAAATAAATTTTGTTTTTGGTGACATGATCAGTACCTGGTTAAGTTTAAAGGAATATAGAGGAGTGTAATTTAGTCTGTCAAGGTAGGAGGAAAAAAAATCAAAATGTGCGCTATGACAGTGCTTTAGGATGCAAAAAGTTTTTCCGATTGACAGGATATTGTTGTCGAAAAACTTCAAAATAAAAAAGGAGGCCAAAAGGCCTCCTTTTTGTATCTATAGTATAATATACGATACTAACGTTTCGAGTACTGAGGACGACGACGCGCTTTACGACGACCAACTTTGCGGCGCTCCTTTTCCCTCGCATCGCGAGTAAGCAATCCATCATTTTTTAGGGGCTTTCTGAGATCTGGGTTCATGCTGATGAGCGCCCTTGCTATTCCATGTCTGACTGCTCCCGCCTGGCTTGAAATTCCACCGCCATTGACGTTTGCAAGAACATCAAATTTGCCGCCGGTTCCTGTGACTTCGAATGGACGATCGACAATCATCTGGAGGGTAGGACGCGTAAAATATTCCTTAGTCTCCTTTCCATTCACCTTTATCGTGCCGGCACCTGGACGAAGTCTGATTCTGGAGATCGAAGTCTTACGCTTTCCAGTAGCTATGAATTCAGTTTTCTTCTTATCTTTGCCCACTAGGGGTGTTTTAACTTGCGTCATGATTAACTCTCAATATTGAAAACGGTTGGATTCTGTGCTGTATGAGGGTGCTCACTGCCTGGGTATACCCTGAGTTTCTTAACTAACTGTCTCGACAAGGTATTTTTTGGTAGCATGCCCCAAACTGCATCTTGTAAAATCTTTTCTGGATGCTTCTCAAGCTGCTTCTTTGCTGAAATCTCTTTGATTCCACCTGGGAAACCTGTGTGATGATAGTAGAACTTGTCATCCCATTTCTTGCCGGTAAAATGCACTTTAGAGGCATTTATTACGATGACAAAGTCTCCATTGTCAGCATGTGGAGTATAGGTGGGGCGATGCTTGCCACGCAGGATATCTGCGATCTTGGAAGCAGCCCTACCTACGACCTGATTTTCGACATCGATGATAACCCACTGGCGCTTTGCCGTATCCTTCGATGCCAAGAATGACTTTTGATTTAATTTTTCCATAACTGTCTCTTTACTAACTAGTTGATAAACAAAGATAAACTCTCCTCCCAGGAGAGCGCGGAACCATATATGGAAAGCAGGGTCTAAGTCAAGGAAAAATGTGGATTTTACTAGAAAAAACTCATTTTAGGTAAATGGCGATAGCTCCCTCAAATGCTTTATTATCCCGGGCAGCTTTTCCAGAATAATATTGATATCCTCCTCCGTATTGTATCTGGAGAGGGAAAATCGGATAGAACCATGTGCCCTGGTGAACGGTATGCCCATCGCCATCATGACATGAGAGGGGTCTAGAGAGCCAGATGTACACGCCGATCCTGAAGAGGCGCAGATATTGAATTCATTCAACATTAGAAGGATTGCTTCCCCCTCAATCGATTCAAAACCAATATTTGTCGTATTTGGCAGCCTATTGCTAGTATCTCCATGAATGAAGGAGTTTGGAATGGCATCCAAGATTCCTTTTTCCAGTCGATCCCTCAGGGAGGATAGGTACTTGGCTTCGTTTGTGAGGTTGCTAGACAGGAGTCTACAGGCGATACCAAGACCGATGATAGAAGCTACATTCTCTGTGCCGCCGCGTCTTCCTCTTTCCTGATGTCCTCCAACCAACCATGGTGTGAAGGGTGTGCCCTTACGGACGTAAAGCACACCAACTCCCTTCGGTGCATGCAATTTGTGCCCTGAAAGGGAGAGATACGTTATAGGTGTCTTTGTTAAATTGATTGGAATTTTTCCAACAGCCTGCACGGCATCAACATGAAGTGGAATCTTTCTTTCGCTGCACATCTCCGCAATTTTTTCTATCGGGAAGATGACACCGGTCTCATTGTTTGCCCACATGATTGAGGCGAGAGCGGTATCAGGTGTGAGGGATTTTTCGAGCTCACTTAGGTCTATCCTCCCAAGTTCATCCACCTGTAGATAAGTAACACTGTAACCCTCCGTTTCGAGCTGTTTTGCAAGATTAAGAACTGCTGGGTGCTCGACGCTGCTAGTCACGATATGACGTTTGTCCGGCTTTGCTGCGAGGGCGGAGCGGATTGCGGTGTTGTCACTTTCAGTGCCGCAGCTCGTGATGATAATTTCGTTTGGACTTTCGGCTCCGATCAATGAGGCAATGTTGTTTCTTGCTTCATCGATATATTTTGCAACCTGGCCACCAAAGGTGTGCATGCTGGATGGATTTCCCCACATATCCCTTAAAAAAGGGATCATCGATTCAAGAACTTCCGGGGCAACCTGGGTGGTAGCGTTGTTGTCTACGTAGATCGTCTTCACGTTTTTACCTCCTCAACCTTGAGATATGGTGAAATCTCCTTTTGGATCTCCTTTTCAACAAAACGCCTGAGCGTGTTTGAGGAGGAGGGACATGTTGCGCAGGCTCCTTTCAGTCGAACATAGACCGTCTCATTGTTTACATCGACAAGTTCTATGTCGCCGCTGTCCTGATGGAGGGCAGGGCGTATTCTCTCGTCGATCATTTTTTCAATGAGATGTATCCGTTGAATATTTGTTAGACCATCGTTCAAAGGAGATTGGCTCTCCTTAGCTCTTGTCTTCGGCTCTACGTTAACATTATCTAGGATGGACTGAATTTTATCGACACACTGACCACATCCTCCACCGGCTTTGGTATAGTTCGTTATTTCATCCATGGAATGCAGCTTATTTTCCTGGGCAACTTTTTTTATTTCATTATCGGTGACTCCATAGCATTTACATATCACCTCTCCATCCAGTTCGTGTATTACCTTTTCCTCCCCATTGCAGTT
>JABGOS010000096.1:0-25506 GCA_018645265.1 Deltaproteobacteria bacterium
ACCCATAGCATAGGTATAAAACCCCTCCGAGATGCTGTAGTAAATCATTACAAGAAAAAATACGGCGTCGATATTTCATCTGACCAGGTCATCGTGACGATGGGAACCTCCCCCGCCCTACTGATGACCCTCTGTGCGATCATCAATCCTGAAGATGAAGTAATACTCTCCGATCCGACATACGCATGCTACCCAAACTTCATTACATATATAGATGGAAAACCTATCTCTGTTCCAGTTTACGAGGAGGATGGTTTCATCTTTCATCCGGAAAACATAAAGAAGAAAATTAGCGGCAAGACCAAAGCGATAATAATCAATTCCCCCTCCAATCCTACAGGATGTGTACTTCCAAAGGAGATAATAGGGGAAATAGCAGAACTTGGACCATGCATCATATCTGATGAAATCTATCACGGACTCGTCTACGGCGAAAAAGAACACTCCATCCTTGAGTTCACCGACAACGCCTTCGTCCTCAACGGATTTTCAAAATATTATGCGATGACAGGGTGGAGGCTAGGTTACATCATATCCCCCAAGCAATTTGTCAGACCGATTCAAAAATCACAGCAAAATCTTTTCATCAGCCCAAACTCCATATCGCAATGGGCCGGTGTCACCGCTCTAAATCAAGAACACCCTGAGATAGCTAAATCCGTGGAGACCTACAATGAACGCAGAATATTTCTGATATCGAGACTGCGCGAAATTGGATTTAGGATTCCACATGAACCCAGGGGGGCCTTCTATATATTGGCAGATGCCAAAAAATTCTCAAATGATTCATATAAGTTCGCATTCGACATACTTGAAAATACACATGTCGCTGTAACCCCAGGCATAGATTTTGGAAATAATGCCGAAGGGTTCATACGCTTCTCCTATGCAAACTCATTAGAGAATATAGTCAAAGCCTGCGATCGCCTTGAGTCTTTTTTGAAAGATTATAGCCGTTGAAATGCCCGCTAAGAATAATAGTATCGTAAAACTAACCGATGGAGCGATTACAATGACAGATCTCAAACTCTTTGGAACCGATGGAGTAAGGGGCGTTGCAAACTCCGAAACGATGAACACGGAGATTGCAACTAAGATCGGCCGAGCGGCAGCTTACTACGTAAAGGATTCCGATGAAATTCCTCAGATCGTCATAGGCAAGGATACCAGACTGTCTGGCTACATGATCGAAACGGCGCTCGCGAGCGGCATAACATCGATGGGCTTAAACGTGATCAAGACAGGCCCCCTTCCGAGCCCTGGAGTCGGCTTTATCTGCAAATCTATGAGGGCACGCCTCGGAATAGTCATTTCAGCCTCTCACAATCCATGGGATCAAAATGGCATCAAGATCTTCGGCCATGATGGATTTAAGCTCGACATCGAGCAAGAGTCAGCAATCGAAACCCTGATAGATCAAGGAACCCCTGAAAAACATCTAGCGCCATCTCGGAATATAGGAAAAATAACGCAGGTTCATGACTCCAACGGAAGGTACATACAATACCTCAAAGAGAGGTTCCCTCACAGATTGAACTTAAGGGGAATCAGGATCGAACTCGATTGTGCAAATGGTGCGGCCTACACAGTAGCTCCATCGGTTCTCGAGGAACTTGGAGCCGATATAAGACCTTACAACGCAAATCCTAGCGGTTACAACATCAACGAGGAGTGTGGTGCACTGCACCCCGAAAGGATATGTACGATAACCGGAAAGTCGAAGGCAAATATCGGAATCACTTTAGACGGTGATGCCGACAGAGTGCTGCTTTCGGATGAAAATGGAAATCTCGTCGATGGCGATGCAATATTATATATCTCGGCAAAACACCTTCACTCAAGAGGACACCTTGGACAATCTACCGTTGTCGGAACGGTTATGACGAACCTCGGTCTGGATGCCGCACTTAAAAGAGAGGGTATTTCACTAGTGCGCACCGAAGTAGGCGATCACAACGTAATCTCATACATGAAAAAGAATGGGATCAACTTGGGTGGTGAAACCTGTGGCCACCTGATCTATCTCCATCACAGCAACACTGGCGATGGGCTTCTCGCAGCTCTTCGCATTCTCTCGATAATGAAGCAGCAGGATAAACCACTTAGTGAGCTCGTAAAGGGCTACAAACCCTATCCGCAGAAAACGATCAATGTGGTCGTGAAGGAGAAGATCCCCTTCGACAACATAATGGAAATTACCGATCTAAAACGTTCGATCGACAACAAACTCAAGGAGAGAGGTAGGTCGCTCTTGAGATATTCTGGAACCGAGATGGTCGCCAGAATTACCGTAGAATCGGATGACGCCGCGCTTACCGACAGCCTTGTCGACGAACTAGCAAATATCGTCAGAGAGAAGCTTGGCGCCTAAGCGGATGAACTCCTAATATCCTTGCTAGGTAGGGGTAGCTTTGTTAGATTATGCGTCGCAAACTGGGGAAGACCATATGCCAAAAAAAATATTGATCGTTGAAGATGAAGTAATGCTCCTGGAGACCATGAAGACCAGGCTTGAGTTCAGCGGATATGAAGTTGTAATCGCCGAAAATGGCAAGGATGGTGCGTTCAAGGCTATCTCCGAAAAACCGGATATAATTCTAGCCGACCTAATGATGCCTGAACTCTCAGGCTTCGATATGATAAAGATCATTCGCTCCAACAGCGACCTCAAGGAGGTACCTATTATCGCTGTCTCAGCTCTAGGCAGGGATGAGGATATGAAAAAGGCAAAGGAGGTCGGTGCCAACGAGTATGTAGTAAAGCCGTACAACTCCGCTGATCTGTTGAAAAAAATTGAAGACCTTACGAAATGAGATTTTCCTACCTAATATCGCTAGTCGTAATTGTGATCATCGTTTTTTCGATAACATCCTGCCGAAAGGGCAGGCTCAGAAAAATCAAGTCGTGGGTATGCTATTATCAGGATGAATTTCCTGACGGAAAGATGCCGGATTACGACCTCTATGTACTCGACAAACAGTACCATCCGCCTCTGAAACCTATTCACGACAACAAGAAGAAGGCCGTAGGCTACATAAGTTTCGGAGAAGTGGAACAGAGGGAATCTCACTTTCAAAGGGTTCATGATCAAAAACTAGTAGTCGATGAAAATGAAAATTGGCCAGATTCCTATCGCGTCGATATGGCAAATCCCGAGTGGCACAAGATAATCCTGGACGAACTCATTCCCTACGTTCTTTCACAGGATTTTGACGGCATATTCATAGATACTATCGATACCGCAGAATACCTGGAGGATGTTAAGAAGCTAAGCGGACAGAGAACTGGCGCCGCCCAGCTCATCAAAAAGGTCAGAACGAAATATCCTAATATAATAATTGTGATGAACAACGGTCTATTCATGGCCGATCAGGTCGGCAAACAGATCGACGCCCTTGTTATTGAGGACATCTACACCCTGTACGATTTTAAGAAGAAGAGTTACAATCTCGCAAAGAAAGATTGGACGGATCAAAGGCTCAAGAGGGCAAAGGCCTTTCAGAAAATATTCAAAAAACCTGTTTTGCCTCTTGAATATCTAAAGAGAGATGACAAGGAGGCAATCCAAAAAATTACAGATGAAGCGAAGAATGAAGGATTCATACCCTACATCTCAAATATCGGATTGAGTGAAATCTTCTTTCATCCCTGATTACCCTTAAATTTCTGACTCAATAAAGCCTATTTACTGACAGCATCAAACATAATAAGATCATCCACTCAGGGGAGATCATGCGATATAACCACTTAATATTATTAGCTTTATCCCTTACGCTGATAACCATAAGTGCCCTCACCACAAGACCGCTCCAAGCCAAGATGATCAAGCGCGATATCCTGGCAGTATATGATGGCGAAGAGGTGAAACAGGAGACCGTAAACACGATCCATGAATTCGCCGAAATGCCCCTAGAACACCTCGGTTTCAAAGTTCACTATGTCGATATTTCAAAACGGCTGCCAAATGATGCCGAGATGGCGAAGTATGATTATATAATAAGTTGGTTCACAGACAATGTGATGAAGGGTGCAAAGAACTACATCAAGTGGCTCACCAGAAATCTCAATAACGGAAAAAAATTACTCGTAATGGGCGACTTTGGCTTCGACTACGATGGCGACAAACTGGTACCATATGAACTTAAAGAAGCTTTCTACAAGGCCTTCAATATAAGTTTCAACGCCGATGAATCTACAAACTCCCCATTACTGATCGAAATCCTTCATAATGAACCGGAAATGACGGAGTTTGAAAGGAAGCTCAAAGGTGAGCTCACATTTTTTGAAGATCTTCAGACGTTAGATAAAAATGCAAAGGTGTATCTGAAGCTCAAGCGCAGAGATTCCGATGCAACCTTCGACGCAATCTTTATAAGCAACAGAGGTGCGTATATCGGGTATGGCTATTCAATCTATCAAAACCCTGGGGATTTTCAGACAAGATGGCGCATCAATCCATTCAAATTTTTTAAGGTGTTCTTCAATGGCGACTTTCCAAAACCTGATGTAACGACGTTGAACGGTACACGCATAACCTACAGTCACATCGACGGGGATGGGATAAGAAACGTGACCACGGCATTCCAGGATGAGTTCGGAAGAATTCCATCCGGCGAAGCTACCTATGAGCTAATTCTAAAGAAAATCAATTTACCGATATCGGTATCTATCGTAGTAGGAGATTTCATCAAAGCAGGTAAGGATGAGAAAGAAGTCCTGGTTGACGTAATCAAAAAATCATTTGAGCTTCCAAATGTCGAGGCGGCCAGTCACGGCTGGGCGCACCCTTTCGAATGGACGCCTGGCAAGATAACGCTAGGCATAAAGCTCAAAGGCTATAAATTTTCACCCCAGAACGAGATTGGAAACTCAATAAAATACATAAACGATCACCTGGCTCCACCCTCAAAGAAGACAGATACCTTCTTCTGGACAGGAGGCTGTAACCCCGGCTACGGGGCTATGAAATACGTCTACGACCATCATATTCTTAATCTCAACGGCGGTGATACGAGATTTGACAACCTCTTTCCGAGTTACACCTTCGTCGCCCCCCTATTCAGACACGTCGATGGCTTGCTTCAATACTATACAGCGAATTCCAACGAAAACATATACACCAATGGATGGGATGGTCCCTTCTATGGATTTCGTTTCGTAACGCAAACCTTTGAAAGGACTGAATCACCGATCAGAATTCGACCGGTCGACATATACTATCACTTCTATACGATGGAAAAAAGGGTTGCGGTCGATGCAATTT
The DNA here is from genome assembly GCA_018645265.1 of Deltaproteobacteria bacterium. Taxonomy (GTDB): domain Bacteria; phylum UBA10199; class UBA10199; order 2-02-FULL-44-16; family JAAZCA01; genus JABGOS01. The sequence goes on from JABGOS010000096.1 coordinate 5,264, forward strand.
ACCACGCCTACAATTGGGTACAGAGTAGAGAATTGGCGGCTATCTTTACGACCGATTACATAGATATCATGAGTGGATTTGTATCCACAAATATAAACAAAGTATCGGACAGAAAGTGGATTATAACCAACAATAATCAGCTGCGAACGATACGCTTCGATGAATATGACGGACATATCGACATGCTCGCATCAAGGGGAGTTCTCGGCTATCGTGCGCACCAGGGCTCCGTCTATGTTCATTTAGACAACGGAAAGAAATCTGAGATTGTCCTTACTGGCTCCTCTCCGAACTCCAAATATCTAATCCATGCAAATGGTCAGATCAGAAATTGGAAGAGATCAAAGGAGTCGGTAAACTTTGAAATACAGTCGATGGCGAAGATGATCTTTGAAATCGGTGGTGTAAAACCCAATGAAAAATATAAAATAAAGACGCTAAACAGAGAACTTAAAGCCGTAGGCAGTGAAAAAGGAGTATTATCATTCAAACACAACTTTTCGGACGATAAAGATCAAGCTCGTAAAAAGTATCCAGCAAACCAATTCAAATGGATAAAGGTAACTTTGGAAGCGATATAAATCTAATATGAATATCAAGTGGTGGCAGATAACAATCTTTGTAGCGCTAATTCTCATAGCGGCTGCTGCGATATATCCTACGAACCTTCGAACTGGTTGGATGTTCCAAGAGAACTCCGAATTTTTAAAGGCGCTCACGAGCTTTGGAGATGCTGTTAAGAAAAACCCCAATGACTATAGGGCGATCAGGCAGTTAGCGGAAACCCTTCAGGCGGTGGGGAGAATCGACGAGGCTGGAGAACTATATGAAAGAATGATAGAAATCAGAGAAAGCGAAAAGAACTACTCCCTTCTCGTGAAATATTACATCTGGTCAGAGCAACCTCAAAAACTCGAAAAAGCCTACGAAGGTTGGTTTAAATATAGAGAAATATTGGGCATCACCTTCAATGATAACGAAGGAAAGCAGCTCCTACGAGATTTATACACACTATACATCCAGGAACAGGAATTCGAAAAAGCACTGGAAACGCTGAAGGAGATCCGCAAATACGAAACCGCCGATGAGGCCCATCGTAATTTTGCGGATTTAATCTCCCTCTATGAAAAAACAGACAATCTTAAGATGGTGGTTAAACTCCTCAGAGAGAGGATTGATCAGGGTATCGCAACCGACAAGCAGGTTGATAAGTTTGTCAACCTGGCCAAGATCAGTGGAAATGAGACTTATACAAAAAGCTTGCTGATCAAGGATGTAAAAGCAAACCCTGAAGATGACTTCAGGTGGAAAAGGCTCGTGGATTTCCAAACTAGGCTCAAGGAATTTAATCTCGCCGATCACTGGTACCAACTCTGGATGAAACTAAAGCCTAAAGACGAGGAACTTAAAAAGACCTACATCGATTGGCTTATGTATTCAGAAAATGAAAATAAGGCGATCGAGTTTATCAAGAAAGTGCTCAAAGAGGGTGGATCTGACCCCTTCTTCAAGAGGACGCTGGTTGAACTCTATGAATGGAACAATGTACAGGATGAATTGTTGCCAATATACAGGAAGAGATTTCAGAAAAATCCGCACGACAGAGAGAACGCTGACAAGTTACTCTCAATTCTGTATGATAAAAAAATGAATACTGAAGCTGAAAGCGTTCTCAGACGCCTTGCATCGGCCTACCCCGGGAACCTTAAATACGCCGAGGAGCTCTCAGGTCTTCAGTATCAGAGGAAGGATGAACCGGCAGCTATATCTACACTTGAAAGAACCGCTACAATCACGGAGAATCCAACCTTACTTAAAAAGCTAGGCGAACACTACATGTGGAGCGATGACGATGGTCCGAAGAATGTTGTAATCGCTAAAAAGAAAAAGAAGAAAAAGAAGAAAAAGAATAATAGTAAAAATGGTGCTGATAATAAACTTAATGATGATGAAAGTTAATCCATATACCTTTGATGACTAAATTATTTTACACATTACTGATAAGCCTTGTATTTGTACTTTCCGGATCATACGCCATGGCACAGGATTACGAGGATGGTTATATTGGTCCGCTAGACCTGTATGAGCCCGAAGTCGTAGACCCCATCACATATACAAATTTTGAAGACACTGAGGATTACATTGACCCATTGGATCTGGATGCGTCTGAAGTTATAAAATCATCTACCCATACAAATCTCGAAAAGGCGGAAAAGCTCTTCAAACTTCTCCTAAAAGAGACCCCCAACGACCCAGATCTCTATAAGTACTTAGGCGATATTGAAATGAAGAAGGGAGAACCCCTCGAAGCGAAGAAATATTATGAAAAATATATCGAGTTGGCACCGAATGATTACCTCGGCTACTATCAGCTAGCCGAAATCACGAGGTCAGAGGGCAGCCACAAACTCTCAAATGAATACTATCAGAAGGCTCTCGATATCATAAATGATCAGAAGGCTACCTCCCTGGAGCCATCCATCGAGGCTACGAGGGCTAGGATCATTGCTATACTTGGAAATAAAGAGGAATCCGATCGGCTCTTCTCTAAACTTATAGAGGATAACCCGAGCAACACCGATCTCTTAATCACATATATCGATACTTTAGTCGATACCGATCGCCATAAGAAAGCCAAGAAGGAGACGCTTTACTACTTGGATCAGGATCCAAAGAACTACAAACTTAGAAGAAATCTGATTAGAACTTCCATGGAGACATACGACTATAAAACGGCTGATCGGGAGATCAAATCACTTAGAAAGGAATATCCAAACGATGTAAATGTCATGATGGACAGGGCCCTTCTCTACTATGATAGAAAACAGTGGTCGAAGGCAAAAAAACTTCTGGAGAAGCTCAAGAAGGTATATCCCAAGAATCAATACATCGATAGGATGCTTGAGGATATCTTCCTAAACTATAGACCTCGTATCATTGGCGGACTCGGATATATCAGAACGGGTGGAGATGATCTCTTTGGACCTTATCTCCGCTACATCCATCCAATAAATTGGAGATGGACATTTGAAACCGGGTACACCGTGGACATAAATGAGGCAAACATCCCAAATATCGACCCTAATTATTCCTCTGTAACGAACATCATCGACATGGCAATGAAATACAAGCCACACTGGGCGTGGACAATTGGGGCGGGTTTTGAACACCAACTGGTAGATGACGATTACAGTCTGTCGCCGCGCATGTTCTTTGAATATGATCATCCCCTATATGGACGGGCTTTTCTGTATTATGCGTACAATCAACTCCTCGACGATCCCGTCCAGTCACTCTACTTCGATGGAAAGCAAGACTCTTTGGGATTCGCATATGAAAACTTCTTCTTTGATAGACTTGGAGTTTTCGCCAGATACAACAGCAATTGGTATAGGGTCAATTCAGCCAAGACCCCAGCAAATCTGGGAAGCCAGTTCGGCAGAGAAGATGTCGCAGGCGTTGGTTTTACCGTCGACGTAATAAAGAAACCTCGAATATTTGTGGGATATGATTTCAACTACAGCAAACTTCATATTAAAAATAACTACTTGGACATAATTCCCCTTATTCAAGAATCGCAGCGTCACGACTTCCTCTACGGAATTCGCAGGGATTGGGACCAACAAGGACATTTCATCGAAGCTGGTGGTTTTCTCGGACATGACCCGAAAAGAAATTTGAGCCTCACTGACTTAGCCCTTTACGGCTTCAATGTTACGGGCAGATACAGAGTCACCAGAAGACTTGAATTCTTAGGACATTACGAATACTCTAACGAAAGCTTGCAGGGTAACACCGGAAGGTATCATGCTGGTTTTTTGGAAGCGCTCTACAGATTTTAACATAGGACTCTCATGAAAGAGATTGCCAAGAAAATTTTACTTGTAGATGACGAGCCCGACATTACGTATATCGTTGATTTTGTTCTGAAAAACGGAGGATTTGATGTTAAGACGATCAACGACTCCACAACGGTTCTCGATGAAATCAAAAAGAGTTTATACGACCTGGCTATCCTTGACCTCATGATGCCCAATATGGACGGTTTTACGCTATTGGAAAAAATCAGAAAATCCAACAAACCATCAACCCTACCTGTGCTCATATTAAGCAGTAGGCAACTCAGCAACGAAGAGATAGACTTTTTAAAGAATAACGGCGCATCGATCATGGCGAAACCGTTCGAACCACAGAGGCTTCTCGATAAAGTCAGGGAGATCGTCACGGAAGGATAAATGTACGATCGAATTATACAGATAAAGAGATCTAAGCTTTTCTATCTGGAAACCGCGTTTCTGCTGGTGATCTTTTTTACCATCAACGCATACTTCTTTCCAAAATCGCCTGCTTTTAGAGGAATAACGCCAAACCCACTATGGGTCGTAATCCTTATTATACCTGCTAGATATGGAAGAAATGGCGCCCTCTTTGCAAGTGCTGCAACCTCCCTCTTCTTCGTCGGATACTACTCGGCGCTCTTCGGTTTAGATATACTCTTCGACAACCCGTGGCTTTTCAGATTTCCATTCCTGTTTATGCTTGTTGGATTCCTTCTTGGAGAGCTGAAGACCGTCTTCATCATTAGGGAGGATTACCTCACCAACAGAATTCAAGAGCTTCAAAACCTAAATGAAAAACTCGTCAGAGAACATGACATCATAAAGGAAGCGCACAAGGACCTATCCGAAGATATAGCAACGAAACAGGATTCGCTAACCATATTTCACGGTGTCATGGATCGGTTAAATTCCTTCAACAGTGATGAGATCTATCATGGACTCATCGAATCTCTGGCTGACTTCTTAAATATAGAGGAATGCTCCATTTACGAACTAGAGGGAAACATACTGAAGCTAAAGCTAAACAAGGGATGGAAAGATTACCACAAGAGACCCGATTCGATTGAAATTGGCAAGGGGCTCGCCGGAATCGCAGCAAGCAGACTGACCCCTGTAACCATCAAGAGCTTCCTATCGGGCAATAAAAAGGACGTACAGGAAATGGATGTAATGGGCGACTGTCTGTTCGCTATTCCGATCGTAGATCAAAACGAGCATTTATACGGAGTAATAAGCGTAGAGAAGATGCCTTTTATAAAACTCACCGACGCCACAATTCAGACCGCTCGCATAATATGTGAAATAGCAGCGACATCGCTCGGCAATGCCGCTCTGTACAACTCCATGGCCGATAAGCAGATATTTGACGAGAAGTTCGGCATCTTCAGATACGGCTACTTTCTAACCAGGTTGAACGAGGAGTTCTTGAGGTCCTTAAACTACATGACGCCGCTATCGATTATTGTATTTAAGTGGTCAAGCATCGAGGCTCAATCGGCTGAAAACAAAAAGGCTCTACTCTCATCTATAATTTCTCTTGTTAAGAACCAACTGCGAAGCTTTGACGTTACCTCGACAGGACCTATAAATGAAGTCCCCCTAGTCATCCTACTCGCTATGACCCCCAAGGAGAAAGCGACCTCCATGAAGGAGAGCATCATCGAAAAACTGAAGGAATACTCCCTCGACCAGCTTATCTCCGAGGAAAACCTTTCAGATACGATTGTCGTACAGGATTATAATCCCAACACCATGAATGACTACAGGGATATGCTCAAACAAGTGGGACTATGATAAAAAAGACCCTCGCAATCCTTTTTATCTTTGTGGGAATTGTACTGACCATCCCAGTTGGTATAAAGGTCTTCTTCCCTGACCTGATAACGTTACAATCAACTGTGATATTTCATATTCTGAGTGCACTCTTTTTTTCGATAGGAATGTATTATGGCACAACTCCTCCCGAAGATAATGGTAAACGTTCAAACCTCTGGTGGAGCTATAGTGCGGCGCTGTGCACTTTTCTACCTCTATACGGAATCGCCATAGCTGTTTTAATATATCTATTTCAGCGATATATTAAGAAAGCCCCCCCACCTATCGAGGATGATGAAATTACGGTTCAGGACATAGGTGTTTTCGGAAGGGTATCCACAAAATCTAAGCAGCTGGAGTTGCTCGAGAGGCTCGACATCGAACCCTTTATCGACATCTTTCGAATGGGACACGCAAGATTAAAGAAGGGCGCAATCCAGCTGCTCGCCGATATAAAAACAGGAACCGCAATTAAGATTTTAAAAACAGCACTCATGGATAAGGATATGGAGGTTCGCCTCTTTGCAGCAGGTGTCCTTGGCAGAATGGATGATGAGTTTGCAAAGCTAATTGAGGAAAAGAGTTCTACCTATTCAGAGATGAAGAATGAAAAGAGCACGCTCGAACTGTTCGATGTCTATATAAAATATGCCGATAGTGGACTTACTGAAGAGATATCAAAAAATTATTATCTACAAGAATGCCTCAATCTTCTGGATAATTTACCAGCGACACCGAAGATCTCCTACTTAAAATCGTCGATCGATTTAAGACTTAATAAAATCGACGACGCTATGAAATCTATAAAGTCAGCTCTGGATATTGAAAATGATAATGCAGAATATAATGAGCAGCTTTGGAAAACTCTATTTGAGCAGAAGGACTACAAAGAACTCATAAAGACAATAAAGGGTGCACGTGATTCAAAGATTGAAGAAATTGACCAGGGTTTAATAGAGTTTTGGACTTAATATGCCAATTTACTCCGAAATCGATTTGCAAGAAAATGTAAGGAGCGAGCTCGAACAGTTCGAGTCATCGCTTCCCAGTATAAGTTTTGGAAAAAAACTATCATTGGTCCAAACCTTTGCAGACAGCCCTGATGAGCTGGATTTTCTAAAAACGCTCGTAATGTACATAGAGTGTGAACAGCAAATAAAAAATGAAATCTTGAGGATTGTACACTGGCGATACAGGGCCGCAAAAGCCAGATTTTATTCATCACTGCTCAGAACGAAAAAACAAGAAGTAGTTCTTGCCGCGATTGACCTAATAACACCCCTTAAAGAATCCTTAATAGTGCCTATCTTCGAATCACATTTTAATTTGAATGACATTGCAATGAGCAAAAAGATGGTGCTGGCTGTAAGGGAAACCGGAGATCCACTCGGAATCAACATTCTAAAGGAGTGTTTAAAATCAGAGAACTCTGATTTGGTTATCCTCGCTATAACAACACTCGCAAACTGGCATGGCGAAATATCCTGGAAGATCTTTCGTCCATTCCTCTACCATCCGGATAAGAGGGTGCGAATCGAAGCCGGCTTCGGCATGGTATTTCGAAAGGACAAGGGGTGCGCCTGCTGCATGATAAGGGCTTTAAAAAATGAGAAGGATGACGAAGTTCGATATAATTTAATAAGATATGCCGGAATGATTCCAAACGGCAGGGTCATAAAACCACTGCTTCTGATTGCTATCCATGATGATGACCAGAGGGCGAGGCTGGAAGCATCACGAACCCTAGATCGTCTCCAAGGCGTACTGGATGCGAAACATTTTTATAATATAAGAAGGCACCGGGACATAAAGATAAGAGCTGAGATAATAAGAAGGCTTGGAAAGTTTGGAACTGAAAACACGAGATACAAGAAATTCATAAGAAACACGTTGCTCAAGTCGAAAGATGACTTAATAACCCAGGCCTGCATTCAATCGCTCGGCTATATCGCCGACTCCAGTGACGCCAAGCTTCTTTCATCCTTTCTTGAGAAGAGCCCAATGAGCTCATATAATGCCCTTCTGGCCTTAACGAAAACTTGGGATGATGAGAACTCTGAGGAAATTTATGGCATGCTCAAAAGTGGTCTCTTCAGCGGATATAGTGCAGCCATAGCGCTGACGAGAACCTTAAGACTTGAAAATAAAGATCAGGCACTGGGCATTCTCAGTAAAGAGCTCTCCCCCACGCAGCGCCAGGTCATCCTGAGATATATTTTAAGGAGGAAAGGTCTTGGCATAAGTCCCGAAGAAATTTTAGAGATATGTCGTTTGATAATCAAGGCTGATGACAACATAAATGTGAGATACTTAAGCATTCTACTCTTACAATACGCCCCATCCTCTATGACAATACAATACCTTCTGGACTACCTACCAAAATGCAATAACCACTTTGAAGTGGAGGCTACAGAAGATTCTCTCAGGAATCTCTTCGCGTCCAGCCCTAAAGACCTATTGGCTGCTATTGAAAATACAAAGTTAAAGTATTTGGAAACGATAAAGAAATATTTACCAAGCGCAATAGGATATAAATTTTATACGAGCTTAGCCTTTTCTTTAACTCTGATACATCAAGACCCATCAGATGATACAAAGAATAGCGACCTTATATGTGACATCTTTCTACAACATGGGGAGGCTACCGCCGCCTTTTTATCGTGTGTCGCTGAACATCGCTGGCTCCTGTATTTTTTAAATAAAATAATAGAGAGAAACATAACCGTCTCCTCCTACGACATTAGCGCACCCTTGGTTGAGCTTCTCAATGTCGACGCGGAGGTGATTAGAGATACCGTAGAGGAACTACTCAAGAGCATTCTGGCAATAAAAGCCCTCCCAAGGATGATTGAGTTGGCAGAAACCAGTAACGACATGAATACCACTCTGGCTGTAAAGAGAGTCGTTAAGGATTATGCGGAGAATATGAGCTTATGAGCGATGTCTGTCTAGTTCTCGAAGGAACCTACCCCTACGTTAGGGGAGGTGTATCGTCATGGGTACACGACCTTATAAATGGGATGCCCGACATCAAATTTTCAATCGTATCCATAATGCCGACCCCTGGGGATACCAAGGAGGAAAAGTATCTGCTGCCTTCTAATGTCGACAGCCTCTTAAATATACACCTCCACGACTATCGCTTTCAACCAAAGCTCCTTAAGAAAAGGAGGAAGGATTTGTTCGAGTATTTCGAACTTTTCTACCAGGGAATAGAAACCGCATCAAAGGATCACCTTGAAACATTTCTTGTAAAGCTCATGGGGCAGCGTGCAAATATTGATCTCGCCTACGCCTTCAGTTCAAAAGACTTCTGGAATTCAGTTAAAAATCTTTATAATAAAATCGATCCAACGCTCAGCTTCCTGGATTTCTTTTGGAACTACAGATTCACATTTCTACCACTCCTGAAGCTCATTAAATCCAACATTCCACCCTCACCACTGTTTCATACGATATCAACGGGTTATGCAGGCACCCTGGCATCCCTTGCGAGAATAAAACTAAACAGCAACATGATAGTCACGGAACATGGAATATATACGAAGGAAAGACGAATCGAAATAGCACAGGCCAACTGGCTCTATAGACCTGAGAGTAACTTCATAAAAGCCGATAACGAACTCGGTTTTTTCAAGGAGTGGTGGATAAAGTATTTTGTCGTTATGAGCAAATTGTCCTACACATATGCCGATGACATAACAACCCTTTACGAGGGGAACAAGCAGTCACAGATTGAGGATGGTGCTGATCCAAATAAGATCACTATAATTCCTAACGGTATACACTTCGATTCATATAAAGAAATAAGAGAGGCACGAAAGGCCGTCAAAAAGAGAAGGACGCTGGCATTTATAGGCAGGATCGTCCCTATCAAGGATGTTAAAACTCTAATCAAGGCCTGCAAGGTGATCGTCGACAGAATCCCTGATGTCCAAATATTCCTAATAGGACCTCAGGAGGAGGAATCATCATATTACCAGGAATGTTCCGTACTGATAAGACTCCTTGGACTTGAACACAAACTCATATTCACAGGTCACGTAGACTTGAAGGAATATTATTCAAAGATCGATGTTATACTTCTAACGAGCATCAGTGAGGCACAACCATTGGTGATACTTGAAGCGATGGCATCCGGCATACCATCCGTTGCAACTGATGTAGGATCATGTAGGGAGCTCCTTGAGGGGACTACCGAGGATGACAGAAAGCTTGGAGCTAGCGGCATCATAACAAAATTCTACTCCACTGAAGAAACATCCGAAGCCGCTATAAAACTCCTGACGGATGACGATACATATAACTCAATGTCTGAAGTGTGTGTAAAGCGAGTTGAACAGTTCTATAATCAACGCGATGTAATAACATCATACAGGAATTTGTATGAAAAATATATTTAAGATAGTTAATATCAGTTAATAACTGGATTTAAACATATGGCTGGAATTGGCTTCACATTAGAAAAGATTCTCTCTAAAAACTCCTACCTCAACTTGATGGAGGCTTATGCCTATTCCGCAATCGTATCGTCCGGCCCAGTCCTTTTCACAATATTTTCAATTGGCATCCTAAGCGTTCTGTCGATGGCCCACATGGATATCCGCGACATAATGACCTTCAGAACGCTGGTTGTATACATTTACGGAGTCTCGCTTATTCTATCATCTCCTGCACAGATGGTAATTACGAGATATCTGGCGGACAGGATGTTCGTGAAGGATTATGCTGCCGTAGTCCCTGCATTTATTGGAACGATCATCATCTCGATCATAATTCACGCTGGACTGGGTTACGCCGCTATACGCCTTCTTGATTTTGAATTCGGAATGACGATAACATCTGTCGTCCTCTTCGTTGATGTTGGAATAATATGGATAGCAATGATCGTTTTATCGGCAGCCAAGGAGTTTACGTGGATCGTCAAATCCTTCGCTTTCGGAACGATATTGAGCGTTGTCGCCGGCTTCTATCTTGGAGATCACTTTGGACTTCTGGGAATTGCCACCGGATTCACACTAGGACAATCGCTTATAGTCATCATGTTGGTTACTCAGATATTTACCGAATTTGAACACAGAAACCGTGTGGAATTCTATTTTTTGAAGTATTTCAAAAGATATACGGCGCTGGCATTCATCTCATTTTTCTACAACATAGGGATATGGGGTGACAAATTCGTATTCTGGTTTTCCGATAAGACCTACGAAGAGATAAGAGGATTTCTACACGCATCATCGGTATACGACACTCCTGTATTCCTTGCATATCTGTTTATCGTTCCTGCACTAGCCATCTTCACGATTAAGGTAGAGACAAGTTTTTATGTTCACTACAAGAAATACTTTTTATCTATTCTGAATAAGCATCCTCTCTTCGTTATCGAGGAGAGACACAAGAACATCATAAGCGATCTAAAGCTCAGCATGGGAAAATTTCTAGCATTTCAGGGTTCTATAACCGTCATAGGCCTTGTACTCGCCCCAGCCATATTCAGTTTTATCGGTATGACATCGACCAATTTGGGTGTATTTCAAATTGTAATTCTAGCCACTTTCCTCCAGGCAATTCTTCAGATACTATTGATACTGACACTATATTTTGATTTCAGAAGGGATGCGCTGATTCTATCAATTGTATTCGCAGTATCCAATATCGTCCTCACTCGACTATCCATAGTTCTAGGGTTCAGCTGGTATGGCTTCGGTTACTTCGGAGCCTGCCTGATATCTGTGATCCTAGCGCTCGTATTGTTTAATTACAGAGTAAAAAATGTGATTTTTTATACTTTTGTAGACCAAAAGATCATCACCCACGCCGATACCGTAGAATAACACTTGATGTGTCAGATTCTAGAAGATAGAAATTAAAAAATTCTTTGGAGGCAGAAATGTCAGTAAAAATTGATATAGAATATGATGGTGAACTTCATTGCACTGCAAAGCACGCCCCTTCAGGTATGACTCTCAATACTGATGCTCCAACGGACAATGGCGGAAAGGGGGAAACATTCTCCCCTACCGATCTCTTGGCCACAGCACTCGGCACATGCATCATAACGATCATGGCTCTCGTTGCCCAAAAGAGAAATATATCCTTGAAGGGAACAAGGGTTGATGTTCTAAAGGAGATGTCCAAATCACCACCTAGGAGGGTTTCCGATTTCAGTGTCACCATCACATATCCTGCAGATTTAAATTTATCAGATTCCGACAAGGCAAGGCTTGAAAAGGTAGTAGATGCATGTCCTGTCAAACAGAGCCTTCACCCAGACGTAAACGTAAATACCGAATTCATATATTAACCTAACAGCGGAGAAAACAATGATATCAGGCAATGGGTATGAAGTAACATTAAAGGGCGAGGGATGCTCAGGTGTTCCAGAAGAGTGTTCAGGGTCACATCAACATGCGATTCAGGCGGCTAAGGATGATGCGTCCATGAATGCATGTGGCGTCAAAACAGATAGAGTTCAAGCCTTTGAGATGATCGGAAAACCCCTCTTTTTTTCAAGGGGCAGGAATAGCTTCTGTGCAAGTATTACAGCGAGGGTAGTTTGTAGATCTAACCAAAAACCAAAGGTTTCCGATAAAAAAGAGCTCTAGAATGATTCTGGAATCAGAAGCTTTTCTATACCTTCATAGACAGCAATAAGATGACGGACATTAGACACGAAGTCTATCTTTGAAACATCGACTTTAAGAACTGGACCCGTATACCAACCGGTATCTTTAAGCTTATCAACAAAACCATCGTAGCGAACGTTTAGCGATGTAACGAGACGCCGGAGTCCCTCCGGGATTTCACCGGTACCACCCTTCTCCTCCTCGCGCTGCCTTTCACTGATATTTTGAAAAAGATATTCAAGGGGAGCATGCAGGATGATCATCAGGCCAGGTTCCACTAGAGGCTTAAACTCCTCCTCCAACCTAGCATCTATTACCTTCATCCCCTCCCTCGAAAGATACGGAACATCCATATCGTTATGCAGAACATCACAGAAAGCGTAGCGATCGGCAAGCGATGAACCATCCACACATGTAGATCTCTCCAGATGAGGGACAGCCTGTAGCTGCATTTTTCTAAGATCAAGATAGGCATGTTGGATATCGAGCGCAGACCTTTCCAAATTTCTCTTCGAGGTCATCCATGCTGGGCTCTCAATCTCCTGTTCAGCCTGACATTGAATGAATTCATTGATCGATGTGTAATACCTACCGAGCGTCCTCTTCGCTGAATCCTTGGCAGTAGCGAGTAGCGGATATAACGACTCATTCTGTACGAAGTGATCCTCAAAACCTTCGTCGGGCAATTCGAACAATGCATTCATCCCAGTATTGTAAGCAAGAAATTTTACGAGCGAGCTCTTTCCAGCACCGATATTTCCTACACATGTAACGAGAGTCTGATTTTCTCTAAAGAACTTCATCAAGCGACGCTCGACGCTCGTAAGCCTATTCGGTATCTCGTGCCTTTTAATACTGGCATCCTCGACTACATCCGCTATGCGACAGGAATTATTCATTGGCCATTACCTCTCGAGGCTATCATGCGTCTAACCTTCTCACGAATCGTTCCTGCGGCCACATGGACATAATCCGGATGATCGTACATATCGATTTCAGCAGGAAGGATTATAATATCCGCATCAGGAGGAACGATTGCGTGCTCCCTATACCTGAGAAGCGTGCTCTTCCAGTTTGTCGCAACATCCTCATAACATTCATGGATTTCGGTCAGGTAACCTTCCGTTATCGTCCTTGCATAACCATCGCCCTGTTCCGCCCTCATCACCCTTCTCTTCTCAAGCATCTTAGGTTCCGACCTCAAGTAGACGGTCAAGTCGGGCAAGCGAATGCGTTCGTTGTGAAGGGTCTGGTAGAATATGGTCTTATATAGCTTGGCGTGTGCCTTAGGCATCTCCCCGGAATCGATCATGCGTTTCACAAAGACTTCGGGTCCATCGAGAAAGGGTCTATCCTCCAAAATAAGCACGTTCTCCTTATGATGCCTTGTCATGAGATGCCGAATCTCCCTCTGCTGCAGCGTCCTCATATGCAAAAATGCGGTCTCGGTGGGAAAGATATTCGCAACCCTATCATCATAGAAGAGAGCTAGGCATTCATCAGTGAGGGAACCCTTATCCACCCTTTCGGTAAAAGTATGCATCTTTGCACTGCCAAGGATGTTTTCCAAATCGGATTTGTATGGAGACTCGGTAAGGGCATTCATAAGTGTAGTTTTTCCAGAGAAGAGATTGCCCATAATTCCGATATGAAAATTCATAGTTTGCTCCAAATAGCATTGCCAGAGGATTTCCGGTCGTCCGATTATCTACCAAAGGCTTTATTTACCGTCAAACAGCTTTTTGTGCTCATCCATCGCGAATCTATCCGTCATTCCTGCAATATAATCACATATATGGCGCTTTGAACCGGTCGTCTTGACGCGGTCATGGAATTTTTCAGGCATTAACTTGGGATCCTCCGAATAGGCTTGGAAGAGATCCCTTATCATCATTTCACCCCGCTTTGACATCTTAACAACTTCAGGGTGGCGATAAACATTTTGAAAGAGAAAGTTTTTCGCCTCATCAGTTCTCCTTTTCATGCCATCACTTAGAGAAACAACACACTTTCCCCTATTTCTAACATCATCGAGCGTCTTTATTTCCATATCACTGATACGCTTACAGCTTTCAGCCTGAAGATCATCTATCAACTTTCCTATGAGTCCGCTGATGGTCTTACAGCGATGAATCCTTTCGGTAGCATTCGGATACTTGTTCTTCATTTCATTGAAGGTCTCCTCCCAAAGAGGCACCTCTCCAAGAGACTCGATTGACAGCATTCCCCAATGAAGACCATCGTCGAGATCGTGATTCATAAATGCAATCTCATCCGCACAATTAACTATTTGAGCTTCAATCGTTGGGTAGCCTACATCTTTAAAACCCTCGACCTTGGTAGGTTTATCGTAATCGGTAGTATGTTTTACCAAGCCTTCACGAACTTCGTACGAAAGATTCAGTCCTTTAAAATCAGGGTAACGCTCTTCTAGTTCAGTAACGATTCGATAGCTCTGAGTGTTATGTTCGAATCCACCGTCATCCCTCATAAGTGCGTTCAAAGCCTCTTCCCCAGAATGACCGAAAGGAGCATGCCCCAGATCATGAGCTAGAGCTATCGTTTGAGCTAGGTCCTCATTAACCCTGAGGATTCTCGCCATACCCCTCGATATCTGTCCAACCTCAAGGCTATGTGTTAGGCGTGTACGATAGTAATCCCCCTCGTGGTTGACGAAGACCTGAGTTTTATATTCCAAGAGACGAAATGCGGTTGAGTGAACTATTCTTCCGAGATCTCGATAGAAACATGGACGAAAAGTGCACTCATCTTCGGGATATTGTCTTCCAAGGCTTGCCACCGAGCACTGTGCATACGGTGCCAAAAATTCCTTTTCATGTTTTTCGTAAATTTCGCGTGTCTGCATTGAAGTCACCGTGGCTTTCATCAACCTTCCATAATTATTTTTTCAATTTCCTTACACGCCCTATCCAGATCGTCATTTACCACACGATGATCATATTTATCCTTGTAGGTCATCTCTACGAGAGCAGTTCTAAGGCGCTCCTGTTGCACTTCTTCCGAATCCGTTCCTCTACTGGAAAGACGTCTCTTAAGTTCCTCTTCATTGGGAGGGAGGAGAAAGATAGATATCGCATCTTCCTTGTATAGATCCTTCAACTCCGTTCCACCAACCACTTCAAGATCCAAGAGAACGAACGTCCCCTCCTCAAGCCATTTATCGAGAGGTTCGCGAGGTGTGCCGTAAAAATTTCCCACATACTCCGCCCACTCGGCAAACTTTCCTTGATCGATCCAACTCTGAAATGTCTCCTTATCGATAAAGGTATAATCTCCGGCATCGCGTTTATCTGGGCGCGTCTTTCTCGTCGTGCAGGATATTGAATGAATCATATCCGGATGAGTCTCCATAAAGCGCCTTATTACGGTACTTTTTCCAGTTCCAGATGGAGCAGTAATTATAATCAAACGTCCTCTTTCACCCATCTATACACCTCCGATCTTTTAAGTGGCTTTATGGATTTTCATACTTAAATGCAAGGATGGCCAGGGCCCACTATTGAATGCAGTTAACATCTTGATATCAAAAGATATTCATTTTATAAAAATGGGGCAACATTCAGCAATATATGGCGATAAGAATATAGATAGCGGATATTAGGAGGCTGGTGTGGATCCAGTACAAATTGGCCAGAAAGCATCTGAAGATGTTCTCACATTTGCAAAAAAAATCTGCGCAAAAATCACAAGCAAACCTCTGGATTATTCTCCCGATTTTTCAGAATTTGATCAACCTATTTACATGCTAAAAACGCCTGAAGACCTCGCCAAGCAACCCGACTTCTGTTTTGCCTTTAGATTTTCTCTGAGGGGATGGTCTACGGATCACAAGGGCTATCTGAAACTCACAAAGGAAATTGAAAAAAAATCGGTAGGAGGCCCTACCCGCACAGAGATTCCAGATATAGATGGTGATGGAAAAAGTGAACTCCTTGAGGAATATACAATTGAAGATGAGGTTGCGAAGGATGTAGCGGCCAAATTCATATCACCAAACATTTGTGGCAGCACCAATTGGGTAATCGAACCCAGTCATCTTATCTCAATGTATGTGTATAGAATGTCCAATGGACAACATATCGTAATAAGGGGAATATCGACATTCATTGATGGGAAGAAAAAAGACTAAATCATCCTTCTCCAAAATCAGTTACTTCCACTTTTTCAACACTGAGCCCAACTGCGCTAAGATAGTGACCATACATCTCTCCGGTACTGAAGTGTCCAAGAGCCTTTTCAATCAATCTCCCTACCATCTCATTATTCTGAGAAATCCTTTCGTTAGGATCATCTGATCTCCACTTGGGAATATCCATCCCCTCAGTTGGAAGATAGGCTATCGTAAGCGTTTTTTTTCTAGCCTTTGTTAGCTTCTTGCTAGCAACAGTTATTATATCCCCAGAGGCACCTTCTCTGTATTTGTATATCGGTTTCTCCTCAAGCTTTATAGGCATCGCATAGGTCCCTTGAGCAATATATTCACCCGCAACCTCTAATGCCTCTTTCTCCATCTTCGGAGGGTAATAAACAATGACTACCTTGCTATCCTGCATTATTTCGCTCTTCCTCTGCTGAAGCTTCGCCTGTAACCACTTTGTAAGTGTCAATGCCTGCTTAGTTGACCCCTTTCCAGATATGGTAAAGACAGGAATAGCCTTTTTATCGGATCGTGTAATCAATGCTGTACCAAAACCCTCTGCACCCTTCGGTCCATCTGAGAGTTTCACAGATATGGGCATTCCGGTGTCAGTATTGCACACATTCCAACTCTTCTGTAATAGATCAAAATCGAAACGCGATACCGATTTTAAAACGCCTCTGGATAGAATATCTGGCATACTCAGCACCCTGCTGGGCGGAAGGCTATCAAGCTTACCCTCTACAGTTCCATAGGTATCATTGACTATCGCAATTGAGCCGTCATCGCCCTTTACTACCTTGTACTCCACCTCATCGGTCTTCTTGAAAGAACATGCAGCATCCGCTCCAGGCATAGCAGACTCGCACTGATAGGTCTCATCACAGGTGTACTCACCACCCTCAGCTTCCTTACACCTGTAGAGAGTACATCCATCCTTTAGATAAATAGGGTCTCCCGCCATAAGCTTCTCCTCTATTCATATTATCGGCTGAAAATCGGGAAAGTTGCTACGGATAGGCAGCTATTATCTTAATAAATTCATATAGTTATAAAATTGTACGGACAGGTTTTCTGGGCGAGTGTAAACGGTTGATATGATTAGCTTTTTAGGGGGCTTCCTTAAGCTTCCACCCCCTCAGGCCAAACCATGCAAGAGAGCAGGCAACAACCAGCAGGGCAAAGATCACCATCATGACATCTGGGGCACCTACCGGCATCTGCAGAGGAAAACCCATGTTCTGAACATCCATGGCCATCGCCCAGGTATTGTTTATCGCATGGCACACGATCGCTGTGCGAAGGGATCCGGTAACGGCGTATATCCATGCAAAGACGAGCCCCAACAGAAAGAAGAGTATCGGCTGAAAGGACATGCTATGCATCAGCGAGAAGAATATAGCGGTGATAAATATGGCCTTGGTTTTACCGACGCGGTCGGAAAGCGCATCCTGAATAAGCCCCCTGAATAAAATCTCCTCGCAAATTGGGGCTACTATCGCTATCAGAACGAGTTTTAAATAGAAATCCCCCCATGAACTGACCCACATCACCTGCGACTGCATTCTTAAAAGCTTTTCAGGAATTGGAACCAGGCTCGTCATCACCGTCTGAATGTAGGAGAGAAGCACTCCAGCACCGAAAATGAGACATACACACACCATCAGGGTTATATTGGAGCTTCTGCCAAATCGTAAGAATTTGGATGGTTTATATCCCGCCAGCCTAAGAATGAGCAGTGGCAGGATCAGTATAAAGAAGACCTCGTCAACGAATATCCCAATCGCTGCGGATGACTTCTCCATTATAATGTTGGTAGGAAACTGTAGGAGTGTCACAAGCACAAAAATCACAAGCACCAACCACAGCGGTGGTCGCATATAATCGGATCGTTCCATTCCTATATCCTATTTGATATACCTCAAATTCACCAGCAGTATTGCATGGATAGACATACATTTTTTTTAGCGTTGAATTAATAGCCATTTGCTGGCAAATTGTTTCGAATAAATTAGAAACTTTAAAAAGGGGGTATGAATATGAAGAAATTTGCAGCGATGTTACTGGTAGTATGTTTTGTCGTCGTAGGGTTGGCCGCTACAACTCACGCCCGTAAAAGGGTCAAAAAATGTGATTTTCATCAGTGGCCGATCAGGCATTGTAAAAAGCCAGCTACGCTCGTCCTTGATGGAATCAATTTCAGAACGGGAAGCGCCCAGATCGATCCTAGATCATACAATCTTCTAGACAAGAGCGCCTGGGAACTCAGAGATCATCCTGAACTCAACTTCACGATTGTCGGTCACACTGACAGCGTAGGTGGCAAAGCGAGCAATCAGGTACTATCTGAGAAGCGTGCTAAGGCTGTGAAGAAGTATTTTATCGATTACGGCATCAACCCTTACAGAATCAAGACAATGGGTATGGGGGAAACTCAACCTATAGCGGCTGAGGGTGATGGAACTAAGCGTTATGAAAACAGAAGAATCGAAATCGTATTCGACTGATATACAATTCGATACATTGCAGAAAAGGCGGGGTTTTTACCCCGCCTTTTTTATGCTAAATTGAGAACTCATTCCTTTCGAGAAACAATTGAATTTCCCTCACCTACCAACAACTTCACGAGGTTATTCTCACGCTTATAAAAACCTTCCGTATGAAACGAATCCTCCAGCTTGAGATGAGTAAAATCAAGATGGTGCATGAATTCATGAACTATCGTTCTAAGAAATGTCTTAAATGCCACCGGCTGTTTTCTCTGAGCAGTTCTCATCCATACGGTAAGGGTTGGACGTGCATCATTCTCCTCATCATATTCGTATAGACCATGCATCTCGCCCCCTGACCCAGAGGGTCTTTTTGCCAAAACCTTGACCCCTATCTGAGGAACAATAAAAACCGTACAAAGCCCTCTGACTATCCTCCGCGAAGCATCCTGGACCTTGGCCTTATCATCCTTTTCAAGCCCCTTTCTCAGGGCTTCAAGCGCTGGATAGAAACGCTCTGGCTGCGGCAATTTCACATATGTAATTGCATCGCTAGCATCATATATTCGCTTCTGAGCCTTGGTGAGTTTCCTGTAGTACGCAAACTTTTTACCCGGGGTAGGCATAATATTGATTAAAATGTCTTTTTTCATAAGAAATCCAGCATAAAGTAATCACCCATCTAATGTTCAAGCATTGAATATCCCCTCTCCTTCCGTGGCAGTTACAAAATGATTTTCAAAAATCACCAATTAATACTTTTCAGTGACGTTTTGGGCCCATCATGAGATAAATACCAATCTATGAATGGAAATGGTAAAGAAACGAAGGGGGCAAACTTTGGCACCTTCAAGGGGGTTTTCCTTCCAAGCATTCTGACGGTCTTCGGCGTCATCATGTATCTTCGTCTTGGTTGGGTTGCAGGAAATGCGGGTCTAATCGGCACCATAATCATAGTGACGCTCTCATGTATAATAACCCTCATCACCGCGCTCTCGATATCATCGATCGCTACGAACATGAAGGTCGGTGGCGGCGGTGCATACTTTATGATATCGAGGTCGCTCGGTGTTGAGACTGGTGCTGCAATTGGACTCTCGCTGTATTTTGCAAAGGCTATTGGGATAGCATTTTACATTGCCGGTTTCACTGAATCGATACACAATCTATTTCCGCAAATTCCCCCTATAGTAATCGGCATAACTAGCCTAATAGCGTTAACCGCATTGGCATATATTTCAGCTGACATTGCGCTAAAGGCATCTTTTGTAGTTTTTGTAATAATAATAGCATCCTTAGTTTCCTTCTTCATGGG
>JABGOS010000096.1:25516-28775 GCA_018645265.1 Deltaproteobacteria bacterium
CTTCATGGGGGGAGTGCCTGCCGGTGGTTTTCCGCTTGATTCAAACTCCGCAAACGGCATCCAGCCATTTTGGATTGTGTTCGCCGTCTTCTTTCCAGCCGTTACCGGTATAGAGGCTGGCCTCGCTATGTCAGGAGACTTAAAAAATCCTGCACGCTCACTTCCAATCGGAACGATCCTTGCGGTCCTGTTTGGCTTTATAGTATATATTTCAATACCGATATTTCTCCTGTCCATTGTTCCAAAGGATGCGTTAATAGAAAACAGGTTTATATTTCAAACGGTAGCTAAATATAAAGGAATAATTCTTTTAGGAATCTGGGGTGCAACACTTTCGAGCGCGCTCGGAAGCCTACTGGGTGCCCCACGAACACTTCAGGCCTTGGCGAAAGATAAAATTGTTCCATCTTTTTTAGGAAACGGATATGGATCACAGAATAATCCACGCATCGCCACGGCGGTCTCCTTTCTGATTGCACTGATCGCTCTTATCTTTGGAAATCTAAATTCCATCGCTCCTGTCCTTTCAATGTTCTTCCTTACAACGTATGGAACGCTCAACCTCGTCGCTGGACTGGAAGGGATAATAAGCAATCCGTCGTGGAGGCCAAGCTTTAGAACTCCTTGGTCGATATCCCTGTTAGGAGCGCTACTATGTTTGATAGCGATGTTCATGATAAACGCCGGAGCTACCTTCATAGCAATAGCATCCGTGACGGCCTTGTATTATTTTATTGCAAAGATGAAGTTCAACGATCGCTGGCTTGATATCAGAAGAAGTATTCACATGGCACTCGCCAGATTTTCCATATACCGACTAGCTGATAAGGGAGAGGATGCACGTTCCTGGAGGCCAAATATACTGGTCCTATCCGGTTCACCTACCAAGCGTTTCTATCTCATAGAACTCGCCGATGCATTTTCACACGGAAAGGGTTTTCTTACCGTTGCATCAATTCTCCAGCAGGAGAATATTGCCCCGGAGAAGATAGACGAGATGGAGAGATCTATTCGTGAATATTTAAAGGAGAAGGACATTCCAGCTCTCGTTGAAATTGTAGTTGCAGATAATTTTTCTGCCGGGGTGGAAAACTTGGTGAAGACGTACGGAATAGGCCCACTTATTCCAAACACAATCGTCATGGGCGAAACCGAAGATGATGGTAAGTATATTGAATTCGCGAAGATCGTGCGCCTCATCTACAAATCGCAAAGAAACCTCGTCATCATAAGGGAGAGCAAAATATCTAAGCCGGTGGAGACACCACATAAGCAAATCTCATGTTGGTGGGGAGGCAAGCGCAATAACGGGGGGCTTATGTTAGCGCTAGCATACATGCTCCAGACGAGCCCCGAATGGCGGGGTGCAAAACTGAGCATCAAAACGATCGTGAAGGACGAGGAGGAACAGGAACCCACCAGAAAAGAAATTGGGGAGTTCTTGAAGGAAGCGAGGGTTATCGCCGACGCCGATGTTGTCGTGCATCCCTACAAACTCTCCCCCATACCCACCACCATCAAGGAAGCATCTATGGATGCCGACTTGACCATCATAGGAATGAAACCTCCTGATGAAGGTGAATCGGATGAAGACTACGCCACGTATTATAAAAAATTGATGCAGCAAACCGAGGGCTTCCCCTCCCTTGCAATCCTGCTCGCCGCAGAGAACATCAAGTTCCAGGATATATTTGCCTGACGGAACACATAAGCCCACGGAAATCATAACGTTAACAAGGCCTCTTGCATTCCCAGCAAAATCGACTAAAAAATGCTCTGAACTAATTAAAACACCTACCTAACGAAGAGAGGGAGAAATCATGGCTATATTCAAAATAGGCGAGTTCATAAACATGGCTATCAAGGATGAGCAGACAGGTGAAGCATTTTACAGAGCACTTGCGGAAACCAGCAACACCGAGACAGTCAAGAATGGATTGGTGACAATCGCAGACCAAGAGAGAAATCATACTGAAAGATTTCAGAAGTTACTGGCGGATGTAGGTGAAGAAACTCCAAAGGAGGAATACGACGGACAGTATGCAAAATATCTCAACGTCCTTCTGACAAACCATGCATTCCCAACATCTGAGGCTGCGGCAAAAAAAGCTTCCGAGCTGACAAATGATTATGAAGGATTGATGATGTCGCTTCATCTGGAAAAAGATGCACTCCTCTTCTATGAGGAGATCAGAAGAATGCTCCCCGACACACATAAGGCGATCGTCGCTGATATCATTAATGAGGAGAGGGTTCACCTGGAAGACTTGATAGTGCTGGCGGACAATCTCTAGATCACTGTTTAAATAAAAAAACCGACGGGCCAGCCCTTCTATCGTTTTATGGGCTGGCCTTTCTATATTTAAAAAATCCCCCACCTGGCCAATAAACCCGGGCAACCGTTTGTTATCATTATGTATATTATCTAGCAACTTTCTTCGGCAAGATGTCGATACAGAAGCAGGTTGAATATAATCAAGGAGGGCAAGGTGTGTGCTACAAGAAGAACGCCAGGGTTGAGGTCTCAAACATCAGATCTATATAGGCTGTTAGAAACAGCTGCAGGAAGGGCTGCCAAAACGTTTGGTGAAGTTATAGAAGCTATGGCTGTCCCGATAGAGAAAGTATCCATCGAAATTGCAGATCGGTTTATAGGTGAAGAGGCTCAAGTTTTTGACTTTGAGGGTGTTGAAATCCACACCTCACCGGACGGAAAAACTGAGGATAGGACAGTATTCCTAGATGCGGACCTCACACCCCGTTCAAGAAAGAAATCAAGAAGACCTGCGCGGGGATCCAGTGAAGGCAAAACACGAAGAACTTCCAGACGCGGCACAATAAGAAGTCTAGCGGAAATAATGCCTCTTCCCATAACAAGGCTCTTGGATGATTTAAAAATATCGAAACCGGGTGATTGGAAAAGTATCAGAGGTGAACATCGAGGAATCAGACGTGAACAGGCCCAGCTTTACGTAGACGATGTTAGATTCCCCTTTGCTGAGTTGCTCCTCGCTCAAAAAAAGGATCCCCCTGCCTCACAATCTGTAAAACACGACGACACAACAATCGAAGAACAACTTTCGAAGAGGGAAATGCCCCTAAAGGTAGCAAAGATAGGCCAGTCAGACAGTCCAGGAACGGCAGCTATTGATGCAATGGTTCACGTTTATAAAGCCACAACTACGTACCGCAGAAGAAACCCTGCCCGAATTACAGCAAGCGTCAAAGTTGGGAGGTATGGAGAGCCCATAACGAGATA
>JABGOS010000131.1 GCA_018645265.1 Deltaproteobacteria bacterium
CTCGGGTTACCGAGCGCCGCTGAAAGCTTATTTCATCAAGCGAGCAGTTCACTTAAAGCAGAACATAAATATCGAAATGGCACTGTGACACCGGTGGTTGCCTTCAGGATGATGAGGATGATGCAATTCGGTAGAAAATTGGATACACCTCTTGAAAGGGAAACTTATGAAGCAGTAAACCAAAGATTTTTTCAGGGTGCGAGTTTCTATAGAACTGATGGTGAGGTTAGGCCTGTTGCAGTGAAGCTACGTGATTCAAATCCCTTTGCCGATGGTGATACAGCGAAAGTTATAAAATTTTGGAATGGTGAAAGATGGGTTGGGCGTGGCAAGGGTATCAGCGTGAGAATGGACGGCATTGATACTCCGGAATCAAATGTAAGTGGTAATGGGAAGTTAAGAGGACAGGTTAAGTGGATAATGAGATACCTTGATGATGAGCATAGTATTTCATCAGGTGATAGGGGCGCTTTAAGGGACTTGGTACAGTCTCGCATTGTATATCTCGGAAAATTATCGGGAGCCGTTACAAATGCTTTCGGCGAACATTTTGCGGATATAGGAATAAGGCTCGCGCCAGCATATACGCTGAGAGCCAAACATCCGAACGAGTGTGATACGCTCGATCCATGGGATAAATATGGCAGGCTTATAGGGCGTATCTTGGCTGGAGGTGAGAATCAGGGTGAGGACCTTCTTGCAGGATTCTTGGAAACACAGTTGCCCAGTGCGATGAGAGCTGCTGAGACAGAATATCGCTCGAGTTATGAAGGTATTCTGAGAAAACATAGACGTGTGCTCGGCAGGTGGAAATCTGAAAAGCCGGAGCTCTACAGCATTTTTGGGCTTGAAGATACGCCCAAACCATCGGAAATTTACTCGGAAACTAACTGTGGAAGAATGGCAGGTATGTGGGCGGATTTCTGTGCAGCGAATCCTCAGGCAAAGAATGATCTTCAGACATTTATGGCCTTCATCGGTGCTGCTCCTCCGTATCCAAAATACAAAGGACATCTCACAGAATTGGATATGTCCGCTGAGCTATATTCATTAGGTGGTGTTCCAGAGGTATCATCAGGGCATGGCCTTACTTCCGATCCGATGTTCCGTTATGTGCGGCCGATCATTCATGATAATTACCCGAGTCCGGTCTTCGCAAGATACGGTACACAGATTACGAATATCGGAGGGGATCTGGCCAACCTGAATCCTCCCGATTGCCGGGATGGCAGCTGTGCTGTTCCTGAATAATCTCGTATAACGAGACTTCTTCCCGTTGACAACCTTAGTACTTTCAAGTACTTCGGATCGCTATGCAAAGCAGAATAATGGATTTGGTGCTGTTCTATCCGCTCTTCCTCTTCTCACTTTCATTTCACGAGGCGGCTCATGGATATGTGGCCGAAAAATTTGGGGATGATACAGCGCGTATGATGGGAAGGGTGACGCTAAACCCGGTAGCCCACATAGACATAGTGGGAACTGTCTTCCTTCCGATAATGGGAATACTCACAGGAGCGCCGGTCATTGGCTGGGGAAAACCTGTTCCGGTAAATCCCTATAGGTTAAGAGGGGATGTGAGGAGGTCCAGCCTTTGGGTCGCAATATTTGGTCCCTTCAGCAATTTCTTTTTGGCTATAGTCTTCGCGGGGATTGTTCATCTGATTTTTGCGTTACTTCCTTCGCTTCCGCACAGCATGATGGTTCCAGGAAGCTCGGGTGTGAAAATACTGTCCGGAATCTTGTCGATATGTCAGACGGGCGTAGTGCTAAATCTCGTCCTAGGATTTTTCAATTTAATTCCATTACCGCCGCTCGATGGTGGCACAGTACTTCGAGGCATCCTACCGGCCGCAAGTCTAGACGGGTTCGACAGATTCTCGCGGTACAGCTTCGTGATTTTACTTGCCCTGTTTATCACCGGCCTGCTAAGGTACCTGCTTATTCCGGTATTCGTGTTAGCGGGTTATCTATTGCCAGCGTGAGGTTGTAAATGTCTGAAAAGAAAAGAATTCTGAGCGGTAATCGTCCTACCGGACGCATCCACTGGGGCAACTATTTTGGTGCTCTACAGAACTGGGTGAAACTGCAGGATGAATATGAATGTTACTACTTCATAGCTGATTGGCATGCGCTAACGACCGGGTATGAAGATAGTCAGGATATCTTTCCTTCGGTGAAGGAGATAATGAAGGATTGGTTGGCTGTGGGATTGAATCCAAAGAAGTCGACGATCTTTCTTCAGTCGTGGGTGCCTGAGCATGCAGAACTGCACCTTCTCCTTTCGATGATTACGCCTCTCGGGTGGCTCGAGCGCGTACCATCATTTAAGGATATGCAGCAGCAGTTGAATGATCGCGACTTGAATATGTATGGATTTCTGGGCTACCCACTTCTTCAGACTGCGGATATTGTAATCTACAACGCTCACTTCGTTCCGGTGGGTGAGGATCAGGTGTCCCACCTTGAATTTTCCCGTGAGGTAGTTCGTCGCTTTCATCACATAATGAAAAAACAGGTATTTGTGGAACCGAAGCCACTTCTTACCAGTTCACCTCGTGTTCCCGGCATGGATGGCAGGAAGATGAGCAAAAGTTTCGATAACGCTATTTATATATCCGATGAGGATGATGTTGTACGCAAGAAGATGATGCAGACGATAACCGATCCTGCAAGAAAGCGTAAGGATGATCCTGGAAATCCTGAGATTTGCAATATATTTGCATATCACAAGTTGTATACCGATGAGGGTACGATAGAGGATATCGATTCAAAATGTAGAAATGCGGGTATAGGATGTGTTGATTGCAAAAAAATATGTATTGAGAATGCTCTAAAGTTCTGGAAGCCCATTAAAGAGGAACGTGAGAAGTGGGATGATGAAGAGGATAAGCTTCTTGAAATTCTTCGTGATGGTTCGAAGAGGGCGCGCGAGACGGCGCGTGAAACGATGGAGCGAGTAAGAAAAGCGGTACATTTAAATTATAAGTGATTAGTGATCAGTGATCAGTGATTAGGAAAACCTAGCCACTAGTCACCAGTCACTAGTCACTGACTTCATATGACACTACATATCGCAAGCGATGATTATAGAGTAAACTTGGAGATCTTCGAAGGACCTCTCGACCTTCTTATACATCTCATCAAGAAGAACGACCTGGATGTCTATGATATCCCGGTTGCATTCGTTCTTGAGGAGTACATGAAGTACCTCGATACGTTGAAGGAGTTGGATATCGACCTCGCCGGTGATTTTTTACTCATGGCTGCGGAGATGGCCCATATAAAATCGAAGTTACTTCTTCCAGATGAGGAGCTGGAGGAGGAGGAAATGGAGCTGGATCCCAGATCAGATCTGGTCAAAAGGCTTCTGGAGTATCAGCAGTTCAAAGAGGCTTCGCATGCCTTGGTAGAAAGGAAAATGCTTGGACGCGATGAATTTGTACAACAGGCTTATGAGAAAATTGAAACTCCTAACGACGGCCCTATGGAGGGCGATGTCTACGAACTCATTGAAGCGTTTTCGAAGATCTTAAAAAAAGCTCCCCAGACGGAGTTTCACGATGTGTCAGTGGACAGGATATCAATTAATGATAGAATATATCAGGTGATTGGTATGATAAAGAAGGGTATGACCGTCATGCTCGATGATCTTGTTGGAAACGATTATAGCAAATACAATATCGTTATAACTTTTCTAGCCCTTTTGGAGATGAGCAAGCTTAGAATGATCAAAGTTTATCAGTCGTCAACCTGTGGTCCTGTTCATATTCAAGGTGTGATGGAAGAGGTGGACGATGAAGATGTTGCTCGACTGATAGAGGTTGAGACGTCGTCGTACGATGGTAAGGAATCGAAAGAGGAACAGTCGTAAGCCGTAAGTGTTATAGATGCTGTATAACGACTTACAACTTATGAATTGATACTGATATTGGAGGAAGAATGGATTTGTCAGAACTCAAACCAATTATTGAAGCGATGATATTCGTATCGGATGAACCTATAACTTCTAATGGAATCCTTCTAGCACTTGCGGAGGAAGGTGTTGAAAAGAAGATTGTAAAGGAATGCATCGTCGAAATCGAAAAGGACTGGAATGAGAATCCCAATAGGGGCGTCCAGCTGGCTACCG
>JABGOS010000064.1 GCA_018645265.1 Deltaproteobacteria bacterium
CGCTCTTTGAGTTCCCTGATATCCCGCAGAACATCATCCGCTTCAATGATCGGCCCTTCCACGGTGATAACCCCAATGCCGGAGCTTGAAAAGAAACCGGATGATCGCTCACCCGAGCTCAGCAAATAGATTATCATCCCGAACAGGAAAGAACCGCCCAGGAGAAACAATATAAGGAGTGTAATCCACAAACCCTTATAACGCATCTATCCTCCACCCAATATTACTACTCAGATGCTTCAGTGTTTTCTGTTGGAGTTTCTTCAGCACCTTCGAGGGATAATAGAAATTTCCTCTCCCTCGGATCGGCCTGTCGAACGATCACGTTCACCTCATCACCCGCCTTGAGTGACTCGGGAAACTGTTTTTCAGGAATTAGCCCCTCAACGCCCTCTGCGATCTCTACAACCGCACCAGCGCCACTGAGACCTGTTACCTTGCCCTGAGACTTCTCGCCTTCACCATAGGTTCCATTTATTTTGTCCCAAGGATCATCAAGAAGCTGTTTGATTCCTAATGAGAATCTTTCATTTTCAGGATCAATATGAAGCACGATAACTTCAACTTCATCACCCTTATTGAAAATTTCAGAGGGATGAGCGAAGTTCTGTACCCAAGCCATATCGGAGATGTGAACGAGACCATCAACCTCACCTGCGACATCAATAAAGATACCGAAATCAGCGATATTGCGGACCGTTCCTTTGAGTTTCGTGCCTAGAGGAAATTTATCCTCAAGCTGTTCCCAAGGATTGGCTTCAATTTGCTTGAGGCCTAATGATATGCGCTTTGCATCCAGATCAACATCAAGAATGATCGCATCGACCGTGTCACCTACGGAGAGAACCTTAGATGGATGTTTAACCTTCTTCGTCCAGCTCATCTCAGATATATGGATCAGGCCTTCAACGCCATCCTCTAGTGATATAAAAGCACCGTAATCCGTAAGGCTAACGACCTTACCCGTTACGCGTGAACCGACCGGATAATGATCCTCAACATTCTGCCAGGGATCAGGCTGAAGCTGTTTCAGACCCAAGCTGACCTTGCCAGACTCTTGGTCAAATTTCAGGACAACTACCCTGATATCATCTCCAACTGAAAACATCTCAGAGGGATGATTGATCCTGCCCCAGGTCATATCGGTGACATGAAGAAGTCCATCTATGCCGCCAAGATCAACAAAGACACCATACTCGGTGACATTCTTGACGATACCATCAAAGACCTGACCTTCAGCGAGATTAGCAATCGTTGCCTCACGCATCGTCTCCCTCTCCTTTTCCAGAATAGCTTTTCTGGAGAGAACGACATTGCCACGCCTCTTGTTGAGCTTGATGATTTTAAATTGATATGAATTGCCCACGTATTTATCAAGATTGCGTACTGGCCTTAGATCAACTTGTGATCCAGGCAAAAACGCCTTAACTCCGATGTCGACTGAGAGACCACCCTTAACTTTGGATACAACCATACCCTCAATTTCACCGTTGTTATCACTGACCTCGACAAGATGATCCCAAGTGCGCATTGCATCAGCGCGCTCCTTGGATAGCATCATCATACCGTGTTCGTTTTCGACGGACTCAAGAAGAACTGAGATTTCATCACCCGGTTCGGTGGATACCTCACCCTTCATGTTCTTGAATTCATCAATCGAAATTTGACCTTCCGATTTGAATCCGATGTCCACCACGACATAATCACGCGTAATTCTAACTACCTTGCCCGTAATTATCTCGCCTTCTTTGAGTTTGACCTGCTTTGCACTCTCCTCGAAGAGTTTTGCAAACTCCGTGTTCATTTGTCTTTCTGTTGGTTCGATTCTGACCGCTGTCATAACTTAAAAACCTCCCTTTTCCCTATGAATTTTAAGGCCTTTTGATTGACCCTAATTGGGTCGGGACCATAGATTCCAAGATACCTTTTGTCAAAGGATTTGTGTTATTTCTCAGTAGGTTTACGATCCCTAGCGCAGATATCGATCATTCAAGGAGTTAGCTGGTTTAAAAGTGCTCGCCATCGACCAAAAAATCGGCTATTTTCTTAGCAATTATCGATTATATAAGGGAAAACCACTTAAATTTCATCGATGGGGGATTATATAGTGTCGAAAAATAAGGATATTTCAATTCTGGATGTGACGATCCGCGATGGCAGCTATTTGATCAATTATCAATATTCGCCTGATCAGGTGGCTTCCGTAGCATCCGCCCTCGATAGAGCAAATATCGACTATATCGAAGTAAGCCACGGTTGTGGGCTCGGTGCTGGCAAAAATCTTGGAATTTCAGCTGCAGCTAGCGATTCAGAATACGTAAAGGCCGCAAAATCCGCGGTTAAACACGCTAAGATTGGCGTGATAGCAGGTGCGGCCCCCGTCACCCTGCCGGCTGATATAGATACGATTATTGATGATGTAGACTTCATAAGGTTTGCTGCTAACTGCGACAATCCGATCACAGTTAAAGCCAACATAAACTATGCTAGAAGAAGGCGTCCTGATCTCACAGTTCTATTTCAAATGATGCGCTCCTCACGCCTACCCTTATCAAAACTCATCGAATCTGCACGTATGGTGGAAGACCTAGGTGCCGAAGCCATCTATTTGGTCGATACAGTTGGATACTTCATGCCCGAGGAAGTATCTGAAATAGTATCATCATTAGAATCAGAACTTCAGATCGATATCGGATTCCATGGTCATAATAATTTGGGAATGGCCATAGCCAATTCAATCGCAGCTGCTGAGGCTGGAGCCAAGTATATTGATGCAAGTCTCAAGGGTGTGGGACGCGCCGGAGGAAACGCTCAACTTGAGTCACTCGTGTCCCTCCTCAAACGAAAGGGATATGCAAAGAATATCGATTTGGATGAGCTCATAATAGCCGCGGATAGATTTATAGGACCCATCATTCCACCTGGATACGGGATAGATTCCATTGATGTCTTGACGGCGAATTCGAATATAGATCTCTATCCTTTAAAATCCTTTGAACATATTGCTCAGAAATCCGAAATAAGCCTCCTTGAACTCATAGAGACTTTGGGAGAGGACAGAAACGTAGTCGAAGTTGATAGATCAGCAATCTCGAGCGCCCTAGAAGGGCTTGGTTTAGAAAAAAAGCGGGTAGAGGATATTTTAACCCCAACAACAAAAAATCAGAAGCCTGGGAAACACAGAATTGCTAATAGGGCAAATCTCAATGCTGGAGTTCAAAATGCTGTGCTAGCATTAAAGACAAATCTACCATACATGGAATTCCCAGATGCATTGATGGAATGGATTGTGGAAAGACATCCAAATATTTCATTTCATTTCACTACCTTCGACGAAAAGAAAATAGATAAGATTGAGGAAGCTGACATTCTCTTTTCTTACTATATCACCCCCGACCTTCTCAAAAAAGCAAAGCGCTTGAAGTGGTTCCACTCCGTGGTCACAGGTCCAGATACATACACATTCCCAGAACTCATCGAGCGCGACCTCATAGTGACATCTCCTAGGGGCGTATATTCCGTGCCTATTGCAGAATCTATTATGGGGATGATGCTTGCTCACTGCAGAAAACTTCGCGAAAGCATACAGCTTCAGGATAAAAAATCATTCGATACAGTTGGGATATTGAAATCCTCCCCCCCCCCAACTGAGCTACTTGGAGCCACTGCCGTAATCGTTGGCCTTGGTGGAGTTGGAACTGCCACCGCCATTCATTGCAGATCACTTGGAATGGCTGTCCTGGCTGTCGTTCCTGATGACAGACCTAAGTCGGAGGTGGTCGACGAGCAGGTCCCCTTCGATCGACTTCACGATGCACTCAAGATTGCAGACTATGTAATTTTAACCTGCCCACTGACCAAAGACACCCGCGACATGATCGGCATCGATGAATTCAAGATGATGAAGCCAACATCGTACCTCATCAATGTCTCCCGAGGTGAGTTGATAGATGAAAAAACTCTCGCTGAAGCGCTGAAGAAGAAGGTGATTGCTGGTGCTGCTGCTGATGTATTTCGTACGGAACCTCTGCCAAAAAGCAGCCCCCTATATAATGCACCGAACATGATCATCACCCCACACATCTCAGGACTGAGCACCCAATTTTGGGCACGCGCAATTGCGAGGTTCGATGTCAATCTCGAACAATTCACGAATGGGGATGAGCTGATTGGAGAGGTAGATTTTACAACCGGGTATTGACACTGCAGTAAGGACATTCATCCTTTCTGTGCTTACTTATATCATAGGTATTGAAACACATCTCATCACCCATCTGGAACAGCAGCATTTTATTCCATAGATTTTTACCGAAGCCAGCCAGGTATTTGATCGCTTCCATAGCCTGCATCGATCCAGCCACCCCAGTTGCAGCCCCCAAGACTGGATTTGGACCATCCGTCAGCTTGGCCATATCTTTAGTCCGCTCAACCTTGCCATCCCTGATTAACTGAACCGATTCATCCGAATACTTTAAAAAACATTCCATGCACGGGGTGGTTGGAGGTTGAATGAATGTTACAAATCCTCCCATGTAACAACCGCCTGCCCAGGACAAAGGCGTCTGCGTATCTTTGGAGAACCTGTTGAGCACCTTGTAAGCAGACCTATTATTTCTTTCATCAGCGGCACAGCATATAAGATCGCAGTCATCCGCATACTCAGCGATATTCTCATCAGTGACGTGATATGGATGTGCCACAATACTTATATCGGAGTTAAGCTTTGTAAGAGTACTCTGCGCAGATAGGGCCTTGTTCTTACCTACTTTCTCTTCATTATGAAGTATCTGCCTATTCAGATTGGAAATATCGAGAACATCACCATCTGCAATAATGATAGTTCCAACCCCTGCGGTGGTAAGATAATATAATAACGGCGAACCCGAGCCACCTGCACCTACTACAAGCACTTTAGAATTCTTCAAAAGGAGCTGTTTCTTCTCCCCAGACCATTCCTTGATGAGCAGATTTCTGGCATATCGCTGGCGCTCCCTATCAGATAGTGAGTCAGTCATTTCAATTCCTCCTTCAACGAATTACATATAAATACGATATCAGATTCCGAAAGATCGGTATGAAACGGTAAATAGGTTACAGAATCTGAAAGATTATCGGTTTCAGGCAAACCCTTATTGCAGGGTCCATATTTTTCTACATACACCGCTTGGTTGTGATAGGTATGCCACATTCCAAGCTGAATGGAATATTTCTTGAATAGTGTTCCTGCAAGCTCATTTCTATTTTGGATCCTAACTCCATAATGTGTGATCACCGCATCATCGTCAATCCCTTGCAATTGAATCTTTTTTGATTTTACCAACTTCGATAGTTGTTCATCATATACGGTTTTAAGATCCCTTCTTTTTTGAAAGATTTCATCGCGTCTTTTGAGCTGCTCAATTGCTATGACCGCATTGATTTCGTTCATCTTGAAGTTTGAACCAAAGGATTCGATCGCACCAGGATTCACAAGACTCATACCCTGATAAGCGCCGGCAACAATTCTCTTCATTTGAGAATTGTCGCTACTAGTTATCATGGCTCCACCGAGCCCTGTTAAAATCTTAGACGTGGCTAAGCTAAATACCGTAGTTCCTCCGTTGCCAATATTGATCATTCCAGGTCTGAGTCCGTTGCACCTAGAGCCGATCGCAAGGGATGCATCCTGAATCAACGGAATATCCAACCCTCTATTTTGAAATATTTTATAAAACGGCTCTAAATCAACATAGTTATTCAAATGGGTAAGGATAACCGCTTTCGTATTTTTTGTAATAGCTTTCTCAAGCGCTTTCGGATCCATACTCCAATTATTTGGATCAATATCGACAAAACAGGGTTTCGCACCTGCCATGACTATAGCGTTCACAACACCCATGTAATTCAGCGATGTTGTAATGACATCGCCGCCAGCCACATCCGCATCCTTAAGGGAGAGATAGAGGGCACCGGTAGCAGATGCAAGACCAGCAACATGTGATTCAATATCATCAATGCCTTCACACTTCACATATTGTTGAACAAATTCCGAAGGATTCTCCTGCATCTCCCCAATGTATTCAGCGAACCTTCCCGATAAATCACTGATTATACCATCGCCGATTTGATGGTAGGAAATAAAGGGGAGCTTGTCATTATCACATAGAAGTGATGTTAGGGATACAATCTCCCCTCCTCCCTCGTCGCAATCGGAAGTGAGGAGATTATCAATGAGATCCTTTCTACCACCAGTTCCTGCAGTGATATCGGGATGAAACATAGTATAATTCTTTTTCATAGTTAGTATGTCCTATAGCATATAGCTTGAATATTCTCTAACGATCTAACAGCCTCTTCTACCTTTTTATAATCAACATCAATCTCTTTTGCGATTTCATATGATGTGAGCTTACCAGCACTAAAATCATAGATCTGGCTTTCCAGGGGCGAAATGGATTCTTTAATATACGGAAAATCTACACGCCCATCCTCATTAATTACGACGCTTGCCGTCCGCGTTGGAATCAATGTCTTGATATCGTTTCCACCTGTTTTCTTCAGTTGAGGAATGTTTTCTATTGAATCAAAGAGTAGTGACCACAGTGACATCTGGTAGGAAGTCCAATCGTCATAATACTCAGCCACCAATGACATGTGAAACTCGCCAGCTATCCGCTTGGCTTCATGACAATTTTTTATAAACTCGTCATTCTGAGACTTGATAGTTTCAAACATGGCGTTTCGAACCTCATCCATCAAATTACATCTATGCCAGATTATTTCTTCGCGAGAAAGCGCTTCGGTTTCAGTAACACAGTTGTCAAATATCGCAGTTCTGTAGAGCTTTGGATCCAACATCTTCAAGCCATACGCATCGGGATCATCATAAATATCGGTACCTGGAAAAGGGGAGAGATAAGGAAAACCTATTTGAAGATAGCCGCCACCCGCCTCGAGCAGCTTATAAGCAAAATTGCGAGTATTCTCTATGGTCTCATCCGATTCAAAAGGTCCTCCAACTATGAAGTTGGTATGCATAAATATTCCGAGTTCAGCACACTCCTTAACTGTAGAGAGGACATCGTCGAGATCGATATTCTTCCGATAAGCGTTTAGCACCTTCCGATCACCGGACTCAACTCCCAGCTGCAGCAATCTAAAGCCAGAGTCATACATCTTCTTGAGAAGGCCTGGATTTTTGCTAATCGTATCCACCCTACCTTCAGCAAACCAGATAAATTCTTCACCGCCGCCCTTCTCCTTGATCCGATCACAGAACTCAGTGATCCTATTCATATCAACAGTGAAAGTGTCGTCGAGAACAGATAATATTCCGCTGAAGCAATCCTTCCGTGCCACATCAATGTCCTCCATATTCCTCTCTATACTTCTCCAATGCACTTTTGGAGAGATAACCCCGGCAGCGCAGAAAGTACACCTGTAGGGACAGCCCCTTCCAGTAATTATTGAGGGTCCATATGGATATCTATCGACGCATTCTACAACACTGGTGTCAGGTGACGGATACTGATCGAGTTCAATCTTTGGAGAATCTGGATTTCTTACAAGTCGTTTGGAATCGAGATAGGATATGCCGTTTATATCACCATATTGTTTATTCTGAAGGAGTTCGAGCGATGCGGTCTCCCCTATCGTTCTCACCACAACATCCACATCATAATTTCTGAGGAGATCCTCATCAGAGACAGCAGCGTGGGCTCCTCCGCAAACGATCTTTGATGCTGGGGATAGCTTTTTTACTAACTTGATGATTCGATTAACATTGAAGATCGTATCCGTATACATCGTAAAACCTACGAATTTCGGTTTTCTTTCACTAAGATAATTTTCAAGCCATTTGAGTGTAAAAAATGTCCGCCTGGTATCAACAACCCTCGCCTTAAAACCCTGCTCCCTTAGATATGTCGCTATACTTACAGTTCCAAGGGGAGCGAGATAGGAGTGTCCCATAATCGGCGCCAAACTCGTCTCGACATGTATGAATAGAAAATCAAGTTTATCCACTAACTCCCCCGTTCATACTACCTGAAAAACCTGAGTAATATAGCATAGCTCTGAATAGTTGGCTATAGGGATGATACAGGTTTGGTGCAGCTTGAATCATGCCAGAAAATAATAAGAAATGATAATGCGGATAAAAAAAACGCCGGTTTATTGCCGGCGTTTACAATCGATGAGCGGGAGAAGGGATTCGAACCCTCGACAACCACGTTGGCAACGTGGAGCTCTACCACTGAGCTACTCCCGCATATTTTGAGCCGCGATTCCTACACTCACTGTAGGTTCTTGTCAAGCGCTGCTATCCGGTAGCGGCACTGCCTTCAAAAAGCCGATAGCGTAATGAAATCCAGAGTATATGGAGAAAATAAGCGATGGAACCATGAGCGCCCAACCTATCATTCTCCAATTTATTCCAAAGAACGGATAGTGCATTAATAGCCCAATCGTGGCGGTTGAAACAAAAGCCGACTTATATTTCCCCCAGTTGCTTGCCTGGATAACTATACCTTCACTCGCCGCAATTGCCCTGAGTGATGTAACCGCAACCTCCCTCATAAAGAAGACTGCAACAAGCCACGCAGGTATCCTTCCAAGCTGTATCATCATAATCATAGCTGCGATAAACAACATCTTATCGGCCAGCGGATCCATAAACTTTCCAAAGACACTGGTCATGTTGTATCTGCGAGCAACATAACCATCGATCATGTCAGAACCCATAGCTATCGTGAAGAGCACCGCCGACAGAAATGACAACTCTCGATTGAGAGCTAGATCTCGGCTGGAGTCATCCACAAATAGCATCAATATAACCATCACGGGAACCGCGATAAGTCTGCAGATTGTTATCAAATTTGCTACATTCATAGGAATTCTTTGTGACATAGGCAGCCTCTAGTAATTACTTAGGATTTTGTCAAAGAGATTGTCCTTATCCCCAGTCTCTGTTATCCATTCTCTATGGAACGAAGCTACGACTTTCTAGTTATCGGAAGCGGAATAGCTGGGCTAACGTTCGCTCTGAGCGTTGCTGACAGCGGATCTGTAGCCATCGTTACGAAGCGCCTGAAGGAGGAATCTGCTACAGCGCTTGCTCAAGGCGGAATTGCGGCCGTTGTCGATGAAACTGATTCCCTTGAAAGCCATACGCACGACACAATCCATTCTGGTTGCGGTTTATGCGACGAAGAGCTCGTCAGAATGGTTGTCACTGAGGGGCCTGATCTCATACGCCACCTTGTCGATTGGGGTGTAAATTTCACTCAGGGGAAAAAATCTGCATTCGATCTAACCAATGAGGGTGGCCACAGTCACAGGAGAGTTCTCCATGCAGATGACTTCACCGGCCAGGAAATTGAACGTGCCCTATTGAACGCGTTGTCGGACCACCCGAACGTGGAGCTCTTTGAAAATCATACTGCTGTAAACCTTATTACGACATCGAAATTAGGTCGTGAGAATATTCCCAATCGCTGTCTTGGAGCATACGTCCTGAACATCAAGGACAAGCAAGTGCACACGTTCTCAGCAAAGAGCACTGTGCTGGCAACCGGTGGCGCGGGCAAGGTATATCTATATACCTCCAACCCCGACATCGCATCCGGCGATGGAATTGCCATGGCATATCGAGTCGGCGCAACCGTAGCAAATCTGGAATTCGTACAGTTTCACCCGACCTGTCTCTTCCATCCCGAAGCAAAATCTTTTCTTATTTCTGAAGCGGTCAGGGGCGAAGGTGCCGTGCTTACAAAGATGAACGGCGAAGCGTTTATGAAGAATTATGATGAGCGCGGTGATCTTGCTACGAGGGATGTCGTTGCCAGAGCAATAGATGCAGAGTTAAAACGCAGTGGAGATGAACATGTCTTCCTAGATGCTACTCATTTAAAATCTAGATTCTTGAAGAAGAGATTTCCAAATATTTACAAAGTCTGCAATACCTTCGGGATTGATATTACGAAGGAGCCCATACCTGTTGTTCCTGCCGCCCATTACTTCTGCGGTGGAGTCGTTACGGATATGGATGGGCAGACTGACATCGACGGTCTATTTGCATGCGGCGAGGTGACATGCACTAACCTTCATGGAGCCAACCGTCTCGCCTCCAATTCCTTACTCGAATCGGTCGTCATGGCTTCACGTGCGGCTAAAAGTGCAGTTATAAAGACAAAGAACATCAAGATGATAGAGGTTGAAATTCCCCCATGGGATTCGAAGGGTGCCACCGATTCTGATGAGGAGGTCGTGATCACCCAGAACTGGGATGAGATACGAAGAACAATGTGGAACTACGTCGGCATCGTCAGATCTGACAAGCGTTTAAAGAGAGCTCTGAGAAGGGTTCAACTGCTTCATGATGAGATCAAGGAATACTATTGGGATTTTATCATCACATCCAACCTTGTTGAACTAAGAAATTTAGCGCTGGTTGCTTCGCTCGTCATCAAGTCCGCACTATCGCGCAAAGAGAGCCGCGGCTTGCACTTCAACATTGACCACCCACAGATGAATGATGAGTTTAAAAGAAATACTCTTTTAAATAAATATAAGGATCGTTCGAAATCTAATTGAATATTATTCTTACTTCTTTAACTTCCATTTTAGAACGGATTTTCCAGCAACGCTTCTGGCGGTAAGCGTGACCTTATCGCCTAAGTCAACCTTTGGGAAAGTTATGCGATAAGCCTTCGACCACCTATTGAGATAGGGAAACATCTTCTTCTCGTATGGACCTATAGGTATCATCTCCATGGCGATCGGCTTTATAACCTCCCCACTCCCTGTCGTTAAATGAATTTTCCAAAAAGAATCTGATTCAGAAGAGAATTGTTTATATTCCTGTTTGGTATAGAAACCAACGAAGAAGTCCCAACCAGCACGCTGCTCATGTTCCTGTTCAGCAAGATACTGAGAGATCTCCATCTGATCTTCCATGTGGTGCAACTTGACATGTTTTTCCTCGAACGCTTTTCTAAAGTCATCACTGAAGAAGGTAACGTGCCATACCAGCTTGGCATCAAAATTCTTCACGCTGTATATTCTACCATGTTCGGTATATTTCCTGAGCTTCATAGCATAGCCCGCATCCGCTGTAGCAGCGGTCAGCAAGAATACAATCATCGCCAGTAGAACTGACACTTTTCTTAACATCGCAACCCTCCTTTTAAACAATAACAATTTAATTGTTACTGTTTAACGATCCTCTTTGCAATCCAGTTTTCAATATCCTCCATCACCCTTTTCCTACCTACATCGTGAATCACATCGTGCAACATGCCATCGTATATGATGCATTGTTTGTCAGCTGATGAGAGCCCATCCGTAAATCTTTTTGCTCCAACAGGATCACATATCAGATCACCGGCACCCGCGATCATCAGAGTCGGAATATATATACGACACGCAAGCGTCATGACATATTCAAGTTTGCGCTCAATCTCAATCGCTGCCCTAAAAGAAATTCTTCTTGTGAAAAGCTGATCATCGATCAGTGCTTTTTTCTCTTCAGGATCGTTCGACATGTGATCCCAGTTGAGACGATTATCGACGGTTAATGATGGAAGAACCTTTCCAACAGTTCTTACAAATTTTCTCAGCCAATTAGGAATTGCGATAGTCGGGATAATCGCCGGAGAAACCGCAACGAGACCTCTGATCTTCTTCCCAGTCTTCTGCACGTAATTCAGAGCTATTAACCCCCCGAGGCTTCCTCCTATTAGAAAGATTGGAACATCCTCGTTCAATTCATTTTTTGAAAAGGATATAAAGGCATCCAGATCATCCAACCAAGTATCGAATGAATGAATGTGTCCACGTTTGCCCTCGCTAAGTCCATGTCCACGTTGATCATACAACGCGCACGCATATCCCTTACATCCCAAAAATGACACGAATTCATTGGAACGACCTATGTGATCTCCAAGGCCGTGAACCATGATGAGCAGAGCTTTAGGTTTGTCGGGAAACCAATGTTGGTAATAACATCGAAAACCGTTGAAGAGCTTCGCATACTTCATTTCAACATTCATTTGCATATGCAGAAAATAGATAATTTTGAAATCTATTGCAACGCTATGATTCCATGAACTC
Source organism: Deltaproteobacteria bacterium (assembly GCA_018645265.1). Taxonomy (GTDB): domain Bacteria; phylum UBA10199; class UBA10199; order 2-02-FULL-44-16; family JAAZCA01; genus JABGOS01. Next base: position 12,091 of record JABGOS010000064.1, read on the forward strand.
CTCGAGGAGCTTCTTCTGTTTTTTTGACAACTTCCTAGGTGTCTTCACCATAAAGATAACTACCTGATCACCCTTGCGGCCCCTGCCATGAACATCCGCAAGCCCCTTCTCCTTAAGCCTCAACTCATCACCGGTTTCAGTTCCAGCTGGCACCTCTACTTCAATCTCAGCGTCGAGAGAGGGAATAGTGACCTTGGCTCCAAGGGCAGCCTGTGGAAATGAAATCGGTACCTTGCAAACGAGATCATCCCCATACCTCTCAAAATAATCATGGGGTTTAACACCTATGAAGACATAAAGATCGCCCGGAGGTCCTCCATTCGTGCCAGCCTGCCCTTCACCACGGAGAACCAGCCTCATGCCATCCTCCACCCCTGCTGGCACCTTTACTGAGAGTTTTTTGGATTTATTTACTCGACCCTGTCCTCTGCACTCTGTGCAATGTTTTTCAATTTTATAACCTTCACCCCGACACTGTGGACAGACAGTCTGAATCATGAAGAAACCCTGACGTTGAGTCATATTGCCGCTTCCACCGCACATCTGGCATATGATTCTCTCCGTTCCTGGTTCCTGTCCTGAGCCCTCACACTGTTCGCAGTTGACCTGCTTCATCACATCGATCTCTTTTTCAATACCGTGGGCAGCTTCCATGAAGAGAATCGAGAGATCATATCTCAGATCGGCCCCCTGCATCACCCTACTTCTTGCAGAACCTCCATAACCGGAATATGAACCGCCCATACCTCCGAAGAACTCCTCAAAAATACCACCCATAGAGGAAAAGATGTCATTTACATCGTTGAAGCCATGAAAACCGGAGCGATCCAACCCAGAATGCCCATATGCATCGTAGATCTGCTTTCTTTCTGGATCAGAGAGCACTTCATATGCCTCGGAAGCCTCCTTGAACTTATCCTCGCCACCCTCTTCTTTGCAACGATCCGGATGGTATTTGAGAGCTAGACGCCTATACGATTTTTTAATTTCATCACCCGCAGCATTGCGAGCGATCTCGAGAATCTCATAATAATCACGCTTAATCATCTGATGCTCCGATTTAAAAAAGTAGAGTAGAAAAGACAGATGACAGATCAAATCTTGAAATCTGACATCTGTTCTCTGACTTCTGAGCTCCAATATGTGATCAAATTCCTGAAAAGCAAGGCCCCAACGAACAAATTATTCTAGAAATATCAAGGATTTCGTCAATTATCTGACATTTCTTATCAATATGAGGAGTAGCCAAATCTACAACACAATATTTAGCTTTATATTACGTGGGGTTATGCTGGCATGAATGTTGCTATAATGTAAGCCTGGTAGTGAAAGGAGTATGCTTATGCAGATCACTATTAAACCCAAATCCTCTACTAGGGTCATAATCGCCCTGGCCATTCTCTGTACGGCTATGCTTTTTTCCTCCTGTACAGGACAGGTTGCTGGTGAAGTCTTCTTCGACATGAACCAGAACAACATGAAGGATGGCAATGAAATGGCGGCCCCACTCGTGGAGGTCACCGTAACCCGTGATGGAAAGGCTGTCGCCAGAGGGCTCACCCTTCCGGATGGTACCTTTTCAGCGCGATTGAAGAACAAAACAGGTAGGATCTGTGTCAATGTCAGCACGGCTGCCCTATTGCAAAACATGGAGATGCTTGGAATACCAGTTTCAGGAGGTCTCAAGCCATCAGCCAGCGCACAGATGCTCTCATATGATGGTGGTTTCAAAGCAAAGGGAGCAGATCTTGTAGATACATCAAAGGACACCACCAAGGTTGATGATGAAGATGCTAAGGTTGATGATGAAGATGCTAAGGTTGATGATGAAGATGCTAAGGTTGATGATAAGGATACGACGGATGATGACACCTCCGGTGGAAGCAGTGATTCCAGTGGAAGCAGCAGTGATTCTGATGAAGAGGATATCGGAGAGGTTGCTTACTCCGATCAGGGCTATTGCTTCGATGTAAAGAAAAGAGCGAAGATCGATAAAGAAATTCCGATAGGGCTTATACAGGACGTAGAAAAGGAAATTTCAAATTTACCGGAAGCACAGCCAATAAAATGTCATTATGGCGAACCATCATGCCATGTACCGATTGCGTATCCACTCGGAATTCCGCAACAACCATGCAGCTTGCAGTCTGTATCCCCTCCGGAATTCATGTCATACGCTACTATCGCTCCAGAGGAGGAGATAGCTGAGGTCGAATTGGAGGATAGCCTTGACGCTATGAACGTAGGCGGTGAGATACCCATCGGTGGAGCTCCTTCATCACATGTCAAGGCAGTTGGGGTTGCGCCCTCCGTTTCATCTGGTGACATCAACGTTCAGGACTTCTATTTCGTCGTTAATGATGACGCACCTGCGGAGGATACGACTGTTAAACTGCAACCTACTGTGAAGTGTGGAGAGAACGTATTTCCATTAACTGCGAGGGATATCACAATTATCAATGAAGCAGACATTGAGATAATTCTAAATCGCCGAAAACTATCTTCAGAGAAGATGGAAATTGGAGCATCATTGAGAAATACCGGCACCACACCGATCAAAAATGGAGAGCTGATAATAATGCTCAGCGGTGGGATACGAGTTGCCAATATCATGAACGACAACTGTTACGATCAGGGTGATTTGAAGGTTATGTGTAAATTCAACGAAACGGAGTTGCAGGGCGAAAACCCAACACTGATCTTCATTGAAGCAATTATATATATGCCGGATATGCTTCAACATACGGTATCAGCCTCCTTTACATCGGATTCCGTTGTCAAAACCAGTGATGACATAGCTTCGATCGATATCATCACATGTACGAATCCGGAGGAATGCGTCGATGTTGGTACCGGCACTGGTGAAGGTGAGGGAGAAGGTGAAGGTGAGGGAGAAGGTGAGGAGCCTTGTAATCCAGACACCGATCCGGATTGCGAACCAACTTCGGAGGAATAATTCCAGTAAATATATTCACCATGAGGCGGCCATCCGGCCGCCTTTTTCTTTTGTGCCCTAAAAGAGCCCGGAATCAGAAATATATGAACATACAGCCTTGACTTAGCACTACAGAGTGCCCATATGGAGCCCTGCACAACACTAAATCACGCAAATATGCGAAATTGGAGGTAAATAATGGGAAAGATTATAGGAATTGATCTTGGAACTACTAATTCATGTGTCGCTGTCATGGAAGGCGGCGAGCCCAAGATCATCCAGAATGAGGAAGGCAGTCGCACAACCCCTTCCGTGGTTGGATTTGCGAAGGATGGTGAAATCTTGGTCGGTCAGATTGCAAAACGCCAGGCAATAACCAACCCGGAAAATACAGTATATTCGATCAAGCGCTTCATGGGGCGCAAATATGATGAGGTACCCGAGGAAATTCGCATCGTCCCTTATAAAGTCGGTCATGCAGACAATGGTGATGCTGAGGTCCTAATCGGTGATAAGGTTTACGCGCCGCCAGCGATATCGGCCCACATTCTTGGAAAACTCAAGAAAGCTGCTGAAGACTATCTTGGTGAAAAGGTTTCAGAAGCAGTAATCACAGTTCCCGCATACTTTAACGACAGCCAGAGACAAGCAACACAGGATGCCGGAAAAATCGCCGGCCTCGATGTCAAACGTATCGTCAACGAACCGACGGCGGCAGCACTTGCATACGGCCTGGATAAGAAAAAAGATGAAACGATCGCCGTCTTTGATTTCGGCGGTGGAACATTCGATATTTCAATTCTCGATGTCGGTGAGAACGTGGTTGAAGTTGGCTCCACAAATGGAGATACGCACCTCGGCGGTGATAACATCGATCAGAGGTTGATGGAATATTTGATCGACGAATTTAAGAAGGATCAGGGCATCGACGTCTCAACTGACAAGATGGTCTTGCAGCGTCTTAAAGAGGCTGCGGAAAAAGCGAAGATCGAACTTTCGCAAACGATGGAGACGGAGGTCAACCTCCCCTTCCTCACCGCAGACGCTTCCGGTCCGAAACATATGAACCTCAAACTGACGAGGGCAAAATTCGAGGCGCTCGTCGATGACCTTCTCCAGAAGGCAATCGAACCTTGCAAGAAGGCACTCTCCGATGCAGGAAAGAAGGCTTCCGATATAGATGAAGTCATCCTTGTCGGTGGTTCCACAAGAATTCCTAAAGTCCAGGAGATCGTGAAGGACTTTTTCGGACGCGAGCCGCACAAGGGCGTCAACCCCGATGAAGTAGTCGCAGCGGGTGCAGCAATTCAGGCGGGTGTGTTGGGCGGCGAAGTGAAGGATATGCTCCTCCTCGACGTCACTCCTCTATCGCTCGGAATCGAAACGCTCGGTGGTGTGATGACAAAGCTTATCGACAGAAACACGACGATTCCAACGAGGAAGAGTCAGATATTCTCAACCGCTGCGGACAGTCAAACTTCCGTGGAAGTACATGTCATGCAGGGTGAAAGGGAGATGGCGGATGGCAACAGGACGCTCGGCAGGTTCCATCTCGATGGAATTCCCCCGGCGCCTCGCGGCATCCCGCAGGTCGAGGTAACATTCGATATCGATGCAAACGGCATCGTGCACGTCTCCGCAAAGGACAAAGCCACGAGTAAGGAACAGAAGATCACAATCACCTCATCCTCCGGACTTTCCAAAGATGAGATCGAGAATCTCGTTAAGGAAGGCAAATCCCACGAGGCGGACGACAAGAAACGCCGCGAGGATATCGATCAGCGCAATCAAGCCGATGCGCTCGTCTACAACACCGAGAAGATGTTGAAGGAGAATAAGGATAAGGTTCCAGCTGACGACGCCAAGAAGATCGAAGAGGCCTGCGAAGTATGCAAGAAAGCTGTTGAGGAGAAGGACTCTGCCAAGATCAAATCTGCCATGGAGACTCTAACACAGGCATCGCACAAGATGGCCGAGGCAATGTATAAGGCTGCCAGCGAAGAAGCAAAGCCTGGCGAGGAAGCCAAATCTGAAGAGCCAAAAAAGGAAGAAAAGAAGGATGACAACGTCGTTGATGCTGAATTCGAAGAATCGAAGGATGCCAACTAAGCACACTCAGTTATGAACTCAAAACGGCGCCCTCACCGGCGCCGTTTTTTTATCAAAAAGTGTCCGACACTTTTTGCCACTTTTCCCTAAAAGGTGTCGGACACTTTTTTTAGATGTGTTTGAAATATGTGCAGATTTCGAAGTGAAGTGCTAGTCAGAGCCTAAATCTTCAAGCATCTCTAAAAGCGTAGCCTTATCAGCTGCAATCTTTTTGCCTAACTTATCAGCCTTGCTCCCTTTGGATCCAGCAATAGCAGCGCTGTCATCCCTGATTTTTTGGGCAGATTCAGTTTCAAATGTTCTACCTGCCGCACTTGCTTCCGTCATTTGAGATTCAGAAGATCGCCTCCACTCTGCGAGGGAAGCACCTCTAGCCCGTGTTAAATCTGCAATAATCGTGGGAGCATCCCTGGTAAGCCTTGCTATACCCGCAGAAAGTTCCTTATCTAAAACTGAAATTATCTCTTGATATGCAGCCTGATGTTTCGTCTTGAATCGTTCATCTCCCGATATAAGTCTTCCGGCATCGCGCATAGCCATATATAGATTTTCTCCGAGGCTCTCTCTGACCCTGGATTCTAATGTAACAAGCAATGCCGATTGTCGTCTTGAGAGGTCCATTCTTAAGGAGGAGGTTTTGCGTAAAAGCTCCATCCTGAGAGAACTGCTACCTCTTGACGAATCCATCCGTTGAGATGAACCGGATCTCGAAGTATCCATTCTTGTTCCACTAGAACCCCTACTTACCATCATAGTAACTGAGGAAGAACTTCTTGAGACAAACATTCTCAAGCTCGACCTCGCGCGCATCTCATCCATTCTAGATAGCCCTGCAACTTTTTTGTCTATCAGACCCGGCAGCGTTTTTTCCAGCCAAGTTGTATATTCTTTAACGAGACGCGGGCCCTCTTCATCTGAAATACCTTCTTCACTCGCAGCAGTTGAAGCTTCAGAGAGGCGGCTGGAAATAGCAGCATACTCCCCTTCTATTCCTCTGCTTGTTAAGGCCAACTTCTCAGCGGTGAGGCGGAATATGCTTGCCGTCTTTGTTGCCCATTCGCTTATATCCTCCGCTCCCTTCGATGTATCATATGTTGATAATCTCGCCTCCATTTGCCTGACATATCCATCCACCACTGCAGAATCCAGCACAGGTGCCGATTTTTCACCCGATTCCAACTCCCGCAATTTCGCCCCAACTGTGGATGCTGAACCTGTGAAAACATCCTTCGCAGCCTCTGCACTTATTCCATATGCGTTCGTTAAATCGCAGGTTTCCAATACATGCAGTTCACCAGCCTTTCCCGCAATATCTGACATTCTTGAATAAATATCGTGACTTAAGCGATATTCACCCTTAATTGGAATCGGTTGGCATCTGTCAGACATTTTTACCTCCACATCATTATATAGGATAATTCCTTAGTTGAATTATCGTCATATTTGCAAAATTGTTGCTAGGATTATCATCTCAAGATCCTGCAAATACACACCTCCCTCAACTATGGATTTGCCTTCCACACTCCCTTAATTGCTACTATGAGGTGTCGGACACCTTCTTATGAATGAGCATTCTGTATACTGCAGTATACAGAAATGTACCTTTGCCCTAAAAAGTAGAAAATTTCCGGGGACACGACACTTAATTATCAATCTGTTTGATAAACCGAACAGATATGATAAAACACCAAATGAACTAAATTAGATCAGATAAGCCTTAAAAAAGTGTCCGACACCTTTTCGCCATTTTCCCAAAAAAGTGTCCGACACCTTTTTTTTTGCATGCTGCCTATCTCAGATATCAAGAACCGCAACTTGCCGAAGCACCACCCTTGCCCTTCTTAAAACCGAAACCGGGTGATGGATTCTTCTCATCAATCTCAACATCGCATTCTGCCGGCCTATCTTTGAAACCGGTGCATACCGCCTGCAAGATCGCCTTGGGGCTTCTACCAGCCTGCGCCTTAACCTCGTTGATGATGAGTGTCGGTGATCCCCTCACGCCATATTTCTTGGTCAAGTCGGCATGAACTGGAAATGTTGGAAAGCGGCCCTTGTAGGTGCTTTTATCCTCAAGCATCTTTGTAACTTTAAACTCCTTGTCGGCCTTGGCTATGCAACTTGCCAACTTGCCCTTATCGATACCCGCTTCCTTCAGACAGGTGTCGTCCGTCTTGCCCTCTTTCAAGAAACATCCCAGGTATTTTCTGAATTTCTTCTTGTCGATATTTTGAATACAGTACTGTTTGACCTGCTCATCAACTTCCTTCTTGCCATGCATGGCGTAATCGCAAAAACGAATGTTAAGATCGATCTTATCGCCTAGCAGATCCCAAACTGGGAGAAGGCCTTTTTCAATCTGCGTTCCATATGGGCAATGAGACATTACGAAAACATCGACTGCGGGCTTATCCTTCTTCTCCATGCAGAGCCAATTCGACTTACAGGCGGGATCGTCACAGTCTATCTTTGAATCGCCGTTATCATCGATTTTGTTGTCGCATATTTCCGCCTTAGGATCGAATTTACCGCCGGTCTTCAGGACGAGAAAATCGGTCCCTGGGACCACGAAATTTTGGATCTTGCTATAATTTTCGTTAGTCTTAACTTTTTTGGGAAGCAAAATAGCCGGCAATCCAGTCAACTTCTCAGCCTCGTATAGTTTCTTTGCAGAACGATCGCTATAATCCAGGACTTCAATCACTTCATTTGGAAAGAGTTCTTTCATCTTTCCATTTAAGCCCTCCGTAGTACACTCCTTACAACGCTTGTCACTTATGATGGTGATGGTTCCACTCCCCCATCCACCACTTTCGACATACTTCATCACGCCAACTGTCGCAGCGGATGAAACCGCAGCAACGAGCAGCATTATCAACACCAAAGTAACTTTCTTCATTCTCCCCTCCTGTTTATTAAAACCAATTTATTAAAACCAAAGTTCACGAAGTGTATACATTGCACAAAATAGTGTCCGACACTTTTTCACCATTTTTCACAAATAGTGTCCGACACTTTTTCGATATCGTTATTCGATCACATATGCAACGCCCTTCCATGCCTTGACGAATTGATCACGTTTGTAGCGGGTTGAAACCTTTGAATCTGTCGGCATTGCGGGATCATTCACGTAAACGTACTTAGAATCAGCACCTCTGATGAGGAGAAGATGACCGGGCGTCGGATTCGGCGCTCCATCCAACTCACCCTTACCATATTTGATGCTTACAATCACCGGCTGCCCACCTGCAACATTCGTCAGCAGATCGTCGAACGACGAGTACCATCTAAGATATGTCGCGACAGTGTTCCCGGGACGCTTTCGGACGAGCCCGTTATATAGTCCGGCCGTATTGAAGGCCCAATTGCCGAACATATCGCCATCCTTGTCAAAAACCCCCATAGAATAGTCGATGAGTGACGGAATCTTTATGCCGTTGTAGCGAAGCGCCATCACCGATGATGTCGGCGAACAGATCCTACCCCCAAGCTCAGGTTTCCCCTCCCTACTCGCCTCCTCGAACTGCGATATGGCAGGAACCACTAGCGAACGCACGCGCTTGCCGGAGTCGGATTTGCTGAAGGCTTGGCTATTCTTTGCAGCTAGCGCGACATTTACAACATTCGGCCAGCCGGCCTTCTGGCTTCCCTTTGTGATCACGCGATACTGCCAGTTCTCGGCCGGTCTTTTTAAGATAAGCGTGTCGACCTCAACCCTGCCTTGATTATTATTCTGCCCCGAAACGCTCGTCCACCCCTTCTGTTCATTCATAACACCCATCGTAAACCAAGATGTCCAGCCTCCCTTTGCCCTCTTCGCCCTCAGCTGAAACTTTACGTAGCCATCTGCTGGCATAAAGAGGTTCCAGGATAGTAGCGCACTGTCCATTGGGCTATCGAAGTGAATGACCTCCGATTGATGCTTAGAACCAGTGATAACAAGGTTTCTGTCAATATGGAAGGCGACGGATGACGCTGCGATCGCCGTGGAGGAGTAAATTAGTAGAAGGAGGATACATATGGCCATTTTTTTCATCCCGCGTTTATATGTTATACGCAGGTTCCGGTCAAATGCGGGAAACAGGTGTCGGACACTTTTTTGCCATTTCCCCCAAAAAGTGTCGGACACCTTTTTGGGAAATCGTCCCTCGAAATAGATGCGGATCAAAAAAGCATTGAAAACCCTCCTGCATGAGCTATTCATAGCTGGAAGAAAGAAACACTGGGGGCGCAATAATGAAACCAGCGATCACAATTTCAATTCTACTGGCAATGCTGCTCATATCATCACTCTGCGGTGCAGCGGAGAAGTTCTTCGTCGGTGAAAACGCAGATAATGAGAAGTTGTCCATGATCGTCTCATCGAAGACAGGTTCTCAATCAGCTGCGATAGAACGAAACCGACTGATCAAAGATGGAAGACTCACATCGGGGCATGGGGATACAAGTCCGGACGATCTCTTTATCAATTGGAGGCTCAACCCCGGCGACACTCTTCTTCTGAACAGTGATGAGAGGCTGACCCTCGATGTAGGTACATCGAGCGATTCGGGAAACTTCATCACCCGTTTTTTCAACAGCCTCGTCGACGGTAATAAGTCAAAAAAGAGTTTGATACCTGCCGTCCTCTTTAGATTTAATGATAAATCGAAATTATACGGCCTTATTGAAGAGGATAAGTTGGATAAGTTGATTCGAGTAGATGAATCTGAGGATACGGCAACTAATGATATAGTTAATCATTCCGGTATGAATCAAAAGGGTCTGCTCCTGATATATGTGATCTGCCCTTCCGACAGAAATACGCCATGTGATATGAGATTCAAACGGAATGGCAGGTGGCTGATGAATTCAAAGGAGAAGGAACCGCTCAGCTTCAAAGTTTTTGCACGATCGGTCAGGGAGTATGACGATCCTAAAGTTAGCCTGAGAACCCACATCAACAGCGATACTCCGCAAGGAATCTATTATATCTGGGGGTCCGTGATCAGCCGAAAGGGAGACCGCCTTCCCAGGATCGATCTCGATGCGGCATCGACGCCGATCAACGGATATAAATACGATATCAACTCCTATACGCTTTCACAGATCGTTCCGGAAGAGGCCCTTGATGACTACTGGATAAACGAATGGCCGCTGGCATACAGTTTGGGACGAGTGCATATACGAATCGTCTCCTCAGCATTTGAAAATGGCTACTCTGAAATGCCCGCAAGTTCATCCAGCCCCACTCATGGCTGTATAAATGCTGGTGAGAATCAGAAGACCCTGCTGGAGCTCTTAACATCGGTGGGTGTGTTGGAGAAGGCCAGTCTATCCGCATCAAGCGATGTCAAATCGCCCAAGCAGTGGTCTATCTCTCCCAAAATAGGCAGCGCATTTCTGATACTGAAGGATAAGTAATTTCCCCACATTAAAAAGGTGTCGGACACTTTTTCGCCATTTTCCCCAAAAGGTGTCGGACACCTGCTTGAACGCTCGTGAATGTTAAATCTCCTCATACATCCATTATTCATCCCTCCTTGACCTACCTCCGCCCATTGTATATTTCTATTAACATATGATGAAATTTAAGAGCTTCACTTTTTTACTTATAATCCTTTCTACATTCGCCCTTCAAGGTTGTGGCGGAATTGAAAACGAACCCTCAGCTGATGGGGATCCGATCTACGATGAGGAAGTTCCCGGTGATGAAGCAGTAAAGGATGATGCAGAGCTTCCTCCCTCTACCAATACGGATGATAAAACCTATGACAAGGCACCACCTACCACCGAGCCTGAACCAGAAGTGGCTTCCGGAGGTGGAGAGAGATCCCCGAGAATCGCCACCGCTGAAGAATGCATAGAACGCGCCTTCGAAAGCACCGCCATCGATATTGGTGGCGACCTTCCAGAGACACCAAGCCGATACGAACCGAGCGGCGCCGATTGGCACATCCGTTTGAATAAACTCTTCTCCGTCCACGATAACGGTTTCGTCTTCATGATGGACAAGGATGGAAGTGATATCACAACATGGAGAGTCGTAGGAGATCTGGAGGGAGTTACGGTTGCCGATCCTGAGAGCGACTTCATCTATCTCGGACGCGAATATCCCGCCGCAATTCTCGAATTCAACATTGAGACCGGGAGTGTTACCCGCACCTTCGATCTTGCACCATGGATGGGAAACAGCAGCAGTCAAGGACTTGAGGCACTCACCTTCGTAGAAATAGATGGTCATCCTGAAGGAGGCGAATTCTGGGCAGGACATCAGGGTCAGGGAAAGGCTTATGTCTTCGACCTTCCTATCGCGTCGAGCAGCTCTTCAACAACAGTTGTTCACATAGAAACACATACCCCTGTCTCCTCTAGATCCGATATGGCAGGTCTCGACTACAGTCCTGAGTATGATGTCGTTTATGTCATCTATGATTCTTCAAATAAGTTGACGATCGTGGATACTGACGGCGTTATGATACTGGATAGGAATTTACCGCAGCGTGATCAGGAGGGAATAGCGGTCAATGATCTATGTGATCTTTTCATCGCCCAGGATACGAATAAGAAAGTTTGGTTCTACGAGGGCCTGCTGGAGATCGCGATCGATAAAAATGTCGTGCGGCTTCTCGCCGATCGCGTCGTCACAGTTCAAAATGATGATGGAAGTTACGACTGGAAGAACGATATCGACGATCCCTTAACACCTGCTGAAACCGGTTTTCAGAATGTAACGGGCGTCTCCGCATGGGGGCTCTTCGGCGCAATCGATCTTCTCGATAGCGATGATTATTCGGATACGATTTTGGATTCTGTGAATTATTTTGATAACCGCATCGATGCGTTGCTAGCCGATCCGAGTGAAGTTAACGGCAAACTCTCCTGTCCGAACTACACTGTTCTCTCCTGGTACCTACAGGCGAATCCGGATGCAATCTTGCAAAGTCGCGTTGTCAGCGCATTCAATGCAACGCTCAATGCGCGCAATGACGACTTCGGTGATGATAGCAATATGCGCGTCGACGGCATGTTCAACTACATGATGGATCGTCGAGCATCTATCCCTGGAGTAATTCCTTGGGATATGGGTCTTTGTGTGGAGGCATTTCATGCCATGTCTCAAATCAGCGGTGATTTCTCTGACGACTACGACGACTCATTAACACTGCTCGTCAACTATCTGGAGAACACCTTTTTACCTGACTACGATGCGGATACGACGATTCAATATGGCGATATTTCGCTTGGCATGCCCCTCTTTGTCATCGCAGCAAGCCAACATTCGGATTCTCACACGGATCTCATCAACGGCCTCGCGACGCGGCTTGAGGCTCTTGTTGATGAGGATGGCATGATAAGCAACGAATCGGAAAATACGGATGGTCTCGAACAGCCTTCAGCATACGGACTTATGGCATTGAAACAGATCGAAAGCGATCACGCACAGAATGTTCAGAACTACCTCGAGTCGAGCGTCGATGATCAAGGTCGCATCTATGATCCTGTCACCTACATGGAAACCTATGAGGTCGAAGGCGAAGTCCTTCGCGCACTCACTCTCCGATAGCTTCCAAAAAAAGTGTCGGACACTTTTCAACGTGTGCACTCACCTCTGCAGTGGTTCAAGTGTTTCAGCACCTAGGTTCGACGCTTTAGGTATTATAGGTCCTGATGACCTATAATATCGCTCAAATGCTGTAAGTGCTCCATATACAAAGTCCAACGGATCATCATGGTTTATTCTGAAGTCGCTACCTATCTGAAAGATCGGTCTAGCTTCTGATTCAACCTCTCTATGTCTTCCATTTATCGTCATGAGAGATATTCGTGTCAGCTCGCTATAAAGTCTTCCAAGTGGATGTATTCCTAGATCGCTACAATGAGTACTTTTCTCAACCGGTGGAACATAGTGACTCCTTCCATCAGCATGATCAACAAAAGTTCCAAGACCCCGATTCGCAAGCTCCAACATCCTATCGCTTAACCTCTTCGACTCGACAAGCCAATGCCTAGCATACTTCGGAGAATATGCTGGTTGCGCGAGTATACTGATATCCTCCATCGTTTGATGTAAAAGAGTGCCTAGCCTTTTCGGATCGCAGGATCCGTGCTCGATCTCATGTTCTACCCTCTTGAGAGCATCCGATATTGATAAGTTCAACTCATTAACTAGCGCAGCTATCTCAGCTCTAGCCGATCCTTTCGCACCTATCTCTTCTGGACCTTCAAACGAGATACACATTCCACCGTCTTCACAGCGGTACTCATATACACCCTTGCACATCGTACCCACGTAAAAGCATCCAAATAGATCACAACCCATTCACCCCTCCGTCATTAATAACTCTCCATATCATCACGGTATATCGCACTCCTGCCTGAAAAGTTGCTTGGATTTCGATACGATAAAAAGGTGTCGGACACTTTTCGCCAATTTTCCCCACTTGAAGTGTACTACTAAGCTATAACTCCTACAATATCATAATGTTAGAGAGCTTGTCTGAGCAACATTCATGGTAAATTAATAGCAACTTTTATGCATCGTTGTCGAAAAGTATGGCGTTCTCCAAAACGGGGGCCGAGAATGATAAAATGGAGGTTGTAGATGTATGCTAATTCTGCCGTACCACAGGCTGGCTTCACTGCCGCAAACATGATGCCCCACGCGACGATGCCGATCGTCTTTGCGCAAGGCACTATGAATTCCACGGGCACGTCCGGGTCTGTTCCCGGAACCGGAACTACGGGAACGACCCTTCCGCCTCAGATGACTGGACCTGACCTCCAAGCACTTACACAGAGATATGTATCCGCATTTCTGAAAACTCCAACGCCGGAGGTCCCACAACGAAAGTTCAGGAGGATTGATCCAAATGCAGCGAGACTGGTCAGTTTCGCAAATGGCAACGCGAGGCTTTTTAATGAAATGAATTATCAGGTCGGCGAGTATCCGCAAAACATGGCACCCGCGCTGGAAGCAGCTGTACATTTCAGCAATACATCCGATGCAGGGATTGCTATGGGATTCCTCAATCCCGACACCGAATGCGACGTAGGTTCTCCTAAATTTTATGATGGCTTCACCTTGGGACAAGTTCATTATCTAAAGATGGTTCGACCCCGTTGGGAAAAAACTCTTTTTAATGCATCCGCGCTGGGCATGGCCGGCGGACTAGCGATGATTTTGCGGAATACAGATCTCTCCTCCCTGCCTCAGATTGTAAGTGCGTTGGAACGCCCTGTTATCTACGCTTCTGCGCTGATGGGGACAGCGGGTTTTATCGTTATGCTCAAGTCAGGCCTCTTCGCCAACGATTCAGTTCCAAGCGATAAGCTCTTTACGAAGGGACCTTTCCTTTTTATGAGGAACCCCTATTACAGCCTTGTTGGAGCTGGAACGGGCCTTGCAGTTTCATTTAGCGTTTTTACAAATCTCGTTTCATCAACTCCAAACGCACCGCTCGGCGCACTGACCCTAACTTCACTCGGAACGATGCTCTACTCATTCTGTTGGCGTCGGGCTATCCGAGACGAAAAGGTCCTGGAAAAACAGTTCGGCGATCAGTATCTCGAGTATAAGAAGAGAACGCCGCGCTACTTTCCTGCCTTCTGGAAGATCCCCGGCGCAGTGAGGGAATGGTTTCGCAACCGTCGAGGCAATAAGGTTTAATCCTCAATTAATCATCAGACACCTGATACATTAAAAAAGTGTCGGACACTTTTTACCAGTTTTCCCCAAAAGGTGTCGGACACTTTTTGAGATGCCCTGTGGTCGCTGGCCCCCGGTTAGGGGGATTTATGCGGCAGATCTGGAGAAAATAAGAATTTTAAACTAATAAATACATACACTTAAGCACCCCATCATTTGGCACGCAGCTTGCTTATATATGTTGTGGGGGACCTTATAGTGTCAAATATTGACGTAACAGCGCCTAAAATAAACCTCCTCTATTTCGATGCATCTCCTCAGAAGGCACTGAAGGAGTATGACTTCGATGAGGATGGATACCTCTCAATGGAGGAGCTAAGCGTTGCCATCGAGGATCTGTATTACCAGGATCCTGAGGCATACAACTCCATTAGGGAGAACATCTTAGGTAGAAGCTCCCTGCAATTCTTCCAGGACTTAAAAAGTGAATTCCTCATTCTTGAGGAGAGCTTTCCCCTGCTCGAACTTGAAGAGATTCAGGAAGGTTCAAGGCCAGCAAATCTAAATTACTGGCTTAACGCAGATGTTGTTGGACGCTTCGGAACACTCGTTGATGCAGCAGATGATGACCTCAACACACCTGAAGGTGCCCTCTCAATCGCGGAATTAAAAATGCTCTACGAAGCAGATCCAAACAGATTTCGCATGGAAATTTCCAAAATTCAAAATCCAACTCTCAAGACTAACCTCACCGATATCTATTCCAAATTTACACAAAAGGATTTTAAAACGGTGAGAGATCTCTTCAACATTGAAGATGGTGTCGATGTGATTGCGGAGCTGAAGGATAAATTCATAATCTTTCAAGGTTGTGACAATAATGGCGCAATGGTGGGAAGCATGCCCGTTGAGGAAATGACCGAAAATATTTTAAGCGGCCTTAGCAAAGATGGGCATCATGCTTCCGACGCCATTATCATATCATATTTACCTGATGGAACTATTTCCATGCACGATGGGGGAGTATCCGAGAAGATATCACGCAATGAACTTGCCACCCTCATGCGTATGGCTAAGCTCTATGATCGGTCTGGCATACCAATGACATTTAAAAAAGTCATTTACGTTGGACACGGTGCAACCAAAACGGAAGTGGTGGATGAAACTACACTCAAAGGATATGCGCATATCGATATAGATCACACCGATGATACACATGGGGATGTCACATTCGACTTCAGCACATTGGATCTAAGGGCATTGATGTCCGGGCATTATCTAATATTTAGCTGTGCAGCCTTCCTCAATTCAGGAATAAGTTCCTCAGATCTGCTGGGCGTCACCAGATCATTCGCAGCTTCTGGCGACTACAGCGAAGCTTTAGGCTCCAAGGCATTCGGCTCAGTACACATGGCTAGTTTTCTGGAATATATGAGTTCAATCGAGAGGGGCAGGCTCTAGAATCAGGAGCATCTCACCCTTAGGCCTCTTTTCACCTACTCGTTTCAGCAGCCCAGACAATTTATCCCTTACGAACTCCTCATGGATCTTCGTCAGCTCGCGACAGAGGCAGGCCCCTCTATCACCCAGAATATCAAGACAGTCCTTTATCGTCTTCTCGACCTTCCACAGGGAGACATACAGAACGACGGTATGATCGTAATCCTTGAACCCCTCTATAGCCTTCCTGCGCTTGCCAGGCTTATCCGGAAGAAAGCCTACGAATGTAAAG
>JABGOS010000019.1 GCA_018645265.1 Deltaproteobacteria bacterium
GCCAATGAGACCCCAGTTGGATCAGTCGTCGATGTTTCCTTTAATGGAAGAAAGGGTCATATCGCTTTCTCCTTCGATGATCCGACGAATGATAAATTGACTTATAGGGCGACGATTCGTGCGAATTATGGTGGTTCTTTAGATAAATGGATCGATGGATTCAAGGAGGGTAAACTCTATTTTTCAGTCAAAGGTGATGATGCAGCAGTAGGTACGTGGCCGATAAAAATGAAGATTGAGGCATCGGATTCCGGTGGGCTTGTGGCTATTTCCAATATAGTTCTCAGGCGTAACGGTACGATAGAGGTGATATCGGAATCGGAAGCTTCAACCATGCCGAACTGAATTCAGCTAATTACGAAATACCTTGATTTACAGGGGGATAGCGGGTTATAGGGGGCCCTCATTCGGAGGTCTACAATATGAAGATATTGGTTATCGGTTCTGGTGGTCGTGAACATGCGCTGATCTGGAAAATCAGGCAGTCATCAAAAGTCACCGAGCTCTATTGCGCTCCAGGAAATGTGGGCATTGCTGATCTTGCAACCTGCGTTCCAATAAATCCTGATAATGTTCAGGAACTCTTGAAGTTTGCAGCTGACAACCAGATCGACCTGACTGTGGTAGGGCCCGAGGCTCCACTAGCCTTAGGTATAGTTGATGCTTTTAAGAGGGAGGGGCTCAGGGCTTTCGGTCCAACCAAAGAGGCTGCTGCTCTTGAAAGCTCAAAGTCATTCGCGAAAGACTTTTGTAATAGATATAAGATTCCCGCGGCAAGGTCTCAGACTTTTACAGATATTGTGAGTGCGAAGGCATATATCAAGGGTCACCCGCTGCCAATAGTGGTGAAGGCGGATGGGTTGGCTGCTGGTAAGGGCGTCATTATTTGTGATTCTCATGATAAGGCAGAGAAAATCGCTGAGGAGATGTTGCTCGAGGGATCATTTGGCGATTCAGGTAGATGTGTTGTGGTAGAGGAATTTTTAGAAGGGGAGGAAGCCTCCTTCATTGCGATATGTGATGGGAATCATGTGCTTCCGATGGTTGGATCTCAGGATCACAAACCTGCGTATGATGAAGACAAAGGTCCCAATACTGGAGGTATGGGTGCAATATCTCCCGCCAGAGTTCTCACGGAAGAAATTGCCGATAAAGTTATGAATGAGATTATGTTGCCAGCTGCTCGTGGAATGGTGACTGAGGGTATGCCTTTTGTAGGGGTTCTATATGCAGGGCTCATGATCAAAGATGGTGAAGTTAAGGTGCTTGAATTCAATGTTCGTTTTGGCGATCCTGAGACACAAGCTTTGCTCGCTAGACTTAAGATGGATATAGTGGATGTCTTCGAAGCTGCTATATCCGGAACGCTGAATACGGTGTCTATGAGTTGGGATCCCCGTCCAGCAGTGTGTGTCGTAATGGCTTCTGGTGGATATCCAGGAAGTTATGAAAAGGGAAAGGTCATCAGCGGCATTGCCGATGCAAACGCATTGGATGATGTTGTGGTATTTCATGCAGGTACCAAGGATGATTCTGGAAATGTAGTTACAAATGGTGGAAGGGTTCTGGGGGTGACAGCACTTGGGGATGATATGCGGAGTGCAATTGCCAAGGCGTATGAGGCTACCGAAAAGATAAGCTGGGATGGGGTTCATTATAGGAAGGATATTGGGAAGAAGGCTCTATAAGTACGAATTCTTAATTAAAAGGAAATTATCTTATGAACAATCCACAGGTTCTCATTATATTGGGCAGCTCAAGTGATCTACAGGTTATGGAGGGTGCTGAAAAAACGCTTAAGGAGTTCGGGGTGTCGTGCGAGGTCAGAATTGCATCGGCGCATAGAACTCCTCACAAGGCGATGAAGCTCGCGTCCAGTGCAGCTGATAATGGAACTAAGGTTGTTATTGCAGCTGCTGGATATGCGGCGCATTTGGCTGGAAGTATAGCTGCACATACGACGCTTCCGGTGATAGGTGTTCCGCTTGATGCATCCGCTCTGAATGGTTTTGATTCCTTGCTCTCCACGGTTCAGATGCCCGCTGGTGTGCCCGTAGCTACTGTAACTATTGGTAAGTCAGGTGCTAAGAATGCTGCAATTCTTGCGGTACAAATACTGGCCCATTCGGATGATGCGCTGACAGAGAAACTTAAAAAATATAAAGAGGATATGGCAAAGAAGGTTGATGATGCCGATTCCAAGCTTGCAAGATAACTTATGACTGAGCTGATACAAATAAATCCACGGGAACCGTATCTTCAGGATATCGATCGTGCGGTAGGATATCTCAAAAAGGGTGAGGTTATAGCCTACCCTACCGAGACTATCTATGGTTTGGGTGCGGATGTTTTGGATCGCAAAGCAGTGAAGAAGATCTATGATCTCAAGTCCAGGGATTATGGATTGCCTATAGCAATTCTGATAGCAGATCTTAAGATGCTCAGGATGGTAGCATCCGAGGTCTCAGATAGAGCGCTCAACTTGGTGAGGAAATTTTGGCCAGGTGCGCTTACTATTCTCTTCCCTGCATCGGATGCCATACCGAAGGGGTTGGTCACGAATACCGGGAAGGTTGGAGTGAGGATATCATCTCACCCAATTGCATCGGCTATCGTGCAGACGTTCGGTAGACCCATAACTACAACGAGCGCTAATTTGTCTGGTTTTCCACCTTCACTTTCTATCAAACATGTTAAGAAATATTTTAAGGATAAATTGCCATGTATAGTTGATGGTGGTGAGTGTGAACCATCCCGTGGATCGACTGTTGTAGACTTGTCTGACGAGTCCATGAGGATTATTCGCGAGGGCATGGTCCCCGCTGAGGATGTAATCCGCTGTTTTCAGGGGTAACGCGTAGAGCTTAGTATATATGGATCTCACTTCAGAATATTTTCAATCAACTGATCTCACAATATATCAGCCTAAAAAAGGACATCGATACGGTGTGGAGTCATTCGCACTGGCCGATTTTTGTCGTATCGAGGAAGAGGATTCTGTAGTTGAATTCTGTTCTGGTGTGGCTGTCATTTCCCTTGTTGTCGCAGCTAAATTTAAACCGAAGAGGGTGGTTGCTATTGAAATTCAGTCTGAGCTTTATGAAATATCCTTAAAGAATGTTTTAGAAAACAGCATGAGTAAAACGGTCGAGGTTGTATGTGATGACTATAGAAAGTATGCAGCTTCGAATGTGAAATCGTATGACTGCCTTGTTGTGAATCCACCATTCTATGCCGTGGGTTCAGGTCGTATGAGTGCTGACCCTCAGAGGGCTAAGGCAAGGCATGAGTTGAATGGTGATCTTGAAGATCTCTTGATATCATCCGGAGCTGTTTTGAGGGAGGGTGGTCGGTTGAATATCGTATTTCCAAAGAATAGAAGGGATGAGCTCTTCGGTTTGAGCTTTAAGTATTCCTTTCAAATTAACAGAGAGAATAATGACAATGATGATATCGTTCTGGCGGAATTCGAGTTGAAATAGCAAAAGTCAGTGTTGTTAGTCGTTACTTCTTTACAGTAAGATTTTCCAAGTAGAGAATTTTTTTCTTCGTCTGTCCTGCATGGAGGTATTCACCTAGAAGTGTAATGTCTGGATCGCCATCATGATCGGCATCTTCCGTAGAGAGGATTTCGATCTTCTCTAGGCGTTCTCCAGTCAGTATTTTCTGAGAGTATCGGAACATAGTGCTTCCACCAAGATTTCTTTCCCCTAGCCTTATCTGTATATTCTGTGCCGAGCCTTTATCTACGACTTCTACAACATCTACATTACCATCAATATTGAAATCTTTCACTATAGGCAGTTGGGGCACTTGAGGTAAGGAGCTTTCAACGTTATCTTTGATAAGTACCGGTCGTCCAAAAGTTATTTGTGTCATCTTGATTTCTCCTGTTAAGCCACTTTTCTGCCGAATAAATTATTTAAACCTCTTCCAATCCATTGAACTGCGGCATGGGCCATATTGTGATGTGGTCCTGGAACCTCCGAAAGTAGAAGCGCTCCTAGCGGCAGTGCTATATACAATCCGACATCTCCTGCGATGTCGCCAATGTGGCTCGTGCGCTGTGATGCCTCAACCCTCTGAAGGCCTTCGGTGATGAAGAGTGCTCTCATTGC
>JABGOS010000158.1 GCA_018645265.1 Deltaproteobacteria bacterium
GCGAGGATACATACTGTTTTTAGTTTTATTTGCATAATGAAGTCCCAAACACTGAATAATTAACTACCTGAGCTTTATCGTCCTCTATTCAAATTTGTTGCCTATTTATTTCATATATATGGATAAGAGCTAGGTTCGGTGCGGCACACCTATGGCCCAATGCATTACGGGCGCAAGTACTTGTATTATATGTTATTTTAATCATAAGGTGGTAAAGAAAGATTTTAAGAATTGGAGAAAGAGAGGGATTGACGGAATTCAGACATCGCGTTAGATAGCCATCTCTCAACTTAAGTAAATTCAACCGTTTCAGGAGGCTTCAATGATTATCGGCGTACCGAAGGAAATCAAGACCCAGGAGAGTCGTGTTTCAGTGAGACCGGATGGCGTAAAACAGCTAGTTGCTGCAGGGCACAGGGTTTTAGTCGAGCACAATGCCGGCATCAAATCCGGATTTACGAATGAGGATTACATCTCCGCAGGCGGAACTTTGGAAAATAGCGCGGAAACGATATGGAATGATTCAAATATGATCATCAAGGTAAAGGAACCCCTTGAGAGCGAATATAAATATTTTAGATCTGATTTAAACCTTTTCACATATCTACATCTAGCGAGCGTACCTCAACTTGCAAAGGCATTGTGTGAGACAAATGTAACATCGATAGGATATGAAACTGTTGAGACCGATGACCACCAACTTCCACTCCTAATTCCTATGAGTGAAGTTGCTGGACGCGTTGGAACTCAAGTAGGTACATATCTCCTCCATAAGAATCATGGTGGCAAAGGTCTCCTTTTGGGTGGAGTCACTGGAACAAGACCCGGTACTGTAGTGGTAATCGGTGGAGGTCATGTTGGACTCAACTCCGCTGAAGTAGCTGCAGGACTTAGAGCCGATACGATAGTTTTAGACATCAGTGATGATAAATTAAATTACATTGAGAAGAAATACAAAGGCGCTATCAAGCCTGTCAAATCCACCCCTGAATCTATAAGTGAATGGGTGTCGAAAGCGGACCTTTTGGTAGGCGCTGTACTCGTCGCAGGCGACAGAGCACCTCACGTCGTAAAAGAGGAGCACGTAAAGGCAATGCAGTGGGGCTCGGTAATCGTAGATGTCGCAATCGATCAGGGCGGATGCATTGAAACAATTCGCGCAACGAGCCATGACGAGCCCACATACGTCATGCATAACGTCATTCACTACGCAGTTCCGAACATGCCCGCTCTCACACCTTACACATCAACAGAGGCACTAACGAGCGCAACGTTTCCCTATGCATTAAAACTCGCAAACGAAGGAATCGAGGCAGCGCTCACAAGGGATCCAGTGCTGGCTAAGGGACTGCAGACGAAGAATGGAAAGGTAACGCTTCCAGTCCTGCAGAAACTGTTTCCGAACTTAGCTTGATAAGATCGTTCAATATCACATAAGAAAAGCCGCTGACATTCTCAGCGGCTTTTTTAATTATTAATATCCCCTCAATTATTTCTTCAAACGAATTGTTCTCTTCGCTTCCTGCAAACTCGTACCTTTTCCAGAGAGCTTTACCCATGCCTTTCCATCCGGCGTGAGAAATCGAAATGTGTAGGCGCCCACGTATGCAATATTACCCTTTGCACCTGAATAACTCACGCTCTTCTCAGTAGCACCAGTTTTAACAACACCCCCCTTCTGATTCTTCTTAATCTCCAAAAGGAGCGACCGCTGTCCACACCACTTTGTCAGCGGATAGACTAGACAATCCTTGCTGTTTGAGAATATGGAATACTCGGGCTTGTCCACATACTTCCAGCTGGATGGAATTTGGAATGACACACCCCACACAGTTCCACCAATGTCATTTCTGGAATATTTTTTCCATTGGATCTCATCTTCAGCGCTGGCCAGAGAGGCCATTAGACAGATAAACAGAATTGGAAGCACCCTCTTCATTTGAACTTCATTATTACTTGAAACAGCTCAGCAGCCTTGGATTTATCCAAGTCATCCAAAGCGTGATACTGCTTCATCGCCATCCTCTGATCACCCGTTCGGAGATATACTAAACCCAGGTTGGCTCGTGCATCGGCAAATTTCGGATCCAAATCGATTGATCGGTTGAATGCATCTTTCGCCCTCTCAAATTGACGGAGCATCATGTAGGATAGTCCGAGATTATAGTGAACCAACGCGGATTTAGCACCCAGATTGATCGACCTTCTAAATGCACCCTTCGCATCCATCCACTTATCAAGACGTGAATAATCGACTCCCAGGAAAAAATACGCCTCGGCATTACTGGAATCGAATCTAATAGCTTCATTATATTCATAGATCGCTTCATCAAAACGCCCCATAGCATCTAATACCCTCCCGAGATTCATATGGGCCTCTACGAATTCCGGTTTCAGCCCAACACTCCTTTCGTATTCCTTCACCGCCCACTTATTCTTCCCCATGCCCTCGTATACTGCACCGAGTAGGTTATGAACTTTTGGATCCTTCGACTTTATCTTTGAAGCGATTTTACAGTAGTTAGCTGCTTCACTAAATCTCTTGAGCTTCCACAAGTTCCAACACAGATTGTAATGTACTTGATAATCCTTCGGTTCAACGAATGCTGCCCTTTTAAACTCCTTCACTGCATCATCGAAACGCCCCTTCGCACCATAACCTTCACCAAGCTCGAAATGCCCCTTGAAGGAAGCGTTCTTTTTCTGTGATTCTGACAGTTTCAGTTCAGCTGCAACCGATGTAGCAGCAAATAGGGAGAGTATTAAACATATTAAAATTGATCTCACCGATCCTCCATTTCACTTAAATTCAGTGTCGAAACAGCACGATACATTATTGATATTAAGAATTCTAGTGATTAATCAATGGGTTATGTGAATATTTTTTTTATTCGCCGATTGACATTATGCGACGTTCTATACTATGGTTTTCGTGCTCGGGGGAGCAGAAAGGAAATGATATGTCATCCATACTAGGTAATACACCCGCGGCAACCCTCGCCCCTGCGGCTTTTGCAATTCAGCCGGGACAGATCTCATCGGTTCTTGATCTACCACTCACGGAAGTGCTTACGAATACGATTCCAATAGCGCCAACGGGTGGTAATTGGACTATTCCACCTCAGGGTGTCGGTATTGCAGGTGGCTCAGATGTCATAGCAACCTCTGTTCCGGATGGCTCATTTACAGGAACGACATGGGACGGCCCAAATCTGATAACTTCACGTGCGAGATTTATACATGCAGCATTAACTGGCCTTCCCGAAGGTTCGACTGAATTAGAGGGTAAGTGGGCAAGGATCATCGGTCCAAAGAAACTGAATGGGGCATTTCAGACCGTACCTATCTTTCGCCAATGGGCGGCTATGCCCAAGGGCGATGCATTAAAGTCGACTGTCACGCGGGATGGCTTTGATATGGTAACTGCATATCATGCCATCACGAGCGTTTTGGAATACCTCGTAGGCAGGGGCCATAACATGGAAGCGATACTCGGTTCGAGAAGGCCTGTCGTTGCAAACGTCAATGGAGTTCCTGACACGAACGCTTGGATGGATCCAAACAGAAGTGGCGGCATCGATCTTACCTTCGGCAGGTCTATCGACTCCCCGGGTGGCGAATGGCACCTTGCAAGCGATAAAGAGATCGTTTGGCATGAGCTCGGACATCTAATACTTCATTGTATAAATGCCACCCTGACATCCTGGTATGCCAGAGATGGTGGTGGAATTCATGAGGGCTTCGGTGATGCCCTTGCATGTCTCTTCAGTTTAGACCCACAGGCCGCGGAAGACTTCGCCTTAGCGATTGCATCGGTTTTTGGGACGGAGAGAGGGCTGCGAACTGTTGCTAACAATATACAGTATAAGGATGCCGGTCGTGAAGTGCACGACCTCGGTCGTGTCTACGGAGCATTCTGGTGGTCGACCATGAAGGCCTTAGCCCCACTCTTTGGTAATAATGAAAGAGCTGCGGCTGACCTCACAACCGAAATACTCATTGAACATGGTTTTCACTACTCAACCAACAAACCAGGTCCAAAGGATTTCT
>JABGOS010000057.1 GCA_018645265.1 Deltaproteobacteria bacterium
CGGGAAAGGTCGAGAGATTGAGGGCGGCCCCTCCTCCTCCAGGTATTATTAATGCATCAAGATTCGACAGCTGAACATCTTTTATAAGCTTTATTCGTCTTCTGGCAATTCTGGCAGATTCAAGGATCATGCTCCTTTTTTCACCGGTTGTCTCACCAGTAATATAATTGCATACATCACGTTGATCACCATCAGGTGAAAGACATACAGCCTCAGCCCCGGCACGATCTATCGCCAAGAGCGTAAGAGTCGCCTCATGAATTTCCGAACCGTCCATATTGCCACAACCACAGAGCAATACCCCTACCCTCTTCATATCGAATTCCTCCCATTTGCTATTCATATAACTTCATTCCAGTCATTTACATGATCGCAGGCGAATATCAAGACCTTGCCTATCCACATAAACTGCGGTACATGGGCGTCAGATGAGATACGCGGAAATAGCCATACCGACGCCTGTCCACGGGACTTTCACGTACTCCATAGGGGATTGTGAGGGGCTCATCCCAGGCATGCGCGTAGTCGTACCCTTCAGAAGAAAGAAGGTCGTGGGAATATGTTTTCAGATAACGGATAAGCCCCCCCTCGAGTTAAATCCAAAGAGCATAAAGTCGATAGATTCGAGGCTGGATGACGAACCTTCGCTCTCATCATCGATGATCAAACTTATGGAATGGATGTCCCGTTATTATCTAACCCCCATAGGCGAGGTCTGTCGCGCATCACTCCCCTCACGAATGATGCGCCTTGGGATGCCCAAGACCACAAGGCCCATGTCACCCCACGAAATGCGATCGATCGACGACGGGAAGATAGTGTTAAACGCCGATCAGAAAAATGCGATAGATACTATCGCACAATCACTTCAGGATAGAGAATCAAAGACGTATTTAATCCACGGAATTACAGGCAGCGGAAAAACTGAAGTTTACCTGCGCCTATTTGCGGAACTCGCAAAATCTGGCAGGCGAGGTCTCCTGCTCGTTCCCGAAATCGGACTGACTCCACTGCTAACCGGAAGAGCCACGGCAAAGTTCGGGGATAAGGTAGCGGTATATCATTCGGGTCTAACAGACGCCCAGCGACATGAACAGTGGCAAAAAATAAAGGATGGAAAGGTTGATGTCGTCATAGGAACGCGCTCATCGCTCTTTGCACCCATTCCTGACCTGGGCGCAATCGTAGTTGATGAGGAGCACGATGGTTCGTACAAACAGGATGACGGCTTCACCTACCATGCCAGAGATGCAGCGGTGATGAGAGCCCACATGGAAGGCGCTTGTACAATCCTTGGAAGCGCCACACCATCTCTCGAAAGCCTCTCCAACGTGAAGAACGGAAAATACTCCAAGCTGGAACTCCCATTAAGGACGAAGAACGCCTCGCTGCCGTCAATCGAGCTTGTCGATATGCGAAGGGATAGAATCAAGAAGAAAGCTGAACCTTCTGAAGGTATGAGAAGAATGAGTGAGCTTCAATCACTCTCCCCCGAACTCTACGATGCAATCGACGACACGCTCAAGGCTTCAGAACAAGTTCTGCTATACGTCGGCAGGAGGGGCTTTGCCAGTTCAGTTCAATGTACGGCGTGTGGCGAAGTCTTCACATGCCCAAATTGCGACATTGCACTTACAGCTCACAGACAATCGAAAATTTCAGGTGGTGTACTCACGTGCCACTACTGCGATTACCACATAAATACACCCTCTGCATGTAAGTCATGTGGCTCGGAAGAGCTGATCCCCTTAGGTTACGGAACAGAACGCTTGGAGGGTGAAATAGCTGACTTCTTCCCGAATGCGCGAATAGCAAGGCTCGATAGCGACATAATATCGAAACCAAGTCTCAGAAGAAAGATCCTAGATGATATGCGAAGAGGCAAAATCGATATATTGATCGGAACACAGATGATAACGAAGGGACACGATTTTCCATCTATCACATTGGTCGGTGTCATATCCGCCGATCTTACGCTCGCCATTCCCGACTTCAGATCCGCTGAGAAAACTTTTCAACTGATAACACAGGTCTCAGGAAGGGCAGGACGCGGTAGTCGCCCGGGACGGGTTATCATTCAAACGAGGCAGCCCGAACACTACAGTTTTCTCGCAGCATCGAATCATGACTGCGATGAGTTTACGAACAGTGAACTCATTCATAGAGAGGAGATGTTCTACCCCCCATTTTCACGACTTGCCAACATACGACTCTCATCCACCTCCAAGGAGCTCGCTTCGAAGTCAGCTGGCGATGTCGCCAAAAAACTGGATGAGATCTTACGGGGAATGAACAGGGAAACTAACATAAGAATACTTGGACCGGCACCAGCAATAATAGAGAAGCTCCGGGGAAGATACCGCTGGCAAATCCTTATTAAGGCACCAAATCCAGCGCTCCTTACCAGCTTCTTAAGCGGCGTCCATTCCAAGATAAAGAGGCTTGTCCCATCGAAGGTGCGAATCAATATAGATGTAGATCCTGTAAATATGATGTAATTACAACACGTTATAGCTGCATCTAAAAATAAAACTCCTCTTCTTACCTCCTACTTGAATAAAAAATTCACATTTTCATCGAATTTCAGCAGACCGATGTGATTTTTTTCCTCATGAACACATCAGATAACCAATGATACATCTATAATATCATATACTTACAGAATTAATGGAAAAATGAAGAAAAATTTAGCCCTAAGCAACTTGGGGGTATTTCCGACCGATAATACTAGTGAAAGCACAGCGGGTTGGACGCGGATAAAAATGTACTGCCCCCCCTTTTTGGGCCCTTCGACGATAGTGTTGAAGGGCTCTTTTACTTTCTGTCGAGTTTAGAATCATATTCATTGCGATATCGTCTCGAAAAATCTCAAAACCGGTTCCTATATTCAAATGTATGCTTGTATTATGAAAAACAGCATTATATTCATACGCACATGATTCGCAAAGTTATCACATACCCTGACCCAATATTAAAGAAGACAGCTAAAGCTGTCGATGTCGTCGATACCGAGATAGCAAAGCTCATCGAGGATATGGTCGAAACGATGTATGCAGATGGTGGTGTGGGACTGGCAGCACCACAGGTAGCCGTAAGCCTTCGAGTCCTGGTAATCGATGTTGATCCAGATTTCGAGGGTGTGGGAATAGGCCTTCTGAAGATGGTAAACCCCAAGATCATGTCGAGGGATGGAGATATCGAATGGGAGGAAGGATGTCTCTCCGTGCCAGACTTCAGAATCAAGATAAAAAGAAGCCGAAAGATTGTTGTTCAATATTTGGATGAAAATGGCGCAGAGAATAGTATCGCCTTAGACGGACTACCCGCCGTAGCGGTCCAACATGAGATGGATCACCTCGACGGCAAATTGATCATAGATTGCGCCAGCAGAATTAAACAGGATCTCTATCTGAGAAAAGTAAGAAAGAAAAAGAAGGAAGAGATGTCATTCTAGAAGGAATCTATCCACTTTCCATATATCAAAGTCGCATCATCCGCCATCAGCAGTGTATGTCCAGGCGTGAATTCCGATAGATTCATGGGTGGCATAAAGGGGCGTTCGCTCATATTTTCGAATTCGACCTCTCTCATCTCCCCACCCGCCATGTTGCCACCATCATCCCATCCATCGCATAGAGCATCAATCTCATATATACTTTCTTTGTATATGAGACTCTCTGCGCTGAAGCTATCCATAGTGACGATCCAACATTTCTTTGGAGAACTGTCTCCACTGTAATCAGGGGCAACCATCTCCTGCGTCAATAAATTTGCGACCGCACCCTGAAAGCTAAAGTCGCTCCTCCACGTCCTATTGGAAAAAGGTGCCGGAGGAAGGACCTTGGTCACTATCACCTCATTCAACCTCTGGCCATCGTAGCCTTGTTCGCTCGTGTAGTTGATAGCTGACATAACCATATTATATACAACAGGGAGGCCCTCTTCATTGAAGCTTATCAACGTTGTGTCGCTTGATTCTACCCATACTCCATTCGAGGAGTCCCACACCTTTTGCTCACGCGTGCAGGTATTCCCATCATACGCATATTCATAGGAGTTGGTATTCAACTGATCCGGACCTGCGTAGCGCTCCTGTTTTTTCAACCTACCCTGCTCATCATATTCGTAGGTATACCTTTCGTTTAGCACTCCTCCTGAAATACTCGAGCCCTTATACCTCTGCAACTCTATGAGTCGACCTTCGTCATCATAGTTAAACCCCTCCTTCGTTAACATCGCTGCAGTGCCAGTCGTAGGTTGCACTCTCTTTATCTCAGCGAGTCTTCCCTCCTGATACACAAAATCCACAACTTCTGTTTCGCTTCCATCCTGTGGAACTGTTGTAATTTTCTGAATAGCGAGATACGAAGCTGGAGCATCTGTAGTCTCACCTGAGCCACCGCCTCCCTCATTGGGAAGACCTTCAGGCGGCGCCACTTCATCCGGCGCGGCATCGCCGCTGGGTAGTTTGCCCATCACAAAACTATCTCCCACACATCCACCTACGCTCAAAAAGGAGAAGATCAAAAAAATAGATAAAATGGCTTTCTTCATTGGTAATTTCCTTTCCACTCCACCACTCACAAATATATGCATGACCCATACCTAGCAATCAAAAGTTTTTGACGCGTAATAGTTTGTATTTATTGATATTTTATAGCCCCCTCAATAGTCATATGATAAAAGAGCCGGGAAAGATGCCAATTATCTGACGATGCACCCAATCAAAGGGGTAGACGCCTCAGCCATAACAGTATAATTTGCGTCATTATGAGGATCGTATTCATGGGTTCAGCAGGCTTTGCAGTTCCATCCCTGCAAGCCCTTCTACAATCAAAGCATGAAATACTGGAGGTTGTAACTCAGCCTGACAAACCGGCCGGGCGAGGTAGACACATAACTCCGTGTCCAACAGCACAGTTCGCAAAGGAGCACGATCTCATTCTCTATCAGCCAAAGAGCGTCAAGAAGGCTGAGGCGATAGACCACCTGAAAAACCTGGCACCCGACCTCATAGCAATAGTCGCTTACGGCAAGATATTGCCAAAGGCAATTCTCGATCTCCCGCAGATGGGTTGTGTAAATGTACATTCCTCACTTCTTCCAAAGTACAGAGGTGCTGCCCCCATAAATTGGGCAATAGTAAATGGCGAAACTGAAACTGGCGTAACGACGATGAGGATCAACGAGGAGATGGATGCTGGTGATATTCTTCTCGCATGCAAAACACAAATCGATGAAACCGAAGATGCAATTCTACTTCACGATAGGCTTGCTCCGCTCGGTGCTGAGCTTCTTTTAAAAACGCTGGATGGTATCGAAGATAATTCGATAAAACAGCTGCCGCAGGATCATTCACAAGCGTCATACGCTCGCATCATCAAGAAGGAGGATGGCCACATCGACTGGAGCAAAGGCGCCGATGAAATTTACAATATGATGAGGGGATTCAAACCCTGGCCAGGCACATATACATCGTTGGACGGCAAAATGTTCAGAATACACGAAGCCGCTCCACACCTTGAAGATAGCAAGCATCCAGCAGGTTCTATAATTGAGAACGACAATTATATCGCAGTAGCGTGCGGCAAGGGCGTCCTGTTCCTCATAGAGGTTCAGATCGAAGGAAAGAAGAGGATGAGTGCTACCGACTTCTTAAAAGGGCATAAGATTGAGAAGGGAACTGTTTTAAGATAGAACGAAGCTTAAAATCACCCATGATGGAGATAGATCGATGAAAAAACTGATTGCACCTTCAATATTATCCGCTGACTTTGCAAGGCTAGGGGAAGAGATCGCAGCCGTTGAAAAAGCCGGCGCCGATGTAATTCATGTCGATGTCATGGATGGACACTTCGTTCCGAACATAACGATCGGCGCACCCGTCGTTAAGAAAATTCGAAAGACGACAAAGCTTCCGCTCGACTGTCATCTGATGATTGAAAATCCAGAGAAGTATATCGGGGATTTTGCCAAAGCTGGAGCGGATTGGATATCAGTACACGTTGAAACGTGCGATCTCAGTATACTCCTTCCCGCCATAAAGAAACTTGGCTGCAAGGCTGGAGCGGTAATCAATCCACCCACCCCTCTCGAAAAGTTGATGCCGTATGCCGATATTGCAGATTTCATTCTTGTAATGACAGTCAATCCAGGATTTGGTGGCCAGAGTATGATCGAGGATTGTTTGGAAAAGATATCATCTCTGAAAAAATATTATGCCGACAAGGGCCTCGATATTCCGGTGGAGATTGACGGTGGCGTAAATCCCGACACCATAGATAGGGTAAAAAAATCCGGCGCCGATATTATCGTCGCCGGATCTGCTGTCTTCGGATGTGATGATTACAAGGATGCGATAGACAAACTAAAAGTCGATTAAGTGTTAGACGCTTTTTTAATTACCAATCTCAATAAACCACAGCTGCCTGTTTCTGGGACCCGTCTTCATCGCCTTCTCTGAAGGCTGAATCAGACCGCCGCTTTCAGGTTCTATCGTAATGGTTTCATCATTCTCAGGAACCTCGATATCATCTACACGACTACCGCTCATCGTACCCGATACCGTACAATCGTTAAGCTCGCCACAGCTTCCCTCTACGTTTAGCGATACCGATACGGTGCCGCTAAGACTATCTCCGGAAATGGTACCGACCATCGTTCCCGTTACCGTCATACTACATCCTTCATAGGTGTTTGAATCGTTAACATCGACCTTAAAGGAGTTTCCGCTGACGGTTCCAGAACCTT
Organism: Deltaproteobacteria bacterium; assembly: GCA_018645265.1. Taxonomy (GTDB): domain Bacteria; phylum UBA10199; class UBA10199; order 2-02-FULL-44-16; family JAAZCA01; genus JABGOS01. Next base: position 6,751 of record JABGOS010000057.1, read on the forward strand.
GATCGTTTCCATATTGATCTGTCATGCTTATACTTGAACCATCCTGTGTTATGACTAGTGTCATGGAGCTACCATTTACTTCGTCGCCGCAATTGTTATTCGTTATCTCAGTAGTCATTGCAAACGAACCAGACACATCCCCTGGAGCCTGTCCCTCTTGAAAAGAAGTTCCGCCAGCTGAACTGCCGCCATTATCACCTGATCCTCCATCGCCCGAGCATCCCCCAATGGTAGAAAGCATAACCACGAACAATGAGACTATAATTAGCTTCTTCATTTCGACCTCCTTGTATAAACGGACCTTATTGGAGATGGGCAGGGAGGTCAAACCCTATCCAGATCTGCATTTATGGCTACTTCAGAAATGGAATTCCTATGTATTTTCTATCGCTTTCACCTTTATCGCGATTGCTACGACGCCACGTTCTCCTACCTCGGCTACCTGAATGCTGTTCTTTCAGATCAGCACAATCTGCAAACGAAATAGCGTGCTTTCCATATTTAGATGCAGCGTCATCCACAGCAGCGAAGAGTTTTTCATTTCTAAGCAATTTATCTGGATCGGAAAATAGATTGAACTGTGATGGTGATGCATCGACAAGATTATAAAGAATGATATTGGTAGCACGATAGAGGATTCTGGGTCGATAGATAGCCTCGAAGATATCTCGAAGTGCTGGAACTAGCTCGTTGGTAGAAGATGTTGGCCTTATAATTTTCTTTTCATCACCACGCATGGAAAAATCCTGCGCCTTAAGAAGGAGAACAATCCTCCTGGGGGCTAACGCATAACGCCTAGCCTTAATGCATGCCGATTCTAAATTCCTAAGAGCCCTTGCCCAAACAATATTTTTGTCTGATGATGGAGGTGTAAACGTCTTAGCTTTGGAGATGGATACTTGTTTTGAATATACCCCATCCAAAACCTTATTCACACATTCACCTCTAAGCTCCATCCATATCTCTCTACCGACTTTACCCAAAAGTCCGGAGGCAAAACTCTTTGGCCTCTCTACAAACTTAAGGGCACATTCTAGACCATGTTTTTCGAGTAGAGCCACCGTATTCGGCCCAAAACCCCAGACAGCATCAAGGGCGGTTCTTTCCAAAAGAAGGTGGATTTTCCTACCACCTACTATCGTAACACCTTTCGGTTTCCTAAACTTCGAACACAACTTCGCCAACGATTTAGATAAAGATATGCCTACGGAGACAGTAATACCAAGTTCGCGCTCTATGGTGTGCTGAATTTTTACGGCAATCCCTCTATAGTCTGTACGATACAGGCGTCTCAAACCCGTCAAATCACAGAAGGCCTCATCGATAGAATATTCTTCAACTACAGGAGTGAACCTCCTGATGATAGAAAACATCCTCTTCGAGTAGATACTATATGTCTCGTAATCGGATGGGAGGAATATACATTCCGGACACAACACTTTCGCCTCGGAAATCGAAACACCGCGCTTAACACCCTTTGCTTTCGCCTCGTAGCTTGCGGCGGCGATGATTCCACGCTCAGCCCCCGTAGCTATTGGCCTGCCTTTGAGTTTTGGATCTATCGACTGTTCGACCGCTGCGAAGAACGCATCAGCATCGATATGCGCTATCGCGCGCGGCCAATTACGAATTGTTATAAGGGATGACATGCATATCATGAATTAGATACGCACCCGTTCACTTGTCAACTAAAGCTAATAAAATAAAAACATGGAAGACGGTTGCAACTTTAAATCTGCTCTAAAGCCTTCTCCATGTCATCGATAAGCGCCTTTGGCTCTTCAAGGCCACACGCAATTCTTACGCCACCCGGATCGATACCTGCACGGATCTGATCCTCAGGGGATATCGCGCTATGGGTCATCGTGGATGGATGTTCAATGAGCGTCTTACAATGCCCAAGGCTTACAGCATATGTATACATAAGTGAATTTGCTGCCAGGTAGTTCATGAGCTTTGCGCCCTTCTCTTTGGCCACATCAGGTTCACCCTTAAGAACGAAGTAGAGTATTGATGACGGTGCAAAGTTACCATCATAATCCCTCATCTGCTTGCGTGCCAGATCGTACTGCGGAAAAGTTTCAAGGCCCGGATATCTGACATGATCCACCTTCGGATGTTGACTCAAATATTTTGCAACCTCTGTCGCTGTAGCCATCGTCTGGCGAAGTCTAACTGGAAGGCTGGGCAGTCCATAAACTAGAAATGGCCACGCATGCTTTCCGGAGAGCACTCCACCGAAGTCCTTCCTATAAAGCATCATATCTGAAAAATACTTCTTCGGTCCGATGACTATTCCACCCATATCCGTACCATATCCAGAGATATGTTTTGTAAGACTGGCAACGACAAAGTCAGCACCAAACTCTATAGGTCTCTGACAGTATGGGCTGGCAAAAGTATTATCTACTATCGTAAGTATTTTATTATCCTCACCCCTATTCTCATTCAACTTCTTAACCTGATTACAGAGATCCTCGATATCTATCAATTCAAGAGTAGGATTGATCGGCGATTCAAAATAAACGATCTTCGTTTCAGGTTTTACATGATCAGCTAAATTGGCGCCATTCAAATGAACGAAATCCACATCAACACCTTGTTTGGGCATCCAGTGTTGAAAGAGTGAGTAAGTACAGCCATATACGGAATCGTTTGAAATAATATGCTGTCCTGATTTGGTAAGTGCGGATGTCACCGCAGATATGGCGGCCATTCCAGTCGAAAAAGCGATTCCCATCTCGCCACCCTCAGCCTCAGCGAGCCGATCCTCGAGCATGCCGGTCGTCGGTTCATCGATCCTCTCGTAAATATAGATCGGATCCTCAGTCATCGCCTCAAAGTTGCCAAACTGTGCAAAACCCTTAGCACCCCTTTCGACGCTCTCAACACGGTAAACTGCCGAAGCGGTCATCGGAGGCACCACATGATGGCTATAATCCCAGCGTGGGGTTACATCCCTGCCGTGAATGAGAAAGGCTTCCATATTCTTAGGTTTTTCCTTGTTCGGCATATAATTCTCCTTTTTCGTTAAGAACGGCTGGGAATTAGCAGATGGGATAGGCTTTGTAAACTCATCAGATACATCTCTGGGTTGAGGTTGAGGTTGAGGTTGAGGAGTCCTCACCATGTGAAGAACTTAGTTTCAACCTCAATCTCAATCTCTGCAGTTAAATGGACAAACCTCTTGGCAAATATCACAACCGTACTGTCCATCAGAGACATATCTTTCAAATTCCTTAGGCAACTCAACCTTACTTTCAATTGTCAGATAGGATATACACCTTCTCGAGTCGAGCATCTTAGGGGATAGAAGTGCACCTGTGGGACAGGCCTTCACACATTTTTCACAGTCACCGCATTTTTCATCGACGGCGGTATCCGGCTCAACAATCAAATCGGTTATGATTTCACCAAGGAGAAGCCATGAGCCTAAATCTTCATTTATAAGTATTGTGTTTTTTCCGATCCAGCCAAGCCCCGCACGAACCGCAAGGGCCTTCTCCATAATAGGGCTCGTATCCACACAGATCTTTGATTTCCCTTCAGGCTGCAAGCCCTCTATAAAACTCCAGAGTTGCTTCAGCTTTTCATGGACCACAGAATGATAATCATCACCCCTCGCAAATCTAGCCCTCCCCTTTTCAACCTCAGGACTTGAATTAAGTGAATTGATTCCATCCTCACCATAGGGAAGTGCTACACATATTACCGACTTAGCTTCCGGCAATAATGACCTTGGATCGCATCTAGCTGTAGGGTTTCTAGCAAGCCATTTCATCTGAGCTGTACGACCGGAAATGATCGCTTCATTCAGATTGCGAACTTCATCCGTTGGCTCGGCAGTCGTAAATCCGATTGCCGCAAAACCGAGCTCCGAAGCCTTTTCGATTATCTCTTTTTTCATTTTATTGCTAACCGTTAATATGTATACGTAGCCAGCAGTCTAACTACTATCGATGGGGTATTTTATGGATCAGCAGAAAAAAGAAGTCAAAATTCAGATTAAGGGAAATGACGCCGTTATGGGCGGAACATATGCAAACAATTTCCTGGTTCATATGAACAGGGATGAGTTCGTGTTGGATTTCATTAACCTGATACCGCCGAATGCCACCCTCAATGCGAGAGTGGTCATGTCCCCTGCAAATATTAAGAGGATATGGTCGGTTATGGGCGAAACATTGAAGCGCTACGAAAAGGAGTTTGGCACTATTCCTGAGGCGCCCAAGAAGCCCCTTAATGACAATATAATTCAATAAATACATATAGTTATATATTTAACGAAACATTTAGCCTTTATCTGCCGATAATATATATGAGGGGCAGTGGGGACATCTACGTATGCCGATTGAGAAAATAAATACCCAGCTGGTGGGTCTGCCACCGAACTGGATGAGCCGTGCCGTTTCAAAGAGCGGCGCTATGGGCAATGCCGAGGAAATCAAGAAGCTCCTCGGTGAACCACTCCCTAAAATCCTCAATCCAAACAACCTTCCACCTGAAATTGCGGCGTTTTTCGGCAGGGGTGGTTTACTGGAAAGACTCAGAAAAAAACTCGCCCTGATCTCACGCAAGAAGGGTGGAAAAATACTCCCCGCAGAAAATACGATCGCGTCAGTAGATGAAGATGACAATCTTTACATAGGCGTCGATTTCTTAGCACAACATGGAGAGGACGAAGACCTTATAGCTGGAATATTAGCACACGAATGGGGCCACATGATGAGCGACCTCCCCAAAGGTGTAAACTGGTCGAAGCTTACATGGGAACAAATTTTTGAAATGCGCCGCAACGAGGAGGGTGATGCCGATGGCTTCGCCGGACGCGCGATGTTCCTTATGAACTACTCCCCAGAATCTATGATCAAGTTTCTTGAAGCTAATGATAAACGTAGAAAAGAGAAGAAGCTCCCATGTCACAAATATCACAATCACGCTACCCGAAGGGCGATACTCATCGAATCCTACAAAGCCGAGGAAAAAGCTATGGAGGTTGCAAAAAAATTATTCCTTCAAAGCAGGGATTCGGTAGGACCTAAGGTTGGAAAGATCATTGGAGCTGGCTGACCACATTACAGTCACTTGGTAACATCACACATCCATTCCATGTAATCCTGACTTGAATCAACTACTGGCAAAACCAAGAACTCCGGAACTTCATAACTGTGATGTTTCTCAATAGCGCGCCTGAGTTTCCTTACAAGGTTCTCTCGCGTTTTGATAAGCAGAAGATATTCCTGATCATTATGGATCTCGCCCTCCCACTCATATACCGATTGAATCTTGGGTATAATCTGAACGCACGCTGCAACTTTCTCAGACACAAAGAGTGCTGCTAGCTTCTTGGCTTCACGCTCGGTATTCGTCGTCGTCATCGCAACAATTGCTTCAACCATATTATCTACCCCCTCAGGTTCAAGAGCCTATTTTAGTAAAATAGGTTTGTAAACCATACGTTATGCGCCGCGCGTCCTTGACAGAGTTCCCGACCAAGCGTACGCTTTCATTTGGGAGCGAGCACATGTTCGTATTCAAAACGGTAGTTTGGGGAACGATATTTTCATTTCTGGCGCTAATCGCCGGACCCTGGTTAGCCCTACAATTTGATGCCAGCTTTCCTCTGATAGACTTGGGTGATATTCGCTATGCCGGAATTGCACTTATGGCCATCGGCATCCCCTTTTCCCTTTATTGCGCAGCAATTCTTTTTCTCCCAGGAACGAACAGGCCCATGCCCTATGACACGGGTGACGACTTCGTCATAGAAGGCCCCTATCGCTATGTAAGAAATCCATTTCTGCTTGGTATCATCATCACCCTCATCGGAGAGATGATTCTGATGTCGAGGCTTGCCATGTGTGCCTACACATTTCTTCTGATATGGTGTTTGCACTTCTGGGTGGTCTTCTTCGAAGAACCCTCTCTTATGGAACGCTTTGAAGATGAATATAAGGATTACAAAAATGCGGTACCAAGATGGCTTCCGAAGTTTAAAAGATACTAATTAAAACGAACCATATCCTTCAGGTTCATCATCGGAATGCGAGGCTGGCGAGCCGCCGCTCAGTTCAGATCTCAACTCTTCGATTCTGGCATTCCAACCCTCATCATACCCTAAAAGCTGATTTGCTTTGTCGAGAAGCCCATATGCGAGATCCGGCTGATTGATATAATAATAGGTAAGTGCGAGATAGTAATACGCAACACCGTTTCCGGTATCAACGCTTATTGCATTGCGAAATGTTGTGCGCGCCAGATCGAATTCAGCGGAATCGATATAAGCCTTCCCCTTCTCAACAAGGCGCATTGAAGCTTTACCTTCAGGTGTTACCATCTGACTCGGTGGTGGCACCGATGCTGGACGAATAACATCACCCTGTCTGGCTCTTTGAGGAAGTTTTTTGTGCGCTGGCTTCGCCGTCTTCTCGGCACAACCTGACAGAGTAGAGATTAAAAAGGTAACCACTAAAACAGTTAGAATCCCTCGAACGATTCCGTATTTGTTCTTATCTCGTCGCATTCTTTTGTAGGCTCCGTTCCCTCTATGAAGGCCTCGTAAATGCCTTCAGGACATGTTCTATTTAAAAGTCCCCCTGTGATCCTGTCGACCTTTACCAAAATGACATCTGAAGGACCAGTAAAATCGCCCGAACCTTGAGGTTCCGCCTTCTTCATAAAATTAGTCCATATAGGAAGGGCAGCCCTACCACCACTCATCTTCATATCCGCATTATCGTCATAACCGACCCAGGAGAGAGCAAGCAGCTTCGGCGTAAAACCAACAAACCAGGCATCCCTGTAGTTCGAAGTCGTTCCAGTCTTGCCGGCAGCGATAGCGTTATACCCCCTAGCCCTAGCTCCCGCACCGGTACCGTTATCCATAACACCCCTCATAACTCCGGTGGCGAGATAGACCGGTGCTGCATCGAATTCCTTTCGCATACGAATTGTCTTCTTTTCAAGGACTGCATCATCCTTCGTCATAACGTCGATAATCGATATGGGTTGTGCACGAATTCCACCGTTTGGAAAAATAGTATATGCACTTGCCATTTCCATTGGAGACACCTCGAACGAACCTAGAGCTAGCGATGGAACTGGAATTAGATCGCTTGTAATACCGGCATCACGTGCTGTCTCGACGATATTTTCCAATCCAACCTCTAGAGCCAACTTCGCCGTAGCGATATTGTAACTCTTCTCCAGGGAACGTCTGAGCGTTACGAGGCCATGCTCCTTCTTATCGTAATTCTTAGGACGCCACAGCTTTCCACCTGCTTCGACTTCAAAGGTAGAATCATCAATAAGCGTGGCGGGAGTAAAAGGTTTGTTGCTCCTGGAAGGATCAAATGCTGTAAGAAACACGAAAGGTTTAAATGTTGAACCGGGCTGGCGCATAGCTTGCGTGCAGCGATCAAATTGACTGGTGCCATAGTCACGCCCACCTACCAAAGCACGGACATACCCTGTCGACGGCTGCATCGCTATCAAACACGCCTGAAGGGGATCGGGGTGCTCCTGGGGAAGGATCTTCGAGAACTTCTCCTCCAAGGTTTTCAGCTCCGCTATCACCGCCTTTTCTGCGGAAAGCTGGGAGAACATATCCAACGTCGTGAAAATTCTCAGCCCTTCAGTTTGCAAAACCTCTGCAGGATAAAAATCCGCAAGCTGTCTTTTGACAAGATCTACAAAATACGGGGCAATACTTATCCGTACCTTTCGTTTCGGCGTAACTATTTTTTCAGAAAGCGCGTTCTTATACTGTTTTTCATCTATGAGATTCTTCTCGCGCATCCTACCGAGAACAAAATCCCTTCTCTCCCTCGACTGCTCTGGGTGAGTTATAGGATTATATCTACTGGGATATTTTATCATACCTGCCAGAAGAGCACACTCACCCACTGTCAGCTGATCGACATTCTTCGCAAAATAGAGTTTGCTGGCTTCGGCAACTCCAGAAACAGATGAAGCCCCCCTCTGCCCAAAATAAATCTCATTCAAATAGGCCTCGAGTATCTCCGCTTTCGTATGAGTACGCTCAATACGATAGGCGATGATCATCTCATTGATCTTTCTAGTAAAAGATTTTCGAGAGTGGAGGAAATAATTTTTCACGAGCTGCTGAGTTAGTGTTGAACCGCCCTGTGCTATGCGCATCGATTTTAGATTGGCAATCGCCGCGCGAACTATCCCTATAGGATCGACTCCGCCGTGGTCAAAAAACCTCTCATCCTCTATCAGGATAATCGCCTCGACGAGATATTGAGGAACGCCTTTGAGCGTAACTATCGTTCTATCTTCCATCTTATCGTTGAAAATGGATGATATCTGTTCGGGCTCGAGACGAACAACTTCAACCTCGTCATCCCTCTCCAGATTTTTTATAGAAGCTATCTTACTCCCTTGGAGCGAAAGCCTTACGGGAAAACCAGCAAAAATCTCGTTCGGATATTTAAAGTCATGCAGATAGATGGAAAGTGAATCATCGCTCTTGGAGTAATCGCCAGGTCCGTTTATCTTATCGCCGGTATTTCTGTAACCCAATCGATCGAGCTTAGCCATGATTCCACGGGAGGCGATATCGAGGCCGGGATAAAGGTAATCCGCATCAGAATAGACCCGTGACGGAAGGTCCCAACGAAGCGGCTTATCGAACTTATCGGCGATCATCGAATCGAGGCGATAGAAGTGATATAGAAGTGCTATTCCACCTATGATCGCGACCAGCACTAACAGCTTGATGAGGGTCCAAAGCCTTTTGATCTTCCTTCGAAGGCCGCTCTTCTTTCCCTCAGAGTTCTGCCGCCTCTTCTTGTATGAGCTTCTGTAACCTCTGTAACGGGGCATTATGAACACCTATATAGTTGATTTTGAGGACTTTATCGAACATTTTTATCCATACAAGTCAATCATTCCAGGGGTAAATCTATCGCGTGACAAATTTTCCCTCATTGACTATATAAGCGCGGCTTTAGTGACTTTGCAGGAAAAAGCAACTTACTGTTCTTTAAAATTATATCTGACTCATCAGTGGAGGGGTGGCAGAGTGGCCGATTGCGGCAGTCTTGAAAACTGTTGACCTTTCACGAGGTCCGGGAGTTCGAATCTCCCCCCCTCCGCTGACGAGTTTGGTCGATTTTAGCTCTCTAAAAGGTCCCAAAGGGGGCCTTTTTTTATTTGGCCGCTGTGTCAAATTTTCATCATCAGAGCGTCTCAACACCCCTTGTTCTCATTATGATAAGCACCGCCCTTGCCGAGATCTCCTAAATACTAAACATTTCAAAGTGTTATACATACACCTTCTTTAGGGTCGCATTGGCACAGCTTTTGCTGTATTTAATGTGGGGCAAATATAAGGAGGACTATCATGTTTAAGAAAATCACATTTTTGGTTTTAACATTGATCTTCATAGGAGGGCTGGCTGGATGCCATGATGGTGCAGCAGTTAAGGGGCCTGATCTAGACATAACTGATGCCTGTGTAGGGGATGAATGTCCACCGGAGCCACCACAGCCACCGCCAAAAGAAATGATTCAGGTGTTAAAAAAGATAGCGTATAAAAGGCTAAACCCTGTGACCAATGTTCCAAATACAGGTTTTATCGACTTCGTCTATGAAGATGGCTCTTTGAAGGCAGTACGTCAAACAGTCGAAGCTTGGGGAGAGGAAGAGGAAAGTTTCGTTCTCGAGGAACGTTACGAATACTATGACGATGGCAACTTGAAATCGATAAGCAAGTATGGAGACTCTGCTGAAGGTGGTGAAGAGCATCTGTTTGATATTATATTCGAATATAACACCGAAGGCATTATAAAGACCCAGACACGCGCCTATCCTAAAGGTTCTATGTCTCAGTTGAAATATTCATTTCAGTTCAGCGGGCCAGACGGATATCTACAAGAGATACATGGGACAGAACAGGAAGTAAGTGCAAAGTCGATGTCCCTAGGTAAAGCAAAATCTATGAGCTTACCAGCAATTGGCTTACCATCAGGCCAAACTCCAGTAGTACCATACACAGTACCACCTATAGGTTCTGGTAATTTACCCGGCGCTGCTGACCTTAAATTTCCAAAGTCAGCTTTGGATCACATTATGCCTTACATGCCTACCCTGCCGGATATTCCGTGGACTCAGCATGTTACATTTAACAAAGATGGTTTTCCAGTTGATATTTTCACCACTAATAAGAAAATTTACGTAACCTATGGTGATGGACTTGTAACAGAAATGAACCAGGTAAATACACCAATTAGTTATGGTGATAAGGATAAATTCACTTCAACAAAAACAACGACCACTGAATTTTATAAAGTAGATAACTCGCCAAAGAAAGGTTCAATAGTCTACGCTTCACCTCCAAGCTTTGGAGCGGAGATAACTGTTACAGCAGAAGTGGATGGAGATGTTTTGATCAGCGAAACGCTAAACAGGACTGTGGAAGAAGAGGATGTAATAGATGAGATAAGAACGTTTGAATATACTGAAATTGAATCTGATACAGCAAAACCGCCATTCTACATGATTCAACCATTTGTGGAGCATACTACATTTCTATACAGAAATGATCCTGAGTTGCTCTTCGGTAAATGGAAATACATACAAAACGATTAATGTAAGCTTTGATATATAAAAAAAGACCGGCTGAAATAGCCGGTCTTTTTTTGTTTATATCACGCATCACCAAATATGATTTTTTAAATCAATGCTTCGCCCTGGAGCGCCTGAAGAGATAAAATCCCATCGCTGCAAATAATGCAAAGGATACGAATTCCCCTAGATGTCCAGGCCATGCGACACCAATCCCCTTAGGTTTCCCCATGAAGAAGGCATAGAAGGCTATAAGAACTCCCATCATACCCTCACCAGCGATAAGGCCCGACCCGAAGAGAACACCCTGGTCCTTCTGGGCTTCAGCAGTAGTTTCATGACGATGATCCATGACATCTACGATTTTTCTTATAAGTCCACCACAGAATACAGGTGTCATCGTAGAGAGCGGTAAGTATATTCCAACCGCAAAGGCCAGTGTACGAATACCCAAAAGTTCAGCCACCAACGCTATCGATGCACCTATAAAAACCAGTCCCCACGGAAGATTTCCATGAAGCACACCTTCGACGACTGTCTTCATAAGCGTGGCCTGCGGTGCTGGAAGCTCCGCCGAACCAAAGGTAAACGCCTCACCGAGAAGCCATACCGCAGCTGCGATAAAAAATGCCGATAACATCGCACCTATTATCTCACCGGTCTGCTGTTTTGCAGGTGTTGCGCCGATCAGATATCCGGTTTTCAAATCCTGTGATATATCACCCGCTATAGACGCAGCAACCGCGACAACAGTTCCCACAGTCAGAGCCGCTACCTTGCCCATATCATCGGTCCAACCTAAAACTAGGAATAGAAATGAAGTTCCAAGGAGTGCCACGATCGTCATTCCCGATGTTGGGTTTGATGTCACTCCTACCATACCAACTATTCTGGCACTTACCGTAACGAAGAGGAACGCAAATGCGGCAACACACATCGCACCCAGAACTCTGATGAGTGGACTTCCACCCGCCCCTATCACATGTGGAACCAAAGCAATCACAACTATTACCAGAAGGGCACCGCCGAAGACGATAAACATCGGAAGATCGTGATCGGTCCTAAGTCTTCCCTCCTTTAAAATTTTTCTCTTCGTCAATTCATGCAGGCCGATCTTCAAAGAGGCGTACATCGTTGGTATTGATTTAATGACCGTAATAATGCCAGCAAATGCAACTGCCCCCGCACCGATGTAGCGAATGTAGCGCGTCCATATTTCACCAGACGACATCATAGCAATGGGTTTTATCATCTCCGGAAAGAACGGAACTGCAAGCCCATCGCCAAAGGTAGCTATCAACGGAATAAGAACGATCCATGAAAGAAGACCGCCCGCCACCATGATCGATGAAATTTCATAATTTAATATAAAGCCTACGCCCAAAAGCGCCGGCGATGTTTCAAGACCAAGAACTGCTTTTCTAAGACCGGGAACAAATATTGAAACCTGCGACGGAATCATCTTCAAAAAACCCAAGACAGCTTTATAAAGTGCACCTACCCCCATACCCAAGAAAACGTTCTTCGCTCGCGTCCCCCCCGCATCGGCTGCTATTAGGACCTGGGCTGATGCCGTACCCTCCGGATATGGAAGATGTCCATGCTCCTTTACGATTAAGAATCTACGCAGCGGAATCATGAAAAGCACACCCAAAATTCCACCGAGCATAGCCAACATTCCAATCTGCGCTATCGATGGCGAAAAGCCCCAGAGGAAGAGAGCTGGTATCGTGAATATCGTTCCACTCGCAAGAGATGATGATGCGGAACCGGTAGTCTGTGCGATGTTCGTTTCAAGTATTCCGGTGTGCCCCCACACCGGTCGCATCAAACGAAAAAACGCGACTGCAATGACAGCAAGGGGTATCGACGTAGAAATCGTAAGCCCCACGCGAAGACCCAAGTACGCATTTGCAGTTCCAAAGAGAACCCCAAAGACAACACCGATCATAACCGCCTTGATTGAAAAATCCTTCAGATGTGTTTTAGGAGCTACATAGGGTTTAAATTCTTTCATCCGCTTCTCCTCAAGATTAAATTCTGAACGTCGAACCCATGCTAGAAATTATCCAGACACCCCCTATAAAACAAAGAAGCAGGGATGAATCCCTGCCTCTCAGCACTTAAAAAATATTCAAATAGCCTAATTTCCCCATCTCGATGGAGGTGGCAACGTTTCCTCAACAATTCCACTCGCACTTGAACTCGAACTTGAATATACGCTCTGTCCCGACGGCTGTGGGTACACGGGTTGCCCCCCCACTGGCGCCTGTCCAGGACCTACTACGCGATAATTCTCAGGAAGATCCTCAACCCTTATAGCGCCTGGCGGCAGTTCAATCGGCTCAGCCCAACCCTGAGGAAGATCTGAATAGCCCGCTCCGCCATGAATAGGCGGTGGAGGTCCAGAGTTTCCGTATGCAGGTGGCGGCGGCGCGCTGCCATACATAGATGACTGAGCAGGTGGCGGTGGTGGCGGCAAGCTACCATAATTTGATGATGGCGGTGGTGGAGCAGTATTTCCATACGTAGGCGGCGGCGTACTATGGCCGCTAGACGGCGCGTATCTCATATCGATAGGCTGCGAACGCGAATCAGATCTCTGATAGGAGTTCAACCCCGCCGCTGATGATGATTCACCATACTGAGCACTGGAGCCCACACTTGCACTTGAACCCAAACCAGACCCTGAACTAGGGTTAGCAGACCACCTCGAAGGCGGCGGATTGACGTCTAAGTCGCCAGATGATGACGAAACACTTTCACCTGGTTGATATCCAGACTGAGGGGCCTCATAACCGGACCATCTTGAATAAGGTGCCTGATTAGATGACGATGATCTCTGAGGTGGTGGAGGTGGCGGCGGGGGTGGTGGTGCTTGATACTGTGAACTTGACCCCGATCCAGGAGGACATGAGCATGGACACATGCACGTATTACTCCCCTGTCCAAATGAATTTGACGCTTTCATCACTACCGGAAGCGCAACAAATACTGCAGTTAAAAGCACAAAAAATCTTCTCATCACTCCCCCCTTTGCTTCGAGTTTCGAGTGTAGCATATAGACTTTAAATGACAATAGGTTAGGCTGGGTGAAGAGGCTTGAATATAAAGCAATTTCTAGAAAAGAAAGCGAGGCTGTTGAAAAAGTGGAGGTCGAATTACGGAGCGAAGCTTTATTCGCATAACGGAGAATCTATGTATACATCAACTGGAGAGGCCCAATTCATTCCATCTCCAATATCCCAATATGCATCCTCACTTAACGCGAAGAAATCAAGATGCAATCCCGATACACCTGAATCTTCTACAAAGACGCACCCATCGTGAAGATAACATCCACAATCCGCATTCCACGCAAAACCAGCTGATGATGGATCGAATATAGATAGATCAGTCGCTGGCAATTCAACTCCATCCAGATCGGGGATATAAAGTGTTATGGCATAATCAACGTCGATATGTGCAGATACGTCGGTGGCAACTGTTCGCCATGGATGGAGTGGGTTGTCATAGGCACCAACTCCATACGGAAAGAGGTCCGTATCGACTAAAAAGAAACATTTTCCATCCGGGTCATGAGGGCACCATTCATCAAGGTTGATCATCGTGTCATCGCTATCATCTAAATAACCTGTGCCCTCCACCTTCACATTATCGACAAATGATTGCCTGGCCGGAATCGCTGTTCCATCCTCGAGATATATCGTTCCATCCTTCACACCAGCATGATCCCCTTCAAACTCCACCCAGTAGAACGTCCATTTAAAACTTCCAATGTGCTGTCCGATTCCGCCATCATCACCCTCGGCGATCGAATCCGGAGAACTCTCTCCATCATCACCCGCCACATCTGATATGCCTTGATCAGCACCATCGTCAGAATTGCCACTACCATCATCTTCAGTTGCATCATCAGAGGAACCGGTCGCAGTGATATTTCCACACCCCGAGAGACCCACAGATATGGTCAGGATTAGAATTGCCAGAAAAAATGTAAAACCCTTAATTTTCATAATGTTAATGATTATATATGGACACCTTACAACTGAAGTTCAGCCCTTATACTGCTTATCGGCACTTTGCACTCCAAGGTTGCCTAGTATTTTCATGAAGTTGAATACCCAGAAATAGCATCCATCAGCGTGTCTATATCACCCTCATCGTTAAAAACGTTGAGGGATACCCTGATATTTCGATTTCTATACGAAACGTAGATTTTCCTCTTCTCAAGATATGACACGCATCCGGCGGTATCGTCACCAAGATTGAATGAAATGGCAGCGGATCTCTCATCACAATTAAAAATCGGAGAAATGATAGCTGCGTTGACTTCCTTCAAACGACTTACCAGATAATCCGATAGTTCAAAAATTCTCTTACGAATATTATCGTATCCTATCGAGGACTGGTAATCGAGCGCAGTTTCGAAAGCGTTGAGAACCTGCAAATTGATACATCCACACATGTACTGCTCTGAAGATTCGAGAAGTCTTATCTTACCGTTCTTCTTCGTATAGATAAAATCACCCTCATCAGGGACTACCGACTGCCAGCCTGCTATAGGTGTTGGAAATCTTTTTCTGAATTCAGGTGAAGTATAGAAGATGGCGCCAGCCTGCCCTATCATCCCCCACTTATGAAGAGATGCGGAGAGCGCGTCGATTCCCATCCCCTTCACATCGATTGGAAAATATGGAAAACCTTGCGTCGAGTTGACCAGAAACAGAACATCCCTTTTCTTAAGTTCCTCCCCCAACTTCTTTAAGTCTTGGCGAAACCCTGTTGCATATTGAACGTAGGAGGTCAGGACAGCCTTCGTATTCCCATCCAGCTGATCCAGTATAGAACATATAGGATACCGCCCCTCCACAGGCGTGACATACCTCATATCTATATCCTGATATTCAAATGGAACGGTCGTAGCTGGAAATTCATCCATCATCGATATGACATTGAACCCAGTCCCCAACTCTATTTTCAAAGATAGGGCGAGAAGTGACATCGATGTTGAGGTGTTTACAATGAAGGCAATGTCATCGGCGTTCGCACCTATAAGTTTTCCAACCTTACCCCTAACATTCCTATTTCTTTTAATGTCATCTTCCCAATTGATATCACCACACTCGCAAATCTTGCGATACTCACTCATCACCCCTTCGAAAACCTGCCTTGGCAATGGTGACATGCCAGCACTTATAAAGTAGGTGCCATTATCTGTAGCTGGAAAATCACCGCGAATTTTTACCCAATCCACCATATAACCCCCTAGATCCAATCTGATTAGCGTATTGCCAGCTCCAAATCAATATGCTAGCAGTCAATAATCTAAATCAGGAGGATGTCATGGTTAAAATATTGGTAGTTGATGATAGTCAACTGGCTATAAGTATACTGAGAGACACGCTCGAGGGAGCTGGCCATGTGGTAACGACGGCAATGAATGTCGCAGAGGCTATGAACGCACTTCGAAAGGAAACTCCGGATCTGATATTTATGGATATACAGATGCCGGGGGCGGATGGCCATCAGGCAACAAAACTGATAAAAATGCACAAAGGGCTGGCCGAAATTCCGATAATCATCTTCTCAACGCTTAAATCAGCAAAGTCTTATGAGCTCAGCGGAAAGGTTGGGGCTGTCGTACACCTTAGTAAGGATGCATCCAGTGAGAAAATTCTATATACCGTAAATGAGGTTCTTGAAATTGCGGCTAAAAATGAATCCGAGAAAGACGCCAAGTAAGACCTCTACAATTTAGCTGTTCAGCTCCTTGCAACGTGAAATCACCGCAGCACCGACGGCATCCCCCCAGACATTTATCGTAGTTCTACACCTATCCAGAAACCAATCCACCGCAAGTATCATACCTATACCCTCATTAGGCAAGCCTACGGCTTCGAGAACTATCAACATCGTAACCAGCCCCGCCTGAGGAATTCCGGCCGCCCCTATCGATGCCAAAGTAGCAGTAAGAAAAATGACAACTTGATGAATAAACCCAAGTTCGATCCCGTAACTCTGTGCGATAAACATCGCTGCCACCGCCTCATATAGCGCTGTTCCATCCATATTGATCGTGGCACCAATAGGCAGAACGAAATCCGCTGCAGCCTCATTCACGCCCCTCCTCTTGGCACATTCTATAGTAACGGGAAGCGTCGCAGAGCTGGATGAAGTGGAAAATGATGTAACGAGAGCCTCCAACATCGCCGCTCCATATCTGAGAGGGCTTCGCTTTGCCAAGAAGAACAAGATCAACGGAAGTACGATCAAGCCATGAATAGCCAGTCCGGAAATCACGGTCATGGAGTACATACCAACCTTGCTCACCTCGGCAAAAAAAGCATCGCCACCACCAGACTTGCCTAACATATTCGCAACGAGTGCAAAGACACCAATCGGTGCAAAATAGAGAATAAGGTGCACGATTTTAATCAGGACATCGTTTATAGTCTTACATATATCCAGAAGTTGCTTTCCCTTTTCACCGATCGTGGTCAGCACACCACCAAAAAGCAGCGACATGAATATCAAAGGCAGCATTCTGGTTTCAGCCATCGCCTGAAAGATATTTTCAGGAACGAAAGAAAGAATAATATCTATGATACCAGCTGTTTTGGTGGCAGTCGTCGTCATGGCGACACTCGAAACATCGACGCCCACACCGGGCTTCATTATATTAACCAGAACCAGCCCTATAACGACTGCAATTGCAGTAGTCGAAAAGTAGTACACGAGCGTCTTCCAGCCGACCCCCCCTACTTTTCTTATATCGCCTAGGCTGGCGATACCAGCCACCATCGAAAATATGATGAGGGGCACTACGATCATCTTCAAGGCGTTCAGAAAGAGATCGCCCAAAAACGCAAAGCTCTCCATGGCTGGTCCAAAGAACCACCCGCAGAAAGCGCCTGCTACACCCCCAATGACGATAAGAATGACTAAAAGATTTTTTCTCATACCAACCCCCCTATCATCTTAGACAAAATATGTCATTTGAGATATACACTCTGTATGTTGAGAGCCCACCACCACGAAAATCCGCCCAAAAGCATAGAACGCCTCTTTAAAAATAGGGGGGTGGCGAATCTCAAAACAGAACTCTGGAATGCATTCGTTGATTCTGAATTGATAGGAATATGCGATGATGACTGTTCCATTCTGCCCAGATTTCTGCCTTCATCATATCTTCCAACTATTCACAGAACGTGTAGGGATATAACAGAATTCTTGATGAGGCTGTTAAGCCTACCATCGGAAGAGATAAAGGATATCATACCGTCATCACCTATCGTGGACTATCTTATAGATGATCTAGCCATTCTAACCCATCGCAGGAAAAGAGTGACGGGAAGCCTTCGCTTCGACATGGCTATAGTTGGAAAACCTACGCCTAAGAATCCACCCAAGCTTCTCGAAGTAAATGAGATTGGATTCGATGGAACTGGCAGGTCATCCTACATCCAGGAAACGATACTCAAAATATTCCCTGAGTTAAAAAAGCATGTTCGATGCTTGGACACCGCCCTCAGTGAAACCATAAACATGCGAAGGCTTGGAAAGAAATTCGCGCGCCTTCATTATAATTATTATAATTGGGAGGAACAGTCCATCCTGATGAAGGCTCGAAAAATCGGCCTCGACATGAAACTCATTTCACCAAGCGCATTCAGAATAGAGATTGAGGATGGCTGTGATGATCTTTCGCGTGCACACATACGCCTCCAGAACAACAAAGTCCGGATAGGCAACAGCCCCTGGAAACCGGATTGTTTCCAAGTGTCCTATAGTTTTGAACTGGGTGATTACAAGGAAGCACCTAAGCTCTTCCGTGACCTTGTTCGCACAAAGACACCTCAATACAGTCCCTTCCTCACAGGACTCATTGCTCCAAAAACCATACTGACGTTAATGGCCGATAAAGATCTTCGCCAAAGAATTATCGGCAAATCGAAATCGCACAAACTCGATAAGGCAATATTACCTGCAAGGTTATTAGAGGGCAATGAAGCTTACGCTACAAAACATGCAGCAGATCTAGTCATGAAACATGCAGACGGCATGGGCGGTGAACTCGTTTGGGTGGGAAAAGAACTTTTAAATAGAATCAAAAGAATTACCGTGAGCAAGAGGAAGCATTACGTTCTTCAGGACAGGGTAAGACTCAACACGATTGAGGTGGATGGAATTCTCTCAAGACGTAGACGTGTGATGGCCGATCTCGGAGTCTATATTCATTATGATTGGAACGGAAAGCGATTTACAAACTTCAAGGTCGGTGGATTTATAACACGTGCAACAAATCGCAGCTTAAAGGTAAATGTAAGCGGCGGTGGAATACAAGTTCCCGTGATGTTTTATTAGCATATTACCTAACAATATTTAAACTATCATTATCAGCAGCACCGGTGATCGTAGTAGCTGGCATGCAATCGGCATTACCTACAGTACATGCTCCATTCGTATCAGCTGAACCATAATAGAGATACACCTGTCCCTTATCAGTACCGCCTGAATCAACGCCTGATGCACCAAAGATAATATCTCCATAACCATCCATATTGAAATCCAGCACCGCTGAAACGGAGCTACCACATTCATCGCTTAGACTTGAACCATAATAGATTAAATCAAGATCAGCAGTAGTAGATATATCGACATTAGGGATTCCATTGGCCGAACCGAACAAGGACATGACCGCCCCAACGATAACGCCTTCATTTCCACCTTGAGGTGCACCTATCAGAATATCGTCGTAACCATCTCCGTTAAAATCACCAGCTGTATGGACTGAAAAACCAAACTGAATAGCTATAGGTGATGTGATAGTCGTATCGGCTGTACATGTCGCACTTAAGTCACAATTATCAATCCCGCTCGAAGATCCTAAAAACACATATACCTGACCCGGATTCCCAGCACCTCCAGCATTGATCGCACCGATAATCACATCATCATATCCGTCACCATCCACATCACCCGCAGGACCCACCGAGATTCCAAACAGATCGTTCGCTTCGGCGCCATCAATCGCGGTGCCTGCTTCACATCCAGACCCAAGACCACAGCTTGTTAGCCCATCTGAAGATCCAAAAAACACATAAGCCGATCCACTATCATCGCTGGCAGATTTCCACGATCCTATTATGACATCGTCATACCCGTCGCCATTTACATCGCCAGCCGACGCTACCGAATTTCCAAAATCTTCATCACCCGCATCTCCAGAAGTTCCGCTAAATACGGCATCCGAACTTCCCGCAGAGATTTCAGCCTCAAAAGATGCTCCACCGTTTATGACATACGCAGCTCTAGCCGCGGTTGCCCCCATAACGATATCATCGAATCCATCGCCATTAACATCACCCGCATAAGCAATTGAGCCTCCGAGAAAATCTCCGGCGTTTATACCTGAAACCGTAATATCAGCTGCGCAGCCTGCACCCATATCACAGTCGGAAATTCCTTCGGATGAACCGTAGAAGATATATGTTTGCCCTACTTCTCCCGTACCAGCCCCTTCAGCACCTATCAAAAGATCTGCATATCCATCGCCGTTGACATCACCTGCAAGTGACACGGAAGAACCCAAATAGTTTCCCACCGCAGCGCCGGTAATCATCGCCGAAGGACTGCAGGATGAAAGATCACAGTTCGATATGCCATCCGTTGAATTCAGGAATAAATAGACCTTTCCTGTCTCTCCCCCTCCTACTGCCTCCGCCGCACCAACGAGAAGATCCGGATATCCATCTCCATTCACATCGCCCTTCACTGCCGTTGTAAAAGTTGTGGCGGGCACTCCCTCCACATACTCCTGTTCGGTCATGGTAAGTGAAACGGTATAAGTAGTTTGATAAGCAAACGGCGATTCAGGTGTAAACGTCGCGGCGCTATTACCGCTCGCCCATTCAACCGTAACGGGAAGAACTGTATCGTTTTGTTTTAAAATGAAATTCTCCCCGACCTCACTTCGTTCATTGGTATCGAGCGACCTACTGAAGATCGCTTGAAATCTAGAAGTCCTTGGCACTGGCGTCTCGGCCAGCCCTTGGGTAGCTCCCTCGGGTAACAGAACATTCATAGTGATATAGGCCAGCTCATCGATTGCACCACATGACGAGAAAAAACCGAGATAAAAAACGGCTAAACCCAAAGAGAATAGGATAGCACATACGAGAGTGATTCTAGTTTTCATCGCATCCCCCTGTTACATTACTTAAAATTTACTGAAATGATCAATGGCGCCAGTCGCCTAAACGATTTTTGTCGGCGTGGCGTGTCTGTCTTCCCTTTCGATATTGCTGTTTGAAGGATTTTAAAAAAGTATCGATATCGTTTTCATCCTTTGCATTTTTCAAAACCGATCCCTGGAGAAAATAAAGTCTCCTCTTAACCAATATCAAGTGAACCCTTCCTCTTCTAGTCTCTGTATTATACACCAGCTTCATCGCTGGATATCCCTCATAGTC
>JABGOS010000018.1 GCA_018645265.1 Deltaproteobacteria bacterium
ATCGTTTCATTCATCAGATTTGCAGCGGCCTTTATTACGTAAGGTTTTGTGAGATCTGCGCCAGCCTTCTTGAGAATTTCAAGCGGAGGAGAGTGTGCGGATGACTGCAGCATATCTATATACTTATCCCTCGCAGCATCGCCTTCATCTAGCACTTTTGTTGCAAGCGCTATTCCGCTCGATAATCCGGTGGCATAGGTGAAGACATAGTACTTGTAATAGAAGTGTGGAATAAAAGCCCATTCAACGTTGTCGTTCTTATCTATTGTAAATCCAGGACCATAGTATCTTTTAACCAAGTCGATATAGGTCTTATTTAAGAGTTTTGCAGTTATGGGGGTGCCAGTCTCAGCAAACTCATGAATTTTCTTTTCAAACTCCGCAAATAGAGTCTGTCGATAGATGGTGGTGCGTATCTGTTCAAGTAGATTCCCGAGTATGTAGAATCTCATATCATCGTCATTTTCATATTTTTTCGTGAGATATTTATTGAGAAGAGTTTCGTTGAAGGTGGATGCTATTTCAGCGGTAAAGGTTGAATAGCCAAAATTCACGTATGGCTGAACTTTCATATTTAGGTAGCTGTGCATCGTGTGACCGAGCTCGTGAGTTAGAGTCGATACATCGTCTATTTCATTTTGATAGTTCATTTTGATGAATGGGTGGATATTCCATACCGATGCTGAGAATGCGCCGCTCTGCTTTCCTTGGCTTGGATAAACGTCTACCCAGCCACTCCCTGGAGCCAATGCTGTTTTAACGGTTTCCACATATTCGTTACCTAGCGGTTTTAATGATTCCAGAATCATTCTGGAACCCTCTTCATATGAGATGTCCGTTTCGACATCCTTTATTATGGGCGTGTATAGATCATAGAGGTGCACGCTGGGTATCTTCAGGATTTTTTTCCTGAGGGCAACGTATCTGTGTAAGGGTTTCAAGTTGGAATGGATCGTGTCTATTAGATTGTCGACAACCTTTGAATCAATATTATCTGCATCCAGGTATGCTTCGATAGTCTTGTCGTACTTTCGCGCTTTTGCAAAAAAGACATCTCTCTTTATTTCCCCTGCCAGGGCTGCGGCGAATATGTTCTGGTATTTCCTCAGTGATCCTAGGAAAGAGTCAACCGCACCTTTTCTGACATCTCGATTTTTGGATGCGCGATATTTTGAATAATTTGAAAGGTTGAGCTGAACCATCTGTCCATCTTCATCCTTTATCTTTGGAAAATTGATATCCCTCATCACAGCCTTGAATATCTGTTCGATATCTGAGGTTAGCCAGCTCGATGCGAAGAGGACATCGCCAGCCATATTGAGAACTCTCTCGGTGTCGGCGTCCATTATGCGGGAACGCCTTCGCCTCATATCCTCAATTGCTCCACCGTAGAGGCCAAGCCCCTTATCTGCGAGCAAAGCTTTCATTTTGGAATCATCCATCCTTAGAATGCTCTCAAGAATGAACGATGTTTTTGTATTGAAATCTTTGGATAGATTTTGAGTTCTCTGGAACATCTTCTGATAGCGCTCAACCTCCTTGTCCTCGGCAACCTTAAGCTCGGCATACAGAGCAACGTAGGAGAGTTTTAATTTTACGTCGAAAAAGGCATCAAGACATCTCTTCAGATTTGCGGCATCGCCAAGCTTGCCTTTGTAGGGCTGAAGCTCCTTTACACCTCTCTCTACAGCTTTGAATGCGCCACCCCAAGCGCCATCATTCTTGAAGAGCGCGGAAGTGTTCCACTTATACTTGCTGGGCACGCTGGTTCTCTTTGCGTTTGAATCCGGTTTATAGGCGGCGTGAACACTGGGTGTGTTCAAGACTAGCACGAGTGCTGTGAGCGATATAACGATAGATGCGGCGAACGTTCTTCTCTTCATTGTAGTTCCTCCTCGTCTTAGAATCTTAGCGTCCTTAAATGAGTGGTGCAAGGGGTAGATGATCGAAAAACTGATGGATTGCATTATCCGTATCCGTTGGTAAGTTTAATGCATGTGGATTGCATGGCTATATCTTATATTTGGAATGGGTGTTCTATATTTTGGTGCTGAATCCCTAGTAAGGGGTGCTGGCGGTATAGCGCAAAACTTCAATATTAGACCGGCCTTGATAGGGCTTACCCTGGTAGCCTTCGGAACTTCCGTTCCCGAACTCACTGTGACCGCAATCGCCTCAGCTAAAGGAGAGGGGGCTATCGCGCTCGGAAATATCGTGGGAAGCAATATCGCAAATATTGGGCTTGTGGTGGGAATTGCGGCGCTAATCCGACCCCTGAGAGTTGAGCGAATGCTTATAAAAAGGGAAGTTCCAATTTCGGTGTTCGCTATAGTGATATTCTATCTGATGAGCATTGACGGAACCTTAGGTAGGGTGGATGGGGCCATTTTGGTTCTATGTATGGTTGTATTCTCCATTTATATAGTGAGAAAGGGTATCAAGGAGAAGGGGGAGCGCGAAGCAGGGGGCCTTCCTTCAAGGCATGGGCTGGGCGTTTGTATCGTCCTCGTTTTTCTTGGAATCGTAGGTGTTGTAGCAGGGGGGCATGTTTTCCTTAAATCAGCAGTGTCAATAGCAAGGCATTTTGGAATCAACGAGTTCTTTATAGGGATAACTATGGTTGCGCTCGGTACGTCGCTTCCAGAGCTTGCAACCTCATCCATAGCCGCTTTTCGAAAACAGGATGATATGTGTGTGGCGAACGTTGTTGGCAGCAATATAATAAATATCTTTTGTGGAATAGGGATAGCGTCTCTTATAGCACCTATATCAGTGGACCCGAGTCTTCTTAAAAATGAATTCTTGTTTCTTCTAGGTTTTGGAATGGCCCTGCTGCCGCTTCTAAAAACAGGATTGGGTATAAGTAGGTTGGAGGGGGCGATGTGTCTTCTAGCCTATGCTGCATTTATATACTTTTCCTACATTACTTGATGCCACGTATGTTGCTTGCAACTTTGCCCTTAAAATCTAGCAGGCCGTTTCGGTCTGTAAAATTCAGCATGTTGTGGGTGAGCTCTCCGAGGAGCTGTCTCCATATTTTTTTGGGACAGGTATAGATGCAATCCAAAATTGCATGAACGAGGTAGTCATCTCCACGCCATGTCTTCATAGCCAACGCCACCTCATCCATCTGTAGTGGATCCAGCATGTCATGCGTGTCCTTAAAAAAGCGGCGTTCCAGCTCAGAATGAATCTTGGATGCATCCTTCAAGGAACTATCTATTCTGTTGTGAAGTTTTGTAGCGAACTCGATTCGGTCACTTTCAAATTTATCACTGTCGCTTTTGGTAATATCCTCTACGGATGATGCGGTGAGGAGTATCGGGTCTCCTATGGTGAGTCTTAGTTCTATGCCGGAATTGATTCTCATTTTACCTCTAGGACAAGCTTTCGCCGTTCCACCGATTGCTACCGGGACTATCTTCAATGGTTTTGAGTCTCCTGAGGATGCCAATGATAGCGCTACATCCGTAGCGATGAAGGATGCCCCTTTCTTCAGATGTCCGCCGTCGCTACACAAACGATCTTTTGAGCCTACAGTGTAGTACCCAGCTTCATACGGTTCATCCGTTTGTGGAGGGTATGGGTAGACTCTCGTGCCCTGTGGAAATATTGCTAGATCCACATCCTCATAAATCAATTTTTTTGTAGCACTTTCTATCACCGCAGTTGCCCTATCTTTATTTCCCGAATCGCTTCGATTGACAAAGATCATACCGAGGGCCTCGGCGATCTTGCCTATTCCAATCACCCTGTAGAGGATGAAGTTCTTTTTAAAGTGGTCCATTGCCAAGAGGAATAGCGGAACTCTCCGCTTGGAATTAGACCTCATGGCCGTTATGATTGGAACGAGCGATGCTATGAGGAAATCCAGAAAGCTCTTATGTGTGAAGAGAAATATAGTATGTGAGTTTTTGCCGTGAAGTTTTTCCAAACCTTCTATGCAAAGTTTTCCCTCGATGAGTTGCAGTATTCTTGTAGCCCAGATGGTGGCTATTGATGGGATGACCTCCGATAGAA